>DATGYU010000063.1:0-12784 GCA_035297625.1 Prolixibacteraceae bacterium
CAACAAGGCGGTAAGCAATGACTTCATTTATTTTGCCTCTTTTTACGGTAATCTCTTATACTCCTTGATCTGCAAAGTAAACCGGATAGTAGAATCAGGTTGATAAACGGGCATAGGGAAAGAGCCTTTGGGTTTCAAGATAGGCATACCCCCCTGAACCATAAAGTGATCCTCAGCAGGTTTGCCAATCATCATCTCTTTTTCCTTTGAAACATTAAATAATGGGGTTTGGGTGTTGAATGGAACCTCTAATTTTCCTTTATTCAATGGATTAATAAAGGGAAAAGTACCGGGCTTATCTATTTTAAACTTCATTGAAGTATCCCATTGCACTGGATGGGAAGACTGAGAAAATGCCGCCATATTACAGGCAATTATCCAAGCAATTATTAAAAATAAAGTTCTCATAATCCATTATTTTAAGGAAACAGATTGTCTCTTGTCATTGCTGGCAATTTCAGTATAAAATTAATGGATTTACACCTATTTGGAAACAGTAGGCATGGTTTTTTAAATAAACATCAGCATATGATAATAAATAAATCAATCTATAAAGCCAGGATTTCGTTATTGGTCACCCTATCATGAAATTGCAATCCCTAAAGGCATTAATTTTCCCCGGTAAATCGTATCTTGCCCCCTTTAAAACCTAAAAAACTGCTTTATGAAACTAAGACTATTGAGGATCAGCATATTTTGCATTTTACTTTCTGTAAATACGTTTGCCAAAAACTATAAAGGCGCGGAAATATACTCCAAGACGGCAGTAAAATATGGTCGTTTCGAGATGAGCATGAAAGCGGGCCAGGGAAGCGGTATCCTTTCCACTTTCTTTTTATACAAAGGAGGTTCAGAACAGGCAGGGGCCTTCTGGGAAGAAATTGACCTGGAGATCTTTGGCAAAAACAGTGCAAAGAGTTTCCAGTCCAACATCATTACCGACGGGGTGACCGGCAGTAATAAGATGTCTGAAAAGCTTCATACCTTTACCTATTCCTTAGCGGATACTTTTCATATTTACCGGATAGAATGGACCCCTACCTATGTGGCCTGGTTTATCGACAACAAGGAACTGCGGCGCGATAAAACAACGCAGGTAGCCACCCTTACCAATGCAGAATCCATCCGCTTCAATGCCTGGATTTCGGGTTCTGCCACCTGGGCGGGAGCATTCAACCCGGCAGTTCTTCCCCAGTACCAGGTGGTCGATTGGCTTAAATATTCCAGTTATGTGCCCGCTGCCACTGACTCTTTTAAGCTGGAATGGACCGACGATTTCAATACCTTCAATACCCAGCGATGGGCCAAGGCCAACTGGACCTTTGACGGAAACCTTGTAGATTTTTCTACCGACAATGCCTATGTAAAAGACGGCATGCTGGTTTTGGCACTGACCAATACACTGACCAGCGGACTGGATACCTACAATAATCTCCAACCGGCTGTTTATCCTAACCCGGCAAAAGAGCTCCTTTATTTGAATTCATCGTTAATAGGCCGTTATGATTCCTATACCATATACAGCCTGATGGGAGCAGTGGTTAAAAAAGCCACCCTTTCTTCCGATGCGCAAACAATTCCTGTTAACACGCTAAAAAGCGGAATGTATAGCATCCGATTCAATTCTAAAAGTGAAGGCGTATCTTTTCAGTTTGTAAAGCAATAATTTCTTCAACATCCTTACACTTTTCTTTTCAGTACAACTTCTACCTGTTCGTTGATGTTTTCACTGGAAGCAGCGTTGAGATAGAACACATCATAGTAAGCTTTGACAAAAGCGGTCAATGGCGTTGCAATTAATATGCCTATCAATCCAAAGGCACCGCCCATGGCAATCATCACAAAAAGTGTAGATACAGGATGCAGGTCCATGGTGGAAGCCCTGATGTGGGGCATGAGGATGTTTCCGGTTATTTCATTTAAAACCAGGTAAAATATCAGCACCCACAAGGCCGTTAGCGGATCAATAGACAAGGCGATTAAAATAGGGGGAACGGCCATCATGTACATTCCAAGGCGGGGAACTATTTCGGTAAACAAAGCCAGTGCGGCCCATATCCACACTCCGGGAACGCCCATGTAGGTGAGGAAGAAAAAAACAGCTATGGCATCTATGATCCCGGCCACCAAATTGGACTTCATCCATCCCACCATCATTTTCGAGGCCAGCGCCAGTGCCCGGGCTGCCTTGTCCCTGTTCTCCTCCGGGAAAAGCATGATATAAGTCTCTACCATCGGAGCCGGATTGATCAGCATGTACAACACGATGCTCAGCAATACAATCATCAAAAAGATCCCGCCGATCAGTGAAAAGGAAAACCTGCCAATACCCGCTATTAACTTGGATAAGGAGGGTATGTTATCCTGGAGGGTGGATTGTTTCTGCACCTCATCCTGCAAGGAAGGATAATCCCGGATCAGAGAAGCAATTAACTTTTGCAGCTCCGAATAATAATGGGGAAGATTATTAATCAAGGCGGTCACCTGTTCCAGTATCTTGGGAATGACAAGCAATGCTACCAGAAACAAGAAAAGCAACATTCCTAAAAATACCATCAAGGCAGCCACTGTTCTTGGAATTTTCCTGGAGACAAGCCACATGGTGGGAGCATTCAGTATCAAGGTGATCACAATGGCGATAAAGAAAAGAAACAAAATGTTGAAGATTTCATAGGCCAGCCAAATACCCAATATAACAAAGGCAGCGATGAAAATAAGCCGTACATTGGCTTTGTTCCTGCGCTCTGTAATGGTATTGCTCATAAGACAGTCTATTTATCTTATTGATGATTTCCTAATCCTTTCACTAAGTTACAAATAATATTGCCTGTAAAGCTTGTAATAAAGTAAATTTTAGAACCTCGAACGTAGATTTATGGTTTTTACTTAAGGCTTTCACTTTTTATTTACCTTCGAAGGTACCGACCATTTTGAACTAATCAAAATAAAATCATATAATAATCAGCTGGCAAATGAAAATAGTATTTTATCGGGCAAGAGATTACCCGTCAGCCTTATAGTCAAACATCTCAAAAGATCACCTGGTCCCATCCGCGGAATCCGCTTTAATCCGCGGAATCTGCGTTTAATGCAAAGCAAAGGCTCGGTGAATAGCTCCTGCGATCTTTGGAAGCAAAGAATAGATAAAGGTGGGAAGTGTCCTCGGGCAGAGCGGGCAGCACGAAATCACCACCTAATTTTCCCCTTAAAAGACCCGTGGGGTAAATGTCGGAATAAATGCCCCCGGCCATGCTTACCACCATCAGCTCATCCCACCAGCGGATGCCTCCCCCGTTGCTTTTTTGCCAAAGGACCGTAAAACCGATGCTCTGCCCCGCCTGCCGGCTTACCTGCATTCCTTGTTCCAGTTCAAGTACGCCCGTTGACACCTGAACTTTTAAAGGGTCAACACTTTGGCCATCCAAAGAGAAAGCACCCATGTTGGCCTTCAAAAACAGGGAATGGCCGCTGGTGCGCGGGTCGGCATACTTCCAGATCTGTTGAATGAGTGTCTTTTTAAACTGTTTGCAAAACTGGTTTACTTCCTTAAACCGTGTGCGGTGAACCTTTTGATTTTTGGTCCACGAACTTTTGCTGTACTGCGGGGCCCTGCGAAGGTAAACTTTACCGTTGCGGTGACAAATAACCACTCCACCTATCATCCCGGTGAAGGAGGTATCCGATGATTGTCTTAATAGTGTCATGATAGTTCGGCATTAAAGTTCTTTCTTGTGTGTTTCTTGTAAGTTTCTTGTGTGTTTCTTGTAAGATGCTTGTATGCCTGCAGGCACACAACAAACCCTTAATAATCTTACAAAATAATCATAATTAACATTCCTTGCAAATATTTGATTGGTTATTTATAATGAGATGGTTAATATCCCTCCATAAAAACGAAGGGTTTGCTTTCAGTAGTATTTCAACATAAAAAAACCAGGATTGAAGCCGGCTTCAATCCTGGTTTTTTTCATTACAATTAACCAACAGTGGGTAGGTATTTAAAAAAGAGAACGGTGAGAAAGAATACAGTAAGCTGATTACCGGTCCATTCTCATCTTCTCATTTTCACTCATCTTTACATGTTACTTCTCGGCCACCTGTTCTTTTATTTTCTCAGCTTTTTGTTGTGAGATCATAAAGTTGGTACTGTCCATCGCATAGGCTTTCTGGTAGTATTCCTGGGCTTGCTGCAAGTCCTGGGTTTTGGCATAATAATCGCCCATGGAGTCATAGGCATTGGCGCTGTTGGGAGCTGCCTTAAGGTATTTGTCAAATGATTCTTTGGCCTTATCCATCTGGTTCAGCGACATGTAAGCGTATCCCATGGCATTGTAAATCGGGGCAGGCTTGCGGGCTATTTTCAAGGCAGACTCGTAGGTCTTTAAGGCGCCCTCATAATCCTTCGCAATGTTCTGGAAATTGGCCAGCAGATCATGAGCCATGACCGATTCGGGATAAAGTTTGACCAGTTTTTTGCCATACTCACTTACATCGGCCTGTGGATTTTCATCCAGTTTTTTGATGGCCTCCTGGATCAGTTTTTCAGGACTGGTCAGGGGAGCCCTGCTTTTAAGGACTTTATTGGCATGTAATTTAAAATTATCGATGTCGTTGTTGTAAAGATTTCCCAGGGCCAACATCACCTGGGGCATGATGAAATCAGGGTCCAGCTCACTGGCCTCGTTAAACTTCTCGGTAGCCTTTACAAGCAGCACGTCGTTTAAAGCGTCCATACCTTCGTTGAATAACCCCAAAGCCTGCTCAGAATCTGTGGTCACCGGTATATTGGCAAGTTCTTCATCCTGCGAAAAGGCACTTATTGCCATGAATAATAAAATGATGGATAATAGTGTTTTCATATATGTAGAGATTTAAGTGTGTAATAAAATATTCGGTATAATTTGTTGATTACCAAAACATCAGGTTAGGTTAAAGTATCAGGTTCAAAGTTTATACTTGGCAGCCAATAGCTGCGTGGGACCATCGGGACGCAGGGGACTTTTGAAAGGGTGCTAAACATTTGACCAATAACAGCACATGGCCAATGGAAGCAGTTGCCAGCAGCAAACGGCAAGTCAATAGCCGGCAATGCATTCCTTCAACCCTTCATCTATTTCTCTGCTACCTGTTCTTTAATCTTCTCAGCTTTTTGTTGTGAGATCATAAAGTTGGTGCTGTCCATTTGATAAGCCCTCATGTAGCTTTGCTGGGCATTGTCGAAATCCTGGGTTTTGGCATAGTAATCGCCCATTGAGTCATAGGCGTTGGCGTTGTCGGGTTCAGCCTTGAGGTATTTCTCAAACGAATCTTTGGCCTTGTCTAATTGATTGGTAGCCATGTAGGCATATCCCATCATGTTATAAACAGGCCCGGGCTTATCGGTTAATGAGAGCATTGATTCGCAGGTTTTAATGATTCCTTCAGAGTCCCTGGCCATCTGTTGGAAAGTGACCAGCAATTGGTGGGCAAAGTAAGATTTAGGATTCAGGCTAACAAGTTCCTGGCCGTACTGGGTAACATCGGCCTGTGGGTCATCCACCATTTTTTTCATGGCCATCTGTACCAGTTTTTCGGATTCATTCAGCTGAGCCTTACTGTTGATGGCCCTGTTGGCATAGGCTTTAAACTGATCGGGGTGATTGGTAAAAAGGTTCTCCATGGCAGCCATGGCGTTGGCCATCATAAATTCGGGATCCAATTCAACAGCTTTGGTAAAATTATCGCTTGCTTCACTGATCTTAACGCTAACAAGGTCTTCAACGCCCTGGTTATACAGTTGCAGGGCCAGTGGGGAGTCGGTAGTAACGGTGAGATCAGAATAGTTCTTTTCCTGCGGCGTGGCAGCTATTGCCATCAATAAAATAAAGGACAAGGTAATTAATGTTTTCATGAGATTATATATTTATATTGTGCTATATAATTTACGAAATAATTTGCTGAATGGCAATAGTTTAGAAAACATTCTAATGGATGCAGGCTATTGGCGGCAAGCTTGAACCTGCCTTTTAGAGACATTAAGGTCCTTAAAACCTTTAAGTGATTGATTATAGACAAATTGGTAGGGGGGCCTGATCACTCTTGACCTGAAATTGAAATCTAGAACTTTGAACTTTATACTTTTAATATTGGACAAAAAAAAGGGTTCAGACTTTTGAGATCTGAACCCTTATAATAAAAGAATTGTGTAGTAGCTTAAACCAGAATTTTGGTAGTCAGGTTGTTGATGCTAATTTCCAGAGATTCGAATGTTTTGCCATTTCCCTGGTTATCGTCTTCCACGAACAGGTATTTCATCCCTGCAGTTTCTTTGGCAGCCAGGATAGCTTTCCAGTCAATCACGCCGGAACCAACAGTGGTAATGTCATCTTTGATTACATCGAAGAAAGGCTCCTGTTTGTGGGCCATATCTTTGAAGTGCAGCAGCTGGAAACGGCCCGGGTATTTCTGGAACATGGCAATTGGATCCTGTCCGGCTTTGTTGGCCCAGAAAAGGTCTAATTCCATGGTGATATACTGTGGATCCATTTCAGGTAAGAAAATATCATAGTAAGGAACGATGCCATCTACATTCTTGAATTCGAAGTTATGGTTGTGGTAACCGAACTGGATGCCCACTTCTTTCATTATTTTACCCACTTTATTCCATTCTGCAATTGACTTCTTATACCAATCGATGTTGCGGTCTTTTTCTTCAATCCAGGGTTGAACGCAATACTTCACGCCAAGGGCAGCGTGAGCATCAGCCATGGCTTTTGCAGTATCCATAGTAATACCGGCAGCTTCCACATTGGTATGACTGCTTACCACATCCATGCCAAGGTCATTGACCATTTTCTTGAATTCGGCAGGTGCAATACTATAGAACTTACCATCGGCATAACCGGCCAGCTCCAGGTTCTTGTAACCCAGATCAGAGAGTTTCTTCAAAGTACCGGGGACATCAGCAGTCATGGCATCGCGAACGGTATAAAGCTGTAAGCCAACGCCAAAGGATTTACGGTCGACAGGAGCCGGCGTGGCAGCAGTGGCAGCTGTTTTAGGCTGGCAACCAAAGCCGCCCATTAAAAGCATACCGGCAGAACCTGCGGCAGCGATCTGAAAGAATTTCCTTCTGTTGTGCATATTACAATAATTATTATTAGTTAGATTTTTGTTCCAAAGGGATAAAAATAATATTCTCCTTTCACGTGACAAGGCAAAAGGAGAAAAAAGTAAGTTTCAAATTCCATGTTTCCAGTTTCAAGTTCGGAATGCTCTCTGTACATTGCCAGCGGCAAGGGATAATATGAATTATAAGTTTCTTAATTTCATCCAATAAGCTACTAAATCATTTACTGTTTTCCTTCACCCGAACAGCTACCTGGAATTTGAAATTTGAAACCTGAAACTGAGATTGCTATTACCAAACATCCATAGCAGTTATTGGTTATAGTTACAAAATTGATATTTTATGCAGGAAAAAATGAAGGTTGAAATATGGAGTGATGTGATGTGCCCTTATTGCTATATCGGTAAGCGTAAGTTTGAGGCCGCCCTGAAAGATCTGGCACAAAAGGACTCCATTGAAGTGGAATGGAAAAGCTTTCAGTTGAATCCTTCACTGGAGTACCAGCCCGGGGTAAACAGCTATGACTACCTGGCAAGGATTAAAGGGAAGAACCGTGAATGGTCAGAAATGGTACACGATAATCTGGCCCGGATGGCCCAAAGCTTTGGATTGGATTACCGTTTCAGCCAGACAAAGATCACCAATTCTTTTGATGCCCACAGGGTGATACAGCTTTCCAAAAAATACGGACGCAGCAATGAGATGGAAGAATTATTGTTTAAAGCTTACTTTACCGATGGGGAACTGATCAGTGATCATGCCACTTTAACACGACTGGCCAAAGAAGCTGGTCTGCCTGAAGAAGAGGTTGCCCTGACCCTTGAAACCAACCAGTATTCCGAAGAAGTACACCAGGAGATGGCCGAGGCCAGGCGCCTTGGAACCAGTGGGGTGCCTTTCTTTGTCTTCGACCGTAAATATGCCATCGTTGGGGCACAGGATAGCACTGTTTTTAAAGATGCCCTGGAAAAGGCACTGAAAGGATGGAACAATAAATAAATATAATTTATAAAACGGCTGACCGTTGCCACTGGTAATTACAAGGATCTATAGGAAACCAGGGCCATTTGAAAGATGGCAGGCCCATTGCAATTAAGCATTTTTACTTCTTCAATTCTACCCCTACGCCCAGCATCAGATGGAAGGCAATATTCCAGACATCGGCATGGCCTTGTGCTACTTTTACGGATGCATAGGCCAGGGTGGTACTTGCTTCGGCATTGAGGAATAAACGGGGACCAAAATAAATGGGCTTATTAATGGAGGCATGTATCGCGGGGCCGGAGAGGTAATACTTCAGGTCGTTGTTATTTCGGGAGTTTGGGAACACAAGGCCCCTAACTTCCGATTCGGGATGGGCAATGACCACCCCTGCCCCCGCACGGTAGCGAAAGGTTTGCCTTTGGAAGCCCCGGTTGACCATCAACATGTTGAAGCCATGCGATACATTGAACTCCTGTACTTCCTGTGGGGGATTCTGAAGGTATAATTTATGGTGGGTAAACTCTATCTCCCATGATCTATCGTTGTCCCAGCGGCTGATTCTTCCGTCGTAATAGAGAGGCAGAGTAAAAGGCTGGCTATGATAACGGGCCCCGGTAAGCTGAATATCGGGATAGCCCTTTTGATGGATAGTAAGGGGCAGGGGAACATTGGTTACCACCGCCTCGTGCAACTCGAACAACCAGCGCGATTGTGCCCCTGCGCCCAGCCAAAGTAATATAAAGACAATAGGGATGACGCTTCTTTTCATGTTTTTCACTGTTAATCGCTAGGAAAATAAACAAGAAAATCCCGTACCCATAGGATGAACAAGGTCCTTACGGTTTGGCCCTTTGGTACTGTTTGGGCCAGAGGATATCATCTCCCAATATGTGGGCCGCATGCAGGGCAAAATAAGGTTCACGAAGCGAGGTACGTGCCAACAGGATAAGGTCGGCCTTGCCTTGCTGCAAGATATCCTCCGACTGGTGCACCCCGGTGATGAGTCCCACAGCACCGGTTAGAATACCTGTTTGCTTTTTGATTCTTTCGGCAAAGGGCACCTGGTAGCCCGGACCGAGCGGAATCCTGGCATGCGGGACCAATCCGCCCGAGGAGCAGTCGATCAGGTCAACTCCTTGTTGTTTAAGAATTGCGGCGAGTTGTACAGCTTCTTCAATATTCCAGCCTCCTTCAAACCAGTCAGTAGCCGATATGCGTACAAAAAGAGGCAGGTTTTCAGGCCATACGGTTTTCACCGCTTTGACCACTTCGAGTAAAAGACGAATACGGTTTTCAAAGCTACCTCCATAGGCATCCGTGCGTTGGTTACTCAATGGAGATAGAAACTGATGAATCAGATAGCCATGGGCAGCATGTATTTCCACTACTTTATATTCAGCCTGTACGGCCCTTTGGGCGGCTGTTTTAAAATCATCCACCACTTTCCTTATTCCTTCAGCATCCAGCTCCTGAGGAAGGTTCTCTCCGGCATTAAAAGCGATGGAAGAAGGAGCTACTGTTTTCCAGCCCCCATCCTTTGCCTGTAGTTGCCTACCCCCGTTCCATGGAGCTGCACAACTTGCCTTTCTTCCGGCATGGGCCAGCTGGATACCGGCTACGGCACCATGCTCATGAATAAAGGCCACAATGTTTTTCAGCTTTTCGATATGCTCGTCTTTATAGATACCCAGATCATCGATAGATATACGCCCTTCAGGAGAAACGGCCGTCGCTTCCTGGATAATCAGTCCGGCACCCCCAACGGCCCGGCTACCCAGGTGAACCAGATGCCAGTCGTTGGCCAAACCATCCACTGATGAATACTGGCACATGGGCGAGATGACGACACGGTTTCTGAAAGTGACATCCTTTACAGTGAGGGGAGACAGAAGTAGTGACATAATTTGGGTGTTTAAGTGCAGAATTTTGTTTATTTTGACTGTAAAGAAAACAACATAGCCGCGATTATTGTTGATTTATTAGATTTAATGTATTCTGATCCCTTGTATATGTTTTGCTAAGCTCCAATGATTCTAGGGGCAGAAACGTACAGTGGGTTATTATTTTAAGGAAACTATCTGTACATAGAGAAAAAATTATTTTCTTTATAGCTGAGAATAAACGATATGGAAGATATGAGCAGAAAGGAATTTTCACTGGCAGTAGATGAAGTAGTATATTTTCAAAGTTACGAAGATAAAATTGAGTTGGTTCATTGTCCATTTGACAAAAAAGAATGTGTAAAGCAATTGCCTGACATCAACAGATACTTTCATGAGAGCCACCAGGGCCGCATAGACAAGGACTACTTCAAAGCAATAGAAGCATTAAAACATGCTTTTGATATTACCTATGACATTCAGGAATGCACCTGTGCCAATTGCGCCGAACTGTTCCGTTCCACCATTGTTTCCTCAATGAAAATTATCCATTCAGAACTAAAGGATTTAACATCTGGCTGGTTTAGAAACAAGCGCTATGTTCCTGCCTATGAAATGGCCATCAAGGTATTGAAGGAGATGAATATGAAAATGCGCAGGAGCTAGTAACTATTGCCAGGGACATTTGGGACACCGGGAACTCCGGAGAGGCAGCAAGCACTTCAACCTTTTACCACCACTGTTTTAATGTTGACAAACTCGCGGATGCCTGCCACGGAAAGTTCGCGCCCATAGCCACTTTCCTTGATCCCGCCAAAAGGAAGCCGTGGATCTGACTTCACATAGTCGTTGACAAATACGCAGCCTGCCTCAAGGCCTTTTTCTGCCAGTTGTTTTCCATGGATAATATCAGCGGTAAAGATAGCTGCTCCCAGTCCAAATACCGAGCTGTTGGCTATTTCAAGGGCTTGTTCTTCTGACTGGAAGCGGTAAAGCACAGCTACCGGCCCAAAGAGCTCCTCGTGATATGCAGGCATTCCGGGTAATACATTTTCAAGTACCGTGGGGGGGTAAAAAGCAGCATTGCCTTCAGGAACAGCCCCTCCCAGCAGAACCGTAGCTCCCATAGTGCGGCTATCGTCCACTTGTTTGTGAAGGGCATCGCGCAGATCAGTTCTTGCCAAAGGGCCTATAGTAATATTTTCCCCTGAGGGATCGCCCCAGCGGGCTTCACTCATCAGTCTTACAAACTCATCTTTAAAGGCCTCGTAAATCTTATCGGCTATGATAAAACGCTTGGCACTGATACAGCTTTGCCCGGCATTGAGAAGACGGCTTTTAACGCATATTTCGGCGGCCATGGCAACATCGGCATCTTCCAGCACAACATAAGGGTCACTGCCTCCCAGTTCCAGCACACTCTTTTTAAGCACCTCCCCGGCAGCGGAAGCAATTGCTTTGCCTGCAGGGGTGCTACCCGTTAGGGTTACTGCCTTAATTAATGGATTTTCGATCACTGCTTTCACTGCGGAAGAGCCAATAAGCAAGGTTCGAAAGACATTCTCGGGAAAGCCTGCTTCTTTTACCAATTGTTCGATGGCCATAGCGCAACCCGAAACATTGGAAGCATGCTTGAGCACCCCGGTATTGGCTGCCATCAGGGCCGGAGCCAAAAAGCGGAACACCTGCCAGAACGGAAAATTCCAGGGCATCACGGCCAGCACCGTGCCGATGGGCTGATAGCTGATATAGGCTTCGGAAGCTTCGGTGGCTACCGGTTCATTCTTCAGAAAAGAAGCAGCATACCGGGCATAATACTCGCAGGCAAGGGCACACTTTTCAATCTCACCAATGGCCTCACGCTTTACTTTACCCATTTCCGAAGTCATGATTTGAGCCAGGTCTGTTTTATGCTCTAAAAGTTTATCCTGAAGATTGCGCATAAGCACGGCACGGTATTCAAAGCCCGTTGTTCTCCACCTTTTGAAAGCCTGGTCTACCTCTGAAAGGATGGTTTCAACTTCCTGGGGATTGTATTCAGTATAGGTATGGATCGTTTGGCCTGTGAATGGGTTGATGGATTGCATAACGTATTGTTTCTATCAAAATTAAGAATTTAGGGAATGCAAATGGAGGATATTTGCCGGGATAGTGTAAAAATATAGTAAAGAACATAAAGGATACAGTACATTTTACAGCCTTCAGCATTACTTTTATGGTCTTAACCAATATGTATGATACCATGGCAACTAAATCCTTACCTGAAATAAAGAATGATCCTCAACTGATTGCATATTGCGGGCTTTATTGTGGTGCCTGCGGAAAGTTTACCTCAGGCAAGTGCCCTGGCTGCAAACAACTCCCCTCACCCCACTGGTGCAAAATACGCACCTGCTGCATGGATCAGAACTTTTCGTCCTGTGCCGGGTGCGATCTTCCCACTCCCAACGATTGCAAGATATTTAATAACCCCATCTCCAAAGTCTTTAAGTTCATCTTCCGTTCCGATCGTGAGAAATGTATCATGGTGATCCGTGAAAAAGGAGCGGTTTATTATGCCGCCAACATGGCCATAACGCGCAGACAGGCAATAAAGGTGAATGAGAAGGAATGAAAAGAGTTTCAAGTTTAAAATTTCAAGTTTCAAGTTTCAAGTTGTGACTGCTCGGGAAGGCATGAGAACAATGATCAGTATTCAGTTACCAGTTATCCGATTTCATGGACCAGTAATTCAATCCTTCAATCCTTCAATCCTTCAGTTTAAATAAGAAATAAGCTGCTGACTACTTCCCCATCAAAAAAGGGAATACCC
>DATGYU010000064.1:0-2695 GCA_035297625.1 Prolixibacteraceae bacterium
GGGCTGTTTCAAGGGCCAATGCCTGGTGTTCCTTGCTGTTGACCACATCATATTTAATGGAAGACCAGGAAACAGTATTGGCCGGATCCAGCTCGCCCAGTCTGAAACGGGCTTTTAAAAGCCGGCGAACACTTACATCAATCTGCTGCTCTGTGATCAGCCCGCTTTTTACTGCATCGGCAAGGCTTTTGTAACTGCTGCCGCATTCAAGGTCTGTTCCCGAGATGACAGCATCGGCGCTTGCCGACTTGGCATCGGGATGAGTTTGATGGTGGTTGGGCGTATAAAAATCATTGATGGCCCAGCAGTCGCTGACAACGATTCCTTTGTACTTCCAGTCGTTGCGAAGAATGTTTACCAACAGGCGTTTGCTGCCGCAGCAGGGTTCGCCTTCAAAACGGTTATAGGCACACATCACTTCCTTGACACCGGCATCGACCACCAGGTTTTTAAAGGCAGGCAGGTACGTTTCCCACAGATCGCGGGCAGGGATGTTATCGGCATTAAAAGAATGGCGGGTGGATTCGGGTCCTGAGTGCACGGCAAAATGCTTGGCACAGGCATGCAGCTTATCGTAAGGGGCATCGGCAGGACCTTGAAGGCCGCGCACTACAGCCATCCCCATTTGACCTGTCAGGTATGGATCTTCACCATAAGTTTCCTGGCCACGGCCCCAGCGGGGATCACGGAAGATGTTGACATTGGGGGTCCAGAAAGTCAATCCCTCGTAACGTCCGTGTTTACCGTTACTGCGGAAATCATTGAATTTGGCGCGGGCCTCATCACTTACGGCAGTAAACACGCTATTTACCTGCTGATCATCAAAAGTGGCAGCCATGCCCACGGCCTGCGGGAAAACAGTGGCAAGGCCAGCCCTCCCCACACCATGCAGGGCTTCATTCCACCAGTTGTAAACAGGAATGTCCAAGCGGTCAACAGGCTTGGAGACATCCATCATCAGTCCTATTTTCTCTTCCAGCGTCAGGCGTGGAAGCAGATCGTCCACCCGCTCATCGGCAGAAAGGGTGCGGTTGCGGAAAGGTTCATTTTGCGCGCCAACAAACAGGCTTACAGCCAGGAAAGATAGTAACAGAACTGCAGTTTTCATGATTTAGCAGGCTTAAAAGGTTGTTATAATTTGATTCTTTGCAAAACTATTCAAAATAAATACCTTTTGAACAGAGGAAGGAAAAAATAGGTGTAAAAAATACAATTATAACTGCCATGACAGGAATTTTAATAAAAATAGGGATACCGCCGAAGGTGTGCAAAAAGTTCTGAAAAAAGATTATAAACACAAAGCCATGAAGACACAAAGATATGAATATCAATATTTTATTCTTTTGCGTCTTCGTGGCTTTGTGTTTATAATTTCTTTTTTTGGACACTCTCACATTATGTGACCCCCAACGGTATATTCCCATAGACAAAGTTTGAATTCTTGCATCATCCAAACCTTCCGGTAATATAGTCTTCCGTTTGTTTCTTCTCAGGGTTGGTAAAGATCTTACGGGTCTTGTCGTATTCTATTAGTTCGCCAAGGTAAAAAAAGGCGGTATAGTCACTGATACGGGCCGCCTGCTGCATGTTATGGGTGACGATGACAATGGTATAGTTTTTTCTCAGCTCCACGATCAGCTCTTCTATTTTGGAGGTAGAAAGGGGATCCAGGGCACTGGCCGGCTCATCCATCAGAATAATCTCAGGATTCACTGCCAGGGTGCGTGCAATACACAATCGCTGTTGCTGACCACCCGAAAGGCCAAGTGCTGAATCGCCCAGGCGGTCTTTTACCTCATCCCAGATGGCGGCATTGACAAGGGCTGTTTCAACAATCTCGTCCAGCTGCTTTTTATCATTCATCCCATTGATCCTGGGCCCGTAAGCTACGTTCTCATAGATGGACTTGGCAAAGGGGTTGGACTTCTGAAATACCATTCCTACCTTTTTGCGCAATGTCACCACATCAATGTTCTTATCGTAGATGTTGATGTTGTCAATGAGGATATTTCCTGCAATCTTAACCCCGTCAATCAGATCGTTCATGCGGTTAAGGCTGCGCAGAAAAGTGGACTTGCCACATCCTGAAGGGCCAATAAAAGCGGTTACCTTCTTTTCGGGAATGCTGATGGAAATGTTGTTGAGCGCCATTTTGCTTCCATAATGCAGGAACATGTTTTCGGTATGTATCTTTTCCATGGTCTTGTGTTAGTTGGTTTTGTTTTTTCTGATACGGTATCTTAAAACGATAGCCGATATGTTGAGCATAAAAGTAAGGGACAATAATACCAGGGTAGTGCCAAACTGAATAGGCATGGTCTGGTCCACATTGGCCGACTGGGTGGTCATCACATAAATATGGTAACCCAGCACCATAAACTGGTCACTGAAAGATCCGGGTAGGGTGGCCACGTAATAGGCTACCCCGGTAAAAAGGATAGGGGCTACTTCCCCGGCGCCACGGCTAACGGCCAAAATGGTGCCTGTCATAATGCCTGAAATGGATCCCGGGATAACGACCTTCCAGATGGTCTGCCATTTGGTGGCTCCCAGGGCAAGACTGGCAGCACGAAGATCACGGGGAACTGTTTTAAGGGCTTCTTCCACAGAGACAATAACTACCGGAAGTGTTAACAGTGCCATGGTAAGGCTGGCCCACAGGATGTTGGGCTGGCCCCATTTGAGCTGTCCTCCC
>DATGYU010000065.1:0-21507 GCA_035297625.1 Prolixibacteraceae bacterium
GGTTAAAACCGACGGCAAAGGATATTGCCCTGAACAGCAATACTGCCAAGACAAAGCTGTTTTTCCTTGCCTCTAATCAGCAATACTGCCTATTCAAAACAATATCCTTTGCCGTTGACTTTAGTCAACGGACCAATCAAATAAACAATCAAACAATCAATCAATAATTCAACCAATGAATAATTCTTCTCCCTTAACATTCCCATCAAATAATCATTATTTTAGCCATCTTAAAACCAGGATTTTATATCGAGCATATGCAAATGTCTATTTTTTCCAACCTATCATCCTGTCAATCATATTCAGTACGAATCCTTTGGGCTTCAGCTCTTTTGTTAACCATTTTTACAGTATTAGCTTGCTTCGATTCCATGGCCCAGTGCGCCTTTAAGCCCATCGGCCATCGTGGCGGCTCTTCTTATTATCATCCGGAAAATACGCTGGTATCGCTTGAACAAGGTTTCCTCGAAGATATCTTTGCCGCTGAAATCGATATCCGCTATACTTCAGACAGTGTCCTGGTGCTGATGCATGATTCTTATATCGATCGTACTACCAATGGAATCGGGGAGGTGAAAGAGCTAACTTCTTCTTATTTAAAAACTCTGGATGCGGGCAGCTGGAAAAATCCTCAGTACAAAGGCACCAAAGTGCCAACGCTGGTCGAGGCATTAACCCTGGCTAACAAATACCATAAGAAGCTGTATTTGAATATGAAAGTTTTTGTGCCTAAATTAATTGCAAAAGCCTTAAAAGAAGCCAATGTCCCTTCTGATATCGTGATGCTCGATCCCGACGATCTTGACAAGGTAGCTACCTATCACAAGATACTGCCCAATACCCCGCTGGTTTATTTTGGAGAACTTCCCGCCAGTGCGGATGATGCTTCCTTTTATCAGTTTTTGAAAGACAATGGGGTAATTGCCATTGAAATACCGGCCGATTATATCCGCCAGGCTACGGATGATTATTTTGTAAGTCTGCGCGGTAATACCCATGCCAATAACATGGAACTGTGGGCTTATACGGTGAATGATCCCGCGTATTTCCGCATTTTAAAGGATTTTGGCATCGATGCCCTTGAAACCGACCGGCCAACCGCTGCCCGTGAAGTATTTTGCCAAAACGGGGCGGGGGGCTATTTTCCTGAAAAGAGAATTACCGGCCAGTGGGATTTTGATAAAAACCTGAAAGGTATCATTGGCTCTCAGCTTAATGTGATAGGCGATACCACTGTTGTGGGCCAGAAAATACAGTTTGGAACCACAGAATCCTTTAAGCTGCCAAAGATTGAAAATACAAACGTTAACATAGCACTCATTCCGGCTTTTGATGCCGCCCATGCCCTGCGCTTTTTTTCAAACATCGCCCCAGAAACCCTGCCCGGGGTGCTTGATTGCGACAATACCTACTCGCTGGTTTTTGATTTGCTGAAACCCAAAGGTCAGAATGCTTATACGGCCATTTTGCAGACCAGCAACAACAACAGCGATGATGCCGACCTGTTTTTGGAAGGTGCTACCAATGGTTTTGGCGTTCTGGAACAATACAAAGGCAGCTTTGAAGACAGTACCTGGATTAGGCTTGCTTTTGTGTTTGACCTTTACCAGGAGAAATTGGATGAATACCTGAATGGTGATTTTGTGGGAACCGTTACCTTGAAAAACAGCCAGAACGGAAGGTTCTGCATCAATAATAACTGGGGTGTACAGTCCTCCAACTTCTTTTCTGACAATGATGGAGAGACCAACCCAATGTTTGTAAGCTGTATTCAACTGCGCAATTATGCCATGAGTGCCGATGAAATTAAAGCGCTGGGCGCCCCTAAAGCGGCCAAGATTAACCCCTCTATACTTTTGGGCTCCGATACCGATTGCCCTCAGTTTAGCCAGGATGTGCACTTAACCCAAGATGGTAACCCTTTGACCTTGCATGGCGATGCAGGCGACCAAGTAAATTACCGCTGGGAAATGAACAACGGATCGGGCTGGCAGATGGTTGCCGGTACTTCCTTCATGTCGGCCAAATCAAACACACTGAATATCGGAATTTCGCCTGAAAGTATTGATGGATACCGCTTTCGCCTGATCGCTTTCAACGATTGCCAGAGCATTTCCAACGAAATTAACTTCAATTATACTGGTATCAGCAGCAGGTTGTCCAATGCTGAGCAGGAATTGTTTTCCATTTATCCCAACCCTTCGGGAGGAAAAGTAAATTTAGATATGGTGAATTTGTCACAAAATTATGATCTTACCGTATATTCTGTAGTAGGAATACAAGTGTTGAAGAAAAAGTCAATAATGGGTAACTGTCAATTTGATCTTTCTGAAGGTTCATATGTTGTTAAAGTAAAAACTGACCGAAAAACTGCCTGTAAAAAGCTCATTGTAACAAAGTAGAATCAATTTATCTAAAGATATTAAATAAAAATCATGTTAAGAGACCTTATTCTGAAAAATCGAAGTTACCGCCGTTTTTATCAATCTGAGCCGATCAGTGAAGCACAATTACGCGAATGGGTGGACTTGGCACGGTGTTCAGCCTCTGCCCGCAATGCCCAGTCGCTAAAATATATCCTTTGCAACGATACCGACCTCAATGCCCGTATCTTTGATCAGCTGGCTTGGGCAGGCTATTTGACCCAGTGGAAGGGCCCTGCAGAAGGGGAACGTCCATCGGCGTATATTGTCATGCTGCATGATACCTTTGTGGCAGGAAATTACCTGTGCGACGATGGCATTGCCGCCCAAAGCATCCTTTTGGGAGCCACAGAAGCAGGCTACGGCGGATGTATCATCCATTCGGTCAACCGCGACAAGCTCAAGCAAATACTCGACCTGGACGAACAGTATGAGATCATCCAGGTTTTGGCCCTTGGTAAACCCAGCGAAACGGTAGTGATCGACGAAATGAAGGATGATAACTGCAAATACTGGCGCGATGAAAACCAGGTGCATCATGTACCCAAACGGTCACTGGACGAGATCATCCTGAAAAAAAACTAAAGAGGTAGTTTTAGCAATTATTCAATAACAACGGCATTTAAAAAAGTTAGCCATTTTGCTGGTTAATCGAAGGATGAAAAGATGATCTCTTTTCATCCTTTTTATTTTTTAATGGGTTTCTTCCATTTAAGATCTCCCGTCAAATTGCTTTTAAATGATTCAATACTTTTGTTAGTTATTAGAAGATCGTTCGAAGGTTGTTCGAAGGTGATTCGAAGGTGATTCGTTTAAATTCGAACAATTTTCGAATAATTATTAAATAATTTTATAATAATCTTCTAATTACTAGCAGATGCATAACCTCAGTTTGGTTAATTGTTTGAATATCCTTTTATCGCCCTGTAACCATAAATGATTGAAATGGGCTGAATGTTTTAGTTTTGGATTGCTTTATTGTACCTTTAATTCAATTTTAAATGAGAATTTTGTAAGCGCTGTAAAGCTGAACCAACTAAACTAACTTTACTGACCGGAAAACTAACTGACTTATGAAAAAACTAAATGCATTCTTCCTTTTCATGGCGCTTTCTCTATGCCTGGTAAGTTCGCATGCTGCCAAACTGGTGAAGGTGAAAGTGATCGATAAAGATTATCTGCTGGTCTATTTCGAGGACGGAATTGTTACTTTCAATGAAACGGTATCCTCTTCAGCACTTTACACCAACGACAATCCAGGACCTTCAAAAAACAAAGTGGTCAGGTACAGCGCTGCCCTGAATACTACGGAAGCCGTAAACACAGCCAACTGGACCATTTCCTCCTCCGATGACCCATCCTACGGGATTGCAGGGCTGACCCCTTCGAACTGTTACCGCAAGTCAAAAATTAACGGCATGGCCGAACTGGAATGGGTAAGCAGTGATTTCAGATATGACGTGACCATGGAACATTCCATTTATTTGAGACTTCCCAAGTCGCTGAGTGAAGGAAAGACTTATACCATCACCGTTAATACTGTCACCAATACAGATGTGACAACTAAGGACTTCACTTTTGATATTTTCAACAGCCCATCGGAGGCCATCCATGTAAACCTGGTAGGCTATCTGGCCGATGCAAGTGTTAAGGATGCTGACCTTTATATTTGGATGGGCGATGGCAGTGGGCGTAACTATACCAATTTTCAGGGAAATAAAGTATACCTGTACGATGTGAATTCAAAAGCTTCACAGGAGGTGGGCACTGTGGCAT
Source organism: Prolixibacteraceae bacterium (assembly GCA_035297625.1). Taxonomy (GTDB): domain Bacteria; phylum Bacteroidota; class Bacteroidia; order Bacteroidales; family Prolixibacteraceae; genus Aquipluma. The sequence goes on from DATGYU010000065.1 coordinate 4,200, forward strand.
TTTGGAAAGCCAACGCTGCCGATGCGGGTAACTATAAGCTGATCAATTCCAATGTATGGAAAATTGACTTTACCGGCTTTACCACCCCGGGAACTTATCGTCTGGCGGTTGAAGGGGTTGGCTGCAGTGAGGATTTCACCATTGGCAATAATGCTTATTTTGAACCTTTTAAAGTGTCTACCCTTGGCTTCTTCTATATGCGACTTGGCCAGGACAACATGAATATGACCCCGGTTCCCCGAAGGCCATTGTATATTCCAGGGATTTCACCAGTCAGTACCAAAGTCTACATTACAACTATGCAGCCCTGGCATGCGAGCTGGAGCACTTTTACCGGGGGCGATTCCTGGGATAATCCCTCCGCCTGGGCCAAGTATGTAAAAACGGGCAGTCCGCAAAACCCGAATGCATACGGGGGACACGCTGATGCCATGGACTGGGACCGACATCTGGGCCATATTTCCATTATTTATGACATGCTTTTGCCCTATATCCTGAATGATGGGGCCATTTCGGATGACAACCTTGGCATTGCCGAAAGTGGCAACGGGATACCCGATATACTGGATGAGGCAAGAAATGAAGTGGACTTCTGGCTTCGCCTGCGTGATGGAAAAGGATACAGCCATGGGGTGACCAACCCGGGCACCAACAATGTGATGTACCAGGCCGGTACCAATGCCATGGCCGCATGGGCCAGTGCCGCCAACGCTGCCATGCTCTCGGATTGTTTTCGCATTGCAGGGTTGACTGATTTGATGAATACCTACCGTGACTCGGCCATCGTGGCTTATCAATATGCAGGTTCGCTGGCCGATCAGCAATTGGATGTTACCCATAACGTGGGCGATGTGATCGTTCGTGGCAGAGACCTTAAGATGACCGCCGCAGCCTTTCTGTACAATGTCACAGGGGATATCAATTACGAGAAGGTCATCAATTCCATAAGCCTTGCCAAGACCAATACATCTGTTATCCTGAATTCCATATCCAACCAGTTGTGGGCCACGGCTGGTTATTTGAAAACCAAACAAAAAGTCGATTATCCGGCATTGTATGATTTTATGAAAGCCTCGATCATAAATGAGGCAAAGACACAGGAGGCAAATAACACCCTTTCAAGGCCTTCGCGAAGGGCAGCGGACAACAGTACCTGTTACTGGAAGACTTCACAGAATGTGCAAAGGACCATGATCGCCCACGCCGTCAGCACCAATGCTGATGAAAAGGCATTCTTTAAAAACGCCCTGGTTTTGGAAGCTGATTGGGGATTGGGACGAAATCCGCTGAACATGATCCAGATGACAACGGCCAGCACTTCACTGGGCGAAAAAAGAAGTTATGAGAATATTTACGCCACAGGACGTAATGATGGTACACCAGGGGTTCATCCAGGATTGACACCTTACCAGAATACCGACGATTGGGGAGCGGGCATGATCATGGGTCGGCCAAGCTGGATGGTCGCACAATGTTACCCGGATTATGCCACCAGCTGGCCCAAATCAGAAGGATATTTCAACTCCAGGTATGTATATGCGCATTCGGAATTCACCCCCCAGCAAACCATGAGGGGCAAGATGGCCCTTTACGGATACCTGTATGGACTGTACCGGCCCCATACCCAGAGGTACACCATCTCAGCCAACATCGCTAAAGGGACTGTCATGAAAAGCCCGGAAAAGGAATACTACAATTTTGGCGATACGGTTACCCTGACGGCCATTCCTGAAACAGGCCAGATGTTTAAAAATTGGACAGGTGATGCCTCCGGTACGCTGAATCCGGTTACTATTGTGATGAACAGTAACAAAATCATCACGGCCAACCTGGACATTCCACAGGGCAGTAATCTGATCAATGAAGCAGCCATTGAGATTTATCCTAATCCAGCCTTAGGAATCCTCTATGTTAAAATGCCTGAAAATGCCGGAGTGGCAAAACTTTGCATTGCGGATGCCGGGGGCAAGATCAGGATTCAAAAGACAATTAATGCTGGGATCAATTCGGTGGATATTTCCAATATGGCCGAAGGCTTTTATATTGTCAATCTTGTTTCTGATAACAGCAACAAGGTTTCCAGGTTGATTGTGATGCGAGGTAAAAAGAATAATTGATTGTAGTTATAGACTGAAATAATAACCCTAGAACATGAAAAAGTTAATAGTAGTATGCTTTGTGCTGGCAAGTATGATGGCCTCGGCACAGAAATTTCAGGATCTGGCCATGACCCCGCCCATGGGATGGAACAGCTGGAACAAGTTTGCCTGTGATGTAAGTGAAAAACTGTTGAAGGAAACAGCCGATGCCATGGTCACCTCCGGGCTTCGGGATGCCGGTTATGAATACATCGTCATTGACGACTGCTGGCAGATCGGGCGTGACAGCATGGGCTTTATTATCGCTGACCCTAAACGTTTCCCCTCGGGTATTAAGGCTCTGGCCGATTACATTCATTCCAAAGGATTGAAATTCGGTATTTACTCCTGCGCCGGAACAAAGACCTGTGCCGGGCGCCCCGGTGGCCGTGGTCACGAGTTCCAGGATGCTTACATGTATGCCAAATGGGGAGTGGATTATCTGAAATATGACTGGTGCTCCTCCGATGGCCAGACCCAGAAAGAATCTTACACCTTAATGAGCAACATGCTCAAGGAAGCAGGTCACCCGATTGTTTTCAGCCTTTGTGAATGGGGAAGCTCCAAACCCTGGACCTGGGCCAAGGAGGTAGGTCATTTGTGGAGAACAACTGGCGACATTTATGATTGCTTTGACTGTTTTAAAGAACAGGAAGGCTGGAGAGCCAATGGAGTGATGAAAATCCTGGACATGCAGACAGACATGCGTCAGTATGCAGGTCCGGGCCATTGGAACGACCCTGACATGCTGGAAGTGGGTAACGGAGGGATGAGTGAAAGCGAAGACCGTGCCCACTTTTCCATGTGGTGCATGATTGCCGCTCCCCTTATTGCAGGCAATGATTTGAGAAACATGTCTCAGCAGACTCAGGCTATTTTATCCAACCCTGATGTAATAGCTGTGGATCAGGATGCTTTGGGAATTCAAGGGTTAAAATATCAATCGGAAGGACAGTTCGAAACATGGTTGAAACCACTGTCAGGCGGCGACTGGGCCCTTTGCTTTTTAAACCGTTCGGCGGAGGCCAAAAACATCGACTTTGACTTTGCAAAGAACATTGTCAATGACGAGGTATCCAATCGTAAGCTGGATGCTACCGTGGAAACTTTCAAGATCAAAGACCTGTGGACTAAAAAAGAGCTGGGCACTACCAAGAAACCATTAAAAGCTTCGGTTCCTTCACACGATGTACTGATGGTAAGACTAAGCCTTGTAAAAAAATAAACAGGCCTGGATTACTGAATTGCTGCCTATTAAAGCATGAAGCTGTCTAAGAAGTTCAAATTACGAGAATTCTTCTCTGTGAAACTCTCCCGATGGATCGGGACAAGTTGTGAATAATCTCTGTGATACTCTGTGGTTCAATTGTCTATATTTAACCACAGAGTTACACAGAGTGAAAACACAGAGTTTTTGGAAGGCCGCATGAACTTATTTGCTTTTTAAACAATAGCCTTTTGATATTTCATAAAGCCGACGATTTGCATACCTAAACTAACTATGATGAACAAAGTCCTCCTTTTGATTCTGCTTGGTACATTTACCCTTCTTTTCAATAGCAATAATTCCCAGGCACAGACAGCCATGAACAATGTTTCTGGCAGACATTTGATCTCTTTAAACGGAAAATGGAATGTACTTCCTGACCCAACAGGCAGCGGTAATTACAGGGAAGTGTGGAAAGAGCGCAAACCTCAGAAAAAGACCGACTTTGTGGAATACGCTTTTGAAGGAGGCCCTGTTGTCAATGTGCCGGGTGATTTTAACACCCAACTGCCCGATGCCGCTTTTATGGAAGGCACCGTATGGTACAAGAAAACTTTTAATTACACCCCCAAAACCAAACGTTTATTCCTTCATTTCGGGGCTGTTAATTACCTTGCCGATGTTTATCTTAATGGAGAGCGGATAGGCCAACATGAAGGAGGATTTACGCCTTTTCAGTTTGAAATTTCGGGTAAAGTAAAAGAAGGGATTAATACCCTTATCGTGAAGGTGAACAACCAACGCCGTAGTGATGGAATCCCTGGCACCGGCTATGACTGGCTCAACTATGGGGGCATCACCCGGGATGTAAATCTTATTGAAACCGATCCTACCTATATTGACGATTATTTTATTCAGCTTAAAAAGCATTCGCTCACCGAGGTGATGGGATGGGTAAAGCTCAACGGGAATCAGCCCTCACAAATTATCCATGTAAGAATACCAGAGTTGGGTATTGACTATGCCACCCAATCCAATGCAGAAGGAATGGCCGAAGTAAAGTTTAACGGGAAGTTTAATCTTTGGTCACCCGCTAACCCCAAGCTTTACAAGGTAATTGTAGAAAGTCAGACAGATACCCTTACAGATGAGATCGGTTTTCGCAGTATCGAAACCAAGGGGACACAGATTTTGCTGAATGGCAAGCCCATCTTTCTAAAAGGGGTCAATATCCATGAGGAGAATCCATACAAAGGGGCAAGGGCCACATCAGAGGCCGATGCTTCCCTGCTGTTGAACTGGGCCAAGGAGCTGGGCTGTAACATGGTCAGGCTGGCCCATTACCCGCACAATGAAAATATGATCCGGCAGGCAGAGAAAATGGGCATCATCGTCTGGAGTGAAATACCCGTTTACCAGCACATCGAATTTGCCACCAAGGGCGTGCCTGAAAAGATGGATCTGATGATGCGCGAGATGGTCAGAAGAGACCGTAACCGCTGCGCGGTAGCCTTTTGGAGCATCTCCAATGAAACCTATGGCACTACTCCTAACAGGGATAATGCCCTTACCGACCTTGCCCAAAAGACCCGGCAGCAGGATTCTACCCGACTGGTGGCAACGGTCATTTGTACCCAGGGCTATTCCAACAACACCTTTGATGTATGGGATCCGCTATACAAGCAATTTGACGTAGTGTCGGTCAACGAATACCTGGGCTGGTATGTGCCCTGGCAGGGAAAGCCCAAAGAGGTAAAATGGAAACTGGTATGCCCCGACAAGCCGCTTTTGATTACCGAGTTTGGCGGTGAAGCCCTTTATGGAAGCAACTTTGGTCCCGCTGATGAAGCGGATTCCTGGCGAGAGGAGTATCAGGAAAAGATTTTTAAGGACCAGATTGAAATGTTTTCCACCACGCCCAACCTGGCAGGGGTGTGCCCATGGCTTTTGGTGGATTACCGATCACCGCAGCGCATGCATCCTTCGAAGCAGGGCGGGTGGAACCGAAAAGGCCTGCTCTCGGAAAATGGCGATAAGAAAAAAGCATGGTACGTGCTAAAGAGTTATTATGAGGGTATTAAGAATAATTATTAATGACATTTCTAGTAAAATATTAAAATATCATTTTAAGATGAAAAAAGGAATCATAACCAAAGCGGGACTATTTATTTGCTGGATGGTATTTTCTGCAGCTGCCATTGGTCAGTCAAACTCACAGCCAATGCCACGGCTTATTGAAAAGGAGGGTCGCCATGCCTTATTGGTGGATGGGGAGCCTTTTTTGATACTGGGCGGACAGGCCCACAACTCAAGTGCCTGGCCGGGCATGCTGCCCCAGGTGTGGACTTCCATCAAGGCCATGAATGCCAACACGCTGGAAGTGCCCCTTTACTGGGAACAGATAGAAGCCAAACAGGGTAAATATGACTTTTCGATTATTGATACCCTTTTGGTGCAGGCCCGTGAGCATAAGGTTAGGCTGGTGCTGCTTTGGTTTGCCACCTGGAAAAATGGCAGTAATCACTATATGCCCGAATGGATGAAAATGGATTCAAAAAAATATCCCAACATTACAGGAAAGGACGGAAAGCCGGTGGATTCTCCTTCCCCTCACACGCAGGCGGCCCTGGAACTGGATGCCAAAGCCTTTGCCCAGGTGATGAAATACCTGAAAAAGGCGGATCCGCAACATACCGTTATCATGGTCCAGGTGCAAAATGAGCCGGGAGCCTGGGGGAGTGTTCGCGATTATTCACCCGAAGCTCAAAAAATGTTTGAAGCCCAGGTGCCTGCCGCACTGCTTCAGCCCGAAGTGCTGAAAGCATTAAATAAACCCGTAGTCACCAAAGGCTCCTGGCAACAGGTTTTTGGAAATGATGCCGATGAATATTTCCATGCATGGTCGGTGGCCGCTTATATCGAACAGGTGGCCAAAGCGGGCAGGGCCGAAAATGAGTTGCCATTGTATGTAAACGTGGCTTTGCGTGATCCGCTTACCAATCCAAGTGCCAACACCTATGAAAGCGGGGGTGCAACTGATAATGTGATTCCCATTTGGAAAGCTGCCGCCCCCACCATTGAGATCCTGGCTCCCGATATTTACCTTCAGGGAAGCGACAAGGTGTTAAAAGTGTTGGATTTGTACGACCGGCCGGATAATGCCCTGTTTGTTCCTGAAATAGGCTCCAATGAAGAAAACAGTAAATATTTTTATTCTGTGCTTTCTCACGGAGGCATTGGATTTTCCCCCTTTGGCATTGATGATAACGGGGAAGGGGAAACACTGGAACAGACCGAGGCGCGCCTTTCCTATGTTGGAAAAGAGTATGCCATGGCTGCACCCATGATGCGTGAATTGGCCAAATGGAGCTTTGAAGGGAAGATTAAATCGGTGGTAGAACATGAAGATCATGCCTCCCAGACCATTGACCTGGGCAGCTGGCAAGCCATTGTAAATTTTAGCCCATCGGGCAGGCGCACCGAGCAAAATAATACCCGTCCGCTGGGAAGGGCCATGGTGGTACAGCTGGGAGAAAACGAATTCATACTGATCGGATCACTCTGCCATTTCACCTTTAAACCACTGGGTGCCAACGAAGGCAAGGCATGGCAATACCTGAAGGTGGATGAAGGAAGCTATGAAAACGGGATGTTCAAAGTGCTGCGTACCCTTAATGGTGATGAGACTGACTTCGGAGGACCTCGCCTGGGAGTAAAGCCTGTAGTACTCAGGACAACATTGGTGGTGCGTTAATTAGAATAAGATAGGGACAATGAGAAATATCAAAATACCACTTCTTCTTATCGTTTGTCTGTTGGTAAGTGAATTATTACAGGCACAGTTAAGGGTGGTCATCTCGTCAGATTTCCCACCTACAGATGTGATCCCTATATCCTTGGGTGTGGGCGCTGCCGATCATCGCAGTGATCCGGATGATGTGCAGTCGATGGTTCGCTTTTTGCTCTATACCAATGAGTTTGATGTAGAGGGACTGATAGCCTCTGCAGGAACGCTGGCCAATGTGGCAAGAAAACAAAACATACTGGATATCATAAATCTTTACGATCAGGTAGATGAAAACCTGAGGAAGCATGACGCCCGTTTTCCTAAGGCTGATGCATTGCGCCTGGTAACTTTTCAGGGCCTTAGTGGCACCTGGGGAGGAACGGTTAGCAATAACATCGGGGAAGGAAAGGACAGCGAGGCTTCGGAGGCAATCATCCGCATAATCGACAAGCCCGATTCCCGACCTGTATGGTTTTGTGTCTGGGGCGATTGCAGCAATATCGCGCAGGCCATTTGGAAGGTACAAAATACACGCAGCGCCGCAGAATTGCAGACTTTTATAAGTAAAATCCGTATTTACCAGATTGCGCATCAGGATGACACGATAGATTGGCTGCTTGATCATTTCCCCAACTTGTTCATCATCTATTCCAAGACCACTTACCTGGGAATTTTCGGAGGTCCTGACGATCCACTGGGGAACCTGTCGTGGCTGGACAAGAATATCCGGCAAGACCATGGACCTTTGGGGGCTGTTTACCCCAAATGTTGGGCGGAAGGCACCGAAGGACTGAAGGAAGGGGATACTCCCTCGTTTTTATACCTGGTGAGTGCGGCACACGGGATGAACAATCCGGAAGATCCTACCCAGGAAAGCTGGGGAGGACAATATATCCGACTGGGTACGACCAATCATTGGGTAGATGGCCCCGGAAGCATTTCCATTTCCAAATGGAAATCCCAATACCAGGCTGAGTTTGCATTACGAGCCAACTGGATGATCAATTTCATCCATCAATAAATCAATACACTATGAATAATAAACTCCTTTTAATCGGGTTGCTTGGAATATTAATTGTTGGATCACAATGCCCCGTTTTAGCCAATTCGTCCAGGGATAGAAAGCCCGAGAAGAAGCATCGTTTGGTAGTATTGTCTGATATTGAGGCAGAAGTTGATGATACGGAATCTTTTGTTCGTTTGTTATTATACTCCAATGAAATTGATCTGAAAGGATTGATTGCTACCACTTCTGTATGGAAAAGGACAAGTGTGGCCCCTCAATCCATCAAAAAAATCATTCAGGCCTATGGTAAAGTACAGCCTAACCTACTGAAGCATGAAGCTGGTTATCCAACAGAGGAAGCACTTATCATGCTTGTTAAGCAGGGATTGCCCCAATATGGTATGATGGGGGTAGGGGAAGGTAAGGATTCACAAGGATCGGACTGGATCATTAAAGTGCTGGAAGAAAATGATGAGCGCCCATTGTGGATAGCCGTTTGGGGAGGCTCCAATACGCTGGCTCAGGCACTGTATAAAATTAAACATACAAGGACAGAAACAGAGGCTAAAAAATTAATTGCAAAATTAAGGGTTTATACCATTTCCGACCAGGACGACAGTGGCATCTGGATTAGGAATAACTTTCCTGATTTGTTTTATGTTGTCTCTCCCGGAGACGATTATGGCAGCGCTACATGGATTGCCATCAACAGCTTTATAAAAGGCATTGACAACGAAAAGATCAGCAACAGCTGGCTGGCTGAAAATATCCAGCAGGGTCACGGTCCTCTTGGCATTGAATATCCTGATGTTGCCTATGGAATGGAAGGAGATACTCCTTCGTGGCTCTCATTGATACTAAATGGCCTGAACGAACCGGAACATCCCCAGTGGGGAGGCTGGGGCGGTCGATATGAACTGTACAAGCCAGATTTTGCCACCCAGAAAAAAGGAGATTCAGGGGCACCCTTTGAACCGGAAACCAGGGAAATATGGACCAATGCAGTGGATAGTTATATTCCATATGAGTTAAGTGATTATGGAAGGGGGATAAAAACAGGCAGCGCAACTTTTACAGATAACAAGGTGTCGTTATGGCGGTGGCGCGATGACTTTCAAAATGACTTCGCCGCCCGCATGGACTGGTGTACCAAATCCTATGAACAGGCCAATCATCCACCTGTTCCGGTATTAAGTCAGCCTGAAGAGATAACGGTAAAATCAGGGGAAGGTTTTGGTTTGGATGCCAGTCTCTCAACAGACCCCGATGGAGATCATCTGAGTTACCTTTGGTTTAGTTACCCCGAGGCGGGTTCTTATAAAAAGAAGATCATAACGACCCCTGAGAACAGTCATGGTCTTTATGTGGTAGCTCCTGAGGTGGAGAAAAAAGAAACAGCTCATATTATTTTGAAAGTGACGGATAAAGGAACACCATCTTTGTCACGATATAAGCGTATTATTGTAACTATTAATCCACGATAGAAATTTATAAACCGATGAAAAGACTAAGATTTATTCTGGGAATAATCATTCTTTTATTGACCTCATTAACTTCAGAGGGCAAACAAAAGAGCACGTTTGTCAGGGTTGAAAACGGACATTTTATCCGTAACGGAAAACCCTACTTTTATGTAGGGGCCAACTATTGGTATGGAGCCATTCTGGGCTCCCCGGGTAAAGAAGGCAACCGGCAAAGACTCAGAGAAGAGTTGGATATAATGAAAGCCAATGGCATCGATAACCTGCGTATTTTGGCAGGGGCGGAAGGACCAGATGGTGAGCCCCGAAGGGTAAGCCCTGCCTTGCAGACCGCTCCGGGTGTTTATAATCAGGATTTGCTGGAAGGACTGGATTACCTGTTAGCCGAGATGGCAAAACGCAAAATGGTGGCGGTACTTTTTCTGAATAACGCATGGGAATGGTCAGGTGGCTTTTCTCAGTACGTGTCATGGAGTCAGAAAAAACCGATTCCTTACCCTGAAGTGGATGGTCACACCTGGGGTGAGTTTATGGCCTTTTCAGGTTCTTTTCACCAGTGTGCCGAATGCAAGGAATTGTTCCGCAATCATATTAAATTTATGCTTAGCCGTACCAACAAGATTTCGGGGGTAGCCTATGCCAACGACCCCACGATCATGAGCTGGGAGCTGGCCAATGAGCCAAGGGCTTTCAACAATGCCAACAAGGAGCCGTTTGTCAAATGGGTGCAGGAGACCGCCTCCTATATTAAGTCGCTGGACCCTTATCACCTGGTGACGGTAGGCTCAGAAGGTAAGGCCGGTTGTGAAAATGATATTCTTCTTTTTGAAAAGATCCATGCCCCTAAAGAAGTGGATTACATGACCGTTCATATCTGGCCTTATAACTGGGGATGGTTAAAGCCCGATAATATGGCAGGTACCATTGATCTGGCCATTGAAAATACGGGCAAATACATCGACGAGCACCTGGTGGTAGCCCATAAACTGAACAAGCCCCTTATCTTTGAAGAGTTTGGCCTTCCACGTGATGGCTTTGTATTTACACCCGGCTCCCCGGTTACCTTCCGCGATAAATACTATGAATATTCTTTTGACCGGGTGCTGGAAAGTATCAAAAAGAAAGATTTGATGGTGGGAGTCAACTTCTGGGCTTTCAGCGGAAGCGGCAGGTCCAATCCCTCAAGGGAAAAAAACATGTGGCAATCAGGGGATGACTACCTGGGCGATCCGCCACAGGAAGCACAAGGCCTGAATTCTGTGTTTGTTAATGACCAGACGATGAAGATCATCAAAAAGTATAATGATCAGATAAAAAAAGCTTCCAAGTAAAAGACCTATTTTAACTATGAAAAGATTATTGCTCTCGGGCATTCTATTACTTGCCCTTACTTTATCCGGAATTTCAGAAACTGCTCTTGCTGCAAGGGAACATCTGCTGATGGATTTTGGCTGGAAGTTTAGCTTCGGCCAGTTTGGCAATTTTGACAATGATTTCAAAAGTGGCACAGGTTACTTTACCTGGTTTGCCAAGACGGGCTATGGTGACGGGCCGGCAGCCCCCAACTTTGACGACCGAGCCTGGCGATTACTGGATGTACCTCACGACTGGGCTGCGGAACTTCCCTTTTCCGGAGAGGCAAGTCACAGCCATGGATACAAAACTGTGGGATGGAAATATCCGGAAAGCAGTGTGGGCTGGTATCGCAAAACGTTCGATATCCCCAATTCAGATCTGGGGCGCAAGATCAGCGTACAGTTTGATGGGGTGTTCCGCAACTCCATTGTCTGGGTCAACGGCTTTTACCTTGGCCATGAGCCGAGCGGTTATGCCGGCTTTGAATACGATATTTCGGATTACCTGAATTACGGGGGCACCAATGTGATTACCGTCAGGGTGGATGCATCCATAGAAGAAGGCTGGTTTTATGAAGGGGCGGGTATTTACCGCCACGTGTGGATGAATAAAACCCAGCCTTTGCACATAGCCCCCTATGGCATTTTTGCTTCTTCCGACCTGCAGGGACAAAATGCTGTAGTTACTGCCAGGGCTACCCTTCAAAATGATGGAAAAAAGAATGAGGATTTCACAATTGAACAGACCATCGTGGATGCAAAGGGAAACACTGTTGGCCTGGCAACCGTTGAAAGGCTAAATCTTAAACCAACGCTTTCCCATGAATACTTCTGCAAGATAAAAGTAAACAATCCCAACCTGTGGTCGCCCGATTTTCCCTACCTGTATAAGTTGATTACCAAAGTTATGGCCAATGGCAATGTGGTGGATCAGGTAGAAACCAATATAGGCATCCGAACTTTACGTTTTGATGCCAATGAAGGATTTTTTCTGAATGGCAAACACCTTAAATTGTTGGGTACCAATAATCACCAGGATCATGCCGGGGTGGGATGTGCCATTCCCGATGCCTTGCAGGAATTTAGAATCAGGCAGCTTAAAGCAATGGGCAGCAATGCCTACCGCTGTTCGCACAACCCGCCCACGCCTGAGCTATTGGATGCCTGTGATAAATTAGGAATGCTGGTACTGGATGAAAACCGTTTGCAGGGAATTAACCAAGAGCACTTTGATCTTTTAAAACGAATGATGATGCGCGACCGCAATCACCCCAGTGTAATTGCCTGGTCGTTGGGCAATGAAGAATGGGCCATTGAAAGCAATATCAAAGGAGCACGAATTACTGAGACCATGCAGCGCTATGCCCAGACTATTGATTCCACACGCCGGTTTACGGTAGCTGTCAGTGGTGGCTGCGGCAACGGATCCTCGACAACAGTTGATGTTATGGGTTTCAATTATCTGGCACAATGTAACATTGATGAATACCATCAGAAGAATCCCAATCAGCCCGGTTGGGGTACAGAAGAGACCTCGGGTTGTGGCACCCGTGGTATTTATGAAGATGACAAAAGCAATGGCCACATGGCCCAGATGGACCGTACCGGGGGAGTTTCCATTGAAAGAGGATGGAAGTTTTACGATGAAAGGCCATGGCTGGCAGGGCTTTTCTACTGGACAGGCTTTGACTATAAAGGGGAGCCCAATCCCCTTGGCTGGCCTGCTGTGCTATCAGAATTTGGTATTATCGATGCCTGCGGATTTCCGAAAGATGCTTTTTACTATTTAAAATCATGGTGGAGCCAGGAACCTGTTTTGCACCTTTTGCCTCATTGGAACTGGAAAGGCAAGGAAGGTCAGCAGATCGACGTTTGGGCCTACAGCAACTGCGATCAGGTAGAGTTGTTTTTAAACAAAAAAAGCCTTGGGAAAAAGCCTATGCCTAAAGATGGTCATATTGAATGGCCGGTAAAATATACCCCAGGGACCTTATTGGCCAAAGGTTACCGTAACGGAAAAGAGATCATCAAAACCCAGGTGGAAACCACGGGAAACACATCTGCCATTCAGCTGATTGCTGACCGTCCAGCCATTAAAGCTGATGGGGAAGACATATCTGTAGTAACTGTAAAAATCAATGATGCCAAGGGCCTTAATGTACCCATAGCCAATGACGAGGTTACTTTTTCAATTGAAGGCCCGGGTAAGATCATCGGGGTAGGCAATGGAGATCCTGCCAGCCATGAACCCGATCGTTTTGTTGAAACGGTCTCTTCTGTTAAAATATCCCGTTTAAGCGAGTTGGTGTTAAAAAGCCTGGGGGATTGGCCCTCGGTGGCAGCCACTTCACAAGACTCTGACTGGAAACCTGCTTTCAGATCTAACCGTAACCAGGACTGGAAAGAATACAAGGATTCGCTGATTGCCTTGCGCGGCTCTTTTGAATTACCTGAACTAACTGCTCAGACCATCGTTAACCTTTTTGCCAAAAGTGTGGTCTTGGGACAGTCTATGTATATCAATGGCAAGCTGGTAGCTTCCAATTTAGGACGTAATGATTCCCAGTCCTTTAAACTGGACATATCTACCTTGCAAAAGGGGAAAAATGAATTGGTGGTGGTAGGCAAGCGTTTTAAGAAACGTTCTGAATGGGATGAGCCCAACACCAATCCGGGCGTCATTCAGGTGGTACAACCTGCCGATAGCTGGAAGCGGAAAGCCTTTAACGGGCTGGCACAGGTGATTGTGCAGTCAACGCAACAACCTGGGGATATTGTACTGAAAGCAACAGCCCCAAGGCTTGCACCCGCTGTAATTAAGATCAGCGCTGAAAAGTCTATTATACGTCCGGCAGTTGTTTCTAATTAAACAGTTGAGAGAAATTGTTTGCTAATTGAATTGAATCATAACATTAATGCCCTATTCCTCTGAAATTTATTATTAGAGGAATAGGGCATCTTATATTTTAACACACTTCTGTTAACACCAAATAGAGCAGATCAATTATAACCTAATATCTGTTTGTAGTAACTACTGAAATCACGGCATCGGGATTATTGATAATACCAGTTTCATCCCTATTCAATTCCAAATCAGCAATGAGATTCTCTTTTGTAGGTCTCCAATAAATCAACAATAACACTGAGAATGCCAGGTAAGCTAGAAAAATAAAACGGCTGGTAATAAATGTAGCTACCAATGAAAAATAAGCCAGTCCTTCTATCAATGCATATCGGGTAATCAGAGCACTCCTGTAGTTTGATATCTTGTGGCCTAGGTCCTGGTTATTCTTTATTGATGCCAATTTGCTACGAAATATATAAGGATTGGCAATCAGACCAATTGCATAAAATGCTGATACGACATACAGCAACACCTTATAGAATGATTCATCCTGATCGATGATAGTAATTTTATTAAAGGATAGCATCACTGAAATTAAACCACCAAAAATTGGCCCCATTACTAAGGCCATATGTACGATAGAAAGCACTTTAAAATACTCTTTTGTGGTTTGTTTGATTACTTCCATGAGGTGATTTTTATTATTGAAACTTTCATTCAAATCTATACTTCTTTTCTATTAATTCAAACTTGTTGTTTATGGTTTATTCTTTATATAATTATATTGCAGCGTTTACCACTTCATCCTATCTTCCCTTTCCTTTCTCAGCCTCTCATTGGCATCAATCTTTACATTCCTGAATAGATAAATTGTAGTTCCCTTTTCACGGGCATAAGGATTGGTGATCTCTCCAATTTTAACGGCTGATTCAAAAAAGGGAGCTGTCTTTTCCATTTCCTGTCCATTATCCCCGGCCTCCTTTACCCGGATAAAATACTGGATGGGCTTATCCAGTTTCATCCAGTTGATGTAATCGGCATTCATGGAAACAGCTCCAATGTTGGGATGGGAAGAGTAATAGTTAATGGCTCCCGCCTGCCCGTAATTGTCACACAGGATCATGGTATTTTCAGGTTCAGGGACCATAGCATAGGCACTGTCCACCTTTCGGGCCAGTTCTTTCCATCCCAGCATGTCGGCAAAGTCCTGGGGAAGGGCATGGTTTTTACCATCCTCCCAGCGCAGCATTCCATAGGCTTCATACATCCCGGCTTTCTGTCGTATCTGCTGTGGTGTGCGGTTGGGAAAGGCAATCTGCCACATGGGAAAGAAAAGCAGAATGGGGATTATTAATGCAACAGGACGAAGATATCCAGAACGCCTGCCGTATGATAGCTTTTCAAGGTAAACAGCCCCAAAAGCCAGCAAAACGGGGTAGAGGCCAATGGCATAATAGCCCTTCGCCCTAAAAAATACAAACAACACAATGGTAAAAAGATAAGACCAGCCTACCACCCTGTATTTTTTAAAGGGTGGATAAATGATAAATCCTATAAATGCAGCCAGAATGACAAAGATAGCACCCAGAAAGAACATGATCTGTTCTTTAAGAAAATCAGAGCGGTTTACATTGACAAGTTGTGTTGCTGCAAGTTCATTTAAATGATGAATTACCGGAAAGTTGTTTTGATATTGCCATACCAGGTTGGGCAGGATCAGTAGAAGTGCCAAAGCTGCCGCCCCATATAGATGTTTGTTTACAAATACCTTACGATGTTCAGTGAGCAACAGGGCCGGCAGTAAACCCAAAATCAAAAAAGCGATATTGTACTTGTTCAAAAAACCGATGGCCATCACAATTGCTGCCATGTAAAGCCAATTGGGGCGATCGGATTGAATAAAGCGGATAAGCAGATAATAAAGCAATGTCCATGAAAGAATATCCAGTGAGTTGGGCTGGTAAAGGGTATTGATGCGTAAAAGCACAGACAGTAAAATTGAAATACTTCCAAGCAGCAAGGCAAACCAGCCTCCTTCAAGTGCTTCTATGGTCCTCCAGACGATTAATATGGTAAGGGCGCCAAACAGGGCGGGAAAGAATTTGACCCAAAAGATCCCATTTCCCAACAGCAGGATGATATAAGAGATGACGGAAGTTACCGGTGGCACCGACTGATAGCCCCATGCCAAATGCCGGGCCTGGTCCAGATGCAGGAATTCATCTCGGTGAAGCTCATATATTGGGTCAATCAAATTGTATTGAAGAATGAACTTCAGGATGATCAATCCAAAAAGAAGCCAGTGTTTGTATTTCATGGTAAAGGTCTGGCAGTTGAAATTTCAGAAGCTAATATAATCATTTATTTGCAACTGGCAGCTTGGGTTAGCTTCTGGCTGCCACTGACCAGGAGCCAGAAGCTAATAACAAATGGCAGGCTGCTACTTATTCAGGAATTCCACCAATGGCTTGATGAACCTGTCGAATGCTTCAATATGGGGCAAATGGCCTACGTTGTCCAGTTCAACCAGCTTTGAATTGGGAATTTTATCATGTGTCTTTTTGCCTAATTTATTGTACAGCCCCATTGTCTTTTGCATTTCAGGGGTCGCAAGGGCTTTACCGATAGCCGTACGGTCGCGTGTTCCAATGATCAGCAGGGTTGGGCATTTGATGTTGGGAAATTCATAGACCACCGGCTGGGTGAATATCATATCAGCGGTAAGGGCGGCATTCCATGCAATAACGGGATAATCCTCATTGAGCGTCCATCCGGCCAGTAGGTCCACCCACTGCTCATATTCCGGTTTCCACTGATTGTCGTAATAGGAGGTGAGCTGGTACTGCTTGATCTTATCGTAGTTCTGCGATAGTTCATCTTTATAGAGGTCGTCAATGGACGTATAGGGTACCATCAATTTATAGTCTTCCAGCCCGATGGGGTTTTCCAGGATAAGCTTTTCGGTGATGTCAGGAAACATGAGGGCAAAACGCGTTGCCAGCATTCCTCCCATGGAATGGCCCAATACGGCTGTTTTACGGATGCCCAGGCTGTCGAGCAAGGCTTTGGTATTTAAGGCCAGCTGCTGAAAACTGTACTGGATGTGAAAAGGCTTGGAGGACTTGCCAAAGCCTATCTGGTCGGGCACTATCACCCGGTAGCCATTGCTTACAAGCTGACGAATGGTTGTTTCCCAATAGGCACCGTTAAAGTTCTTACCATGAAGCAGCACAATATTTTTTAAATTGGGAGTCGGAGACCTTACGTCCATATAAGCCATTTGCAGATTATGGTTTTGCATCTGCACTTTCAGGAAATGAACCTCATACGGATAGTCAACATTGCTTAGATTTATATCAAGGTTCTGCAGCTGGCTGTTTTGTGCATATATAAATAGGGATAAGGCAAACAGGAGACAAGTAAGTATTATTGTTTTCATGACATTCTGATTTTCAAATCAAAACGCATGACAGGGGCAAAGGTTGAAGG
>DATGYU010000066.1:0-2484 GCA_035297625.1 Prolixibacteraceae bacterium
ATTACGGAGTTTGGGGTGCAGTTGTAAAAGTGGCCATCATTGCTCCCATCATCGAGGAAATGATTTTCCGGGGGATTATCATGCACGGGCTGATGAGAAATTATTCACCCTTTACCGCCGTTAGTGTATCGGCCTTAATGTTTGCCTTGTTTCACCTTAATCCCTGGCAATTTCCGGCCACCTTTATTTTAGGAATCCTGCTGGGCATTTTAATGTTCAGGACCAGGAACATCATCTTGTGCATTCTGGGTCACGCCATTAACAACGGGTTAGTACTCTTCACCATTTATTATTTTGATAAAATTCAAAAAAACAGTGTCGTTCAGGCTGATGTTACCGGGTTACTTATTTTTAACGCAATTGTGGCAGGAGGAACATTGGCCCTGATTTTTCTGTTAAGCCGTCCTGTTAACAGAAAGGTAAATTAAACCCAGCAAGCGGGCACCCGCTTTTGAATATATTCTATATTTACATTTTCAAATTACAGCACCAGCAAGTCATGGAGAGAATCGCCATATTCCCGGGATCATTTGACCCTTTTACCATTGGGCATGAAAGCATTGTCAAACGTGCCATCCCTTTGTTCGATAAAATTATCATCATGATTGGATACAATTCCAATAAACGGTCTTTTTTCCCGGTTGAAAAAAGAGAAAAATGGATCAACGAGGTATTTAAAAATGAGCCCAATGTGAGTGTTCAGTGTTATGAAGGGTTAACTGTTGATTTTTGCAAAAAGGTAAACGCCCGTTACATATTACGGGGGCTTCGCACCTCAGCTGATTTTGAGTTTGAGCGTGCCATCGCCCAGGTAAACAAAAAAATGTATCCTAAGATAGAATCCATATTTCTTTTAACCACCCCTGAACATACACCCATCAATTCAACCATTGTCAGGGACATCATTTTACATGGCGGCGATGCCAGTCAATTCCTGCCTTCGGGGCTCAACATGTCGGAATTTAAACTGGAAGAATAACTGAACAGAAAATAATTGTGCCTGTTTATCGTTCTAAAGATGGTTTAAAAGAATGTGACACTTACAATATCTATCAGTTTGAACATAGTGAATACGAAAATTATAAAATCTTTCCTGGTTGTTATATGCCTTTTTATTGCTGCCTTAACAACGGCTGCAACTGTTAAAATAAGCGGCAAGGCACCTGAATATGCTCAAAACACCATTGAGCTTTACTCGCTTCATGATTTTATTACTGAAGAAAAAATAAAGCTAGGAACGCTCCGGTTTGATGCCCAGGGTTCATTTGAAACATCGTTTGACATTTCACAAATCACCCTGTGTTATGCTGATTTTGATGGTTATCAGGGCACGATTTACCTGGAGCCAGGCAAAAGTTACGAGTTACTTTTTCCTCCTAAGCGGAATTTGACAGCCGGACAGAAAAGAAATCCATTTTTAAAACCGGAACCCGTCATGTTTGGAATAAAGGATCCGGCGGCTAATGATCTGAATGTTTTGATACAAAATTTCGAGACGGCCTATGCGACCTATGAAAACAAATATTTTAACCAGATATTTCAAAATCAGTCGGGTGCATTGGTCGATACGGTAAAACATTTGCTGGATAAAGAATTTCCCAAAACCAACAACGCGTTTTTTGAAGCGCACAAGACATTTCGCAAAGCCAACCTGGAGTTTGCCCTGCACCAGGGTAAATCAACCGCTTTCATGGACGCCTATTTCAAAGAGACAAGGCCCATCTATAATCTGTCAGCCTATGCGGTGTTGTTTAACCAGGTATTTGTGAATTATTTCAGCCAGCTGGACAATTCCAACCAGCACGCCACAATTCCCAATTTGATCAACTCGGCCAATTTGCAGCAGCTGGATGCTTATTTCCAGGAGAAACTGCATTTCAACAAAGAGCTGTCGCACCTGGTGCTGCTAAAATCGATGAAAGATGCTTATTACAGTAAAAGCTTTTCAAAAGCTTCGGTGCTGAAAATGCTTGACCAGGTAAAGGAAAGCAACTGGAGCGATTATGAAAAGAAAACAGCACAGCTGATCCGGGAAAAGTTAACCTACCTTGCCAGTGGAACCAAACCGCCGAGCATCAATCTTACCGATCAGGCAGGACACGCTGTACATTTTGAAGATTACCCCAATACCTATATTTACCTTCATTTTACAGACCCGGTTAATATTATATGTCGTCAGCATCTGGATGCCTTAAAAAAAGTGGCGGCCAATTATAAAGACAAACTGGTAATTATCAATGTAATTCCTGATTTGAAGAACTTTAAAAATGAATCGGGATGGCCAGGTATATTTACCTCGACCACCAGCAATATTGAATCGACATATAAGGTAAAGACATTTCCAAGTTCATTTTTAATTGGTAAAGACGGAAGACTATTACTCTCTCCGGCACCCAACCCTATTGACGGGCTTGACCGTCTGGTTGGACAGATCCTGAAAAATGACCATATCAAGGAGATGCAGAAATCAAACGGACAGGGGCC
>DATGYU010000067.1:0-20258 GCA_035297625.1 Prolixibacteraceae bacterium
TAGGTTTCGGATTTCTGTTGTAAGGATGAAGAATGGGGGCAAAAAAAAGAGCGACCCTTAAGGATCGCTCTTTTTTGAAATATCTGTTTTTCAGATTATTTTACGATTTCTTTAAACCTTGCTTCGTTGAAGTATTTTGCAAACTCCATATCGGTAGCGATGGTTTTCTTCATTTCAGGATTGGCTTTTACAACTTTT
Organism: Prolixibacteraceae bacterium; assembly: GCA_035297625.1. Taxonomy (GTDB): domain Bacteria; phylum Bacteroidota; class Bacteroidia; order Bacteroidales; family Prolixibacteraceae; genus Aquipluma. The sequence continues at coordinate 199 of DATGYU010000067.1, forward strand.
TCAAGGCTTTCGTACATCAGGTTTTCTTTAGCTGTACGGGCGCCTACTACTGCTTTGTAATAATCAGTCATGTAGTTGTTGCCTGTTGCGCTTTCCAGTGATTTCAATGCACCATTGTTGTCACCGGCAAGGATCTTAGCCAGACCTGTATTTGGAGAATCAGCTTCACCCATATATTTCACAGCCTGAGGATAGTTGCCTTTGATGATGCTTAAAATTCCAAGGTTCTGGTTGACAGCTTCGCCTGCACCTGAAGCAGCTCCGAAATAAGTTTCTGCTTTAGCCAAATCACCATCTTTCAGTGCAATCACACCAAGGTTATTTTTGATGATAGGTTCATTGTTGTTCAGCTTTTCTGCTTTTTCGAACAAGCCTTTTGCATCTGCATATTTTTCTTGTTTTACCAATACAAAACCAGCATTGTTGTAACCTCTCCAGTCCTGAGGATATACTTTCATGAATGAGTTATAGATGGCCAGTTTTTTGTTCAAATCCTGAGTTAAAGTAGCAGCATATAACAGTTCGGCAGGGTTCAGCTGAGCAGGATCAGAATCAGCCAAAGAGGCGATTTCTTCATCTGATCTTCCAATCAGTTCAATGCTGGTAGTGAATTTTGAACGGCGCAACTGAGGAAGGATCTGATTGGCTACATCGGTGAAAGCACCAGAAATGTTTTTGATTTCACGTTCACGAACTTCAGGATCAGTGTACATTGACAATACACGAAGGATTAATTCTTTGTCCTGGATGTTTGATTTGGCCATCAATTCCTGGAAACCTTGCCAGTCTTCGGGAGTAAATTTGGTATTGAACTGTGCTTCCACTTCTTCTTTTTTCAATTCTTTGGTTAAGAATTTAGAAGAAGCTGCCTGACGCTGTTCTGCCAGTTTGGTGTTCAGTTCCATAGGACCATCGGGAGAAGCATAGGAAGAGATTTCCATGTTTTTCAATCTTCTCTTTGGGTCTTTGGCCAAAGCTTCATTGTATTGTTTTAGTTTGGCGATATCTTCTTTGGTCAATTCACTTGGGCGGATGTCAGCCTTGTTGATTAAATAGAGAATGGCAGCGGTATATTCATCAGGAACGATTCTTTGAAATTCGTCGATGTTTGGATCATATTTACCGGTTGTATTCTTTTCACGTTTAACGCCAATGATTGGTGATGGTGAATTGTATACCAGGGTAGGAGTGGCAACAACTCCGGGGGCCAGCTTAATAGGGGCAAAGTCAACGCTTTTCTTTCCTTTGGAAGCTTTGATTCTCATTTCCAGGTTCGACATTCTCATTTCCTGCGTGTAAGGAACGGTTCCTTTATAGGCAAAGCTTCCGCCACTCTTGTAAGGAATAACCTTATTGTTGGCATCTACTTTTTCACCCTGTAAAGTAACAGGTTCAAAAGCTTTTTCTCCTCCTTCGTATTTCAAAACAGGAGTGGCAACCAATGTTGCTTTTTTGTTAAAATACTTGGCAGGGAATTTTCCATCGACGGCAACGTCTACATTACCAGCGTGAGTTTCAAGTACTTCTGGAGTTGTTTTGAAATTAATCTTGTTTGCATTCTTTTTCATTTTCTGCAAACCGGCGCAACTTGACAACAAAACTGCTGCCAACACGATAAAGGCAAGTGGTTTTAAGTTAAGGATTTTCATAGTGACAATATTAAATTTGAAATATTATAGTACTGTTAATGCCCCACAAAATTAATAATGTTTTGTATAAATGAAAGCATAAACCTGCTTTTTACTCTAATTGAATGTGGGTAACTCCCCTGTTATATTGTTTGTTAAATATAGCTTGGATAATTTTGTCAAAATCTTCGGGATTCCTGGCAAAATCTATCTTGTTGGTATCAATATTTAAAATGGGAATATCCGTTTGCTCAGAGAAATAGTTAAGATACCCTTCTGTGATCCGGTCCAGGTAATCTCGCGTGATGTGCGATTCGTACGTGCGTCCCCTTAGGTTTATGTTTTTAAGCAATTGATCTGTATCCTTGTGAAGATACACATAAAGCCCCGGTTTGGGTATCTTATCGTAGATAATAGTAAAAAACTGCCGGTATAGATTCAGCTCATCGGCTTTCAGGGTGTTCTGGGCAAAGATGAGTGACTTCATAAAATAGTAATCAGAAACGGTCAGGCTGTTTTGCAAATCATAGCGGCTCAGTTCCCTGTGCAATTGATTGTATCTTGCTGCCAAAAAGGCCATTTCCAAGGGGAAGGCATACTGTTCCTGATTCTCATAGAACTTGGGAAGAAAAGGATTATCGGCAAATTGTTCCAAAACAAGATTGGCCGCATACTTCATGCTGATCATCCGGGCCAGGGTAGTTTTCCCAGCACCTATGTTTCCTTCGATTATTAGATAATTCAAGTTCATGATCAGGAGCTTAAAATGCCATAATTCATTACTGATTATTAAAAATACAAAATTTTGTTCTAAATATTATAATTATTTTCAAAAGTCATAAATATTGAAGAATAGGAACGCGGATCCAGCGGATTAAGCAGATCAAAACGGATCAAGAATAACAATAGCAATGGCTTCTGATTACAATATGTTTTAATCCGTTTTGATTCGTTTAACCTGTGTTCTTATTTTATTTTTAAAAATCCGCTTTTATTCGCTTAATCTGCTGGATCCGCGTTCCTATTCTTACTTTAACTTATCCTCGATGATCAATCCCAAAACATCGCCCAGCTTGCGGTTCATGGCACCAATCTGTTGGGGAACAAAACTGGTGGCTGTCATCCCGGGGGTGGTATTTACTTCCAAAAAATAAAACTCGCCGTCTTTCAAAATATAATCGATCCTGACAATTCCCGAGCAGTCGCACCAATCATAGATGCGCGAGGAGAGTTGCTGTACTTTTTGGGTCAGCTCTTTTGAGATACGCGCCGGGGTGATCTCATCGGTTTTCCCATGGGTGTATTTGGCTTCGTAATCAAAAAACTCATTTTGAGGGATAACCTCGGTAACGGGGAAAATCATTTCCTTGCCCGATAGCTTTACCAGTCCGCAGGTGAATTCTTTGCCATCAATGAACTGCTCTACCAATATGTCACAGCTCTCTTTTAAGGCAATTTCCAATGCTTCCAGCAGCTGTCCCTTTTCCTTTACTTTTGTTACCCCAAAGCTGGAACCTCCGGCATTGGGTTTTACAAACAATGGCAAGCCCAGTTCATTAACCAGCTGATCCACATCCACTGCGTCTCCTTTAAACAGACGGATGGATTTGGCCATCGGAACCCCGAAATTGCGCAGGTAATTGCTGCAGAAATATTTATTAAAAGTAAGTGCTGAAGAATAAACTCCACAGGTGGAATAAGGGACTTTTACCATGTCAAAATACCCCTGGAGCTTTCCATCCTCTCCCGGGGTGCCATGAATGGTAATATAGGCAAAATCAAAGTTTATTTTTTCGTTATTTCTGACAAATGAAAAATCATTTTTATCAACAGAGGCAACCACCTGATCGTTTTCCATGACCTGCCAGTCCAGGCCTTTCATCTGGACTTTCCATACATTGTAAATATGCGGGTTGATGGATTCATATACATTTTTACTGCTTTTAACCGAAACTACAAATTCGGAGGAGTCGCCCCCATAAACAACAGCAATATTCTTTTTCATTTTATTTTGCCTTTTCTATTCTTACTTAATCTGATTCCTGCACACTGCGGTTGGCAAGATAATTTCGCCATTTTACGATCACTCCTGCCAGGTCCTCGGGCAGCTCCGATTCAAAGAGCATTTCCTTACCCGTGGCCGGATGGACAAATCCAAGGGTTTGCGCATGAAGGGCCTGTCGGGGGATCATCTCAAAGCAGTTTTTGACAAATTGTTTGTATTTGGTAAAGGTGGTGCCTCTCAGTACCTGATCCCCACCATAATTATCGTCGTTGAACAGCGGATGGCCAATGTGCTTCATATGCACCCTGATCTGGTGCGTGCGGCCTGTCTCCAGCCTGCATTCCACCAGGTTGACATAGCCCAGGCGCTCGATTACCTTGTAATGGGTAACGGCATGTTTGCCGTGCTCCGCGTCAGGAAAAACAGTAAAGACCTGCCTGTTTTTTAAGCTTCTCCCGATATTGCCTGTGATGGTGCCTTCATCATTGACCAAATCACCCCATACCAGGGCCACATATTTTCGTTTGGTGGTCTTTTCAAAAAACTGAAGCGACAGTTTCACCTTGGCATCAATGGTCTTGGCAATTACCAGCAGCCCTGAAGTGTTCTTGTCGATGCGGTGGATAAGCCCCGGGCGCGGATCATCAGAATTAAACAAAGGCAGTTCCCTGAAATGATAAGCCAGGGCATTCACCAGGGTGCCGCTATAATTCCCGTGTCCCGGGTGTACCACCAGCCCGGCAGGTTTATTAACCACCAGAAGATGGTCATCCTCATAAACAATGTTCAGGGGGATATTTTCAGGAATGATCCTAAGTTCGCGGCGCGGGTAATCCATCACGATGGAAATCACATCCCCGGGCTTTACTTTATAGCTTGATTTAACCGGAAGGGTATTTACCAGTACTTTACCCTCATCGGCAGCTGCCTGCAAACGGCTGCGGGTGACGTTTTGCAGCCTGTTGGCCAAAAAGCGGTCGATGCGCAATAAGGTCTGTCCGGGGTCAACTGTTACATTGTAGTGTTCAAAGAGGGCACCGTCATCGCTCTCTTCAATATCTTCAAAATCATCAATTACTTCGTCGTCTTCAATCATTTAGAAAAATGAATTATCAGGTTTTTCTTTTTCAGGATTCTCCTGAATTTTGTTTGGGTCAATTGTCATCCAGATATCCAGGGCACTTCCCCTGTCAATTTCAGAAGTTGTGGCCGGGTCAGGACTTTGTTTCCATATCACGGCTTGCTCTTTCTGGTCTTCCGAGGTGACGGATTCATCATAGGTAATGGTGCCTATACTGAGCGCTTTTTCTTCCACCTTTAGCTTAGCATCATTTAGGCTAAGGCCAATGAGGGAGGGAAGTTCAATTGTTAAACCATCTGCGTCACTTCCTACCACAAGGTCTACCCGGCTCCCCTTCGGTATCATCTCCCCTTTGGCAATCATTCTGCCGTTGATTCTTTGCTCCAGGACAAGGTTGGGAAATTCAGATTGTTTGTATTGGATGCTTCCGGCAGTGAGCCCTGCATTTTCTATTAAACTTTCTGCCTGTCGCAAAGAGATATCCGTAAGCTGTGGCATAGGTATCTTTACCTGGCTGATGGCACAAAGGGTAATAAAAATCATGCGGTTTTGCTTAACCTTCATGCCCGGTTTGGGAAACTGGTCCAGTACCGTTCCCGGGGGAAGGTCTGGTGAATATACCGAATCCTGAATCTCATACCGAAGGTCTTTATCGTCCAGGATATTGGCCGTTTCTTCCATACTTTTACCTTTTAAATCAGGTATTTCAACCGAATCTCCATGATCGGTATAGATACGAAGAAAAACCACCACGAACAAAATCAAAAAGATAGTAATCCCTAAGGCTGCAAGCGCGTTAAGTTTAAAAGTGCGGGTTTTTAAAAATTCTTTCAGCGTCATATTGATATGGACTTAATCATTCAAAAGTAGTTAATTTTCCGATTGGCTGACTGCTCTGGCTGATCTATTGGAAATGTTGTTCAGGATTGTCGGAAAACTATTAACTTTTAACTGCTGCCTGCCAGTAAAATGGGATCCATCTGGAAAGGCGGTGGATAAAATAAAAGGATTCCTCCCGGCATTTTTCCTGATAGTGAATTTCCCTGATGCCTAAGCTTAAAGATCTCCTGAGGGTAACCCTCTTTACAAGTAATAGGATATCCTGTCTTTTGCTCAATGATTGCTTTTACATTGCCTTCACATTCCCTGTTTCTGTACTGATGCTGTACTAATTCTGTACTAATTCTGTACTAAAACAGTATACATTAGTACAGCATTGGTACAACGACCGATCAGAAAGTGGCAATAGGAAGGTTAAGGCAGCGTTTTACTCAAGGCAAATTATTTAAAGGCATGACAACAGGATAAAAGTGTTTTTTCCGTCCGCCGTGTTTTCAGATTGATCCTAAAAATGGAATGATCAAAGGGGCTTGTGGTAAATTAGAGCCTGTATTACCAGTTGCCAAGGCAGCTTGAAACTTTTGACTTTAAATTTGAAACCGGCATAAACACAAAAAGGTAAAGAAAATTCATTCTTTACCTTCTGTATATTGTTAGAAACCCGAGAGTGTCTGACTATCTTTTGTGGCTAGGTTCGTCCGAAACTGTCAGTTTTTTTCTTCCTTTGGCACGACGTGCTTTCAATACTTTACGTCCACTGGCAGATGCCATTCTTTCTCTGAACCCGTGTTTGTTCTTTCTTTTTCTATTGGATGGCTGAAATGTCCTTTTCATCGGTCAATATTTAAATGATAATATTCGTTTTTAAATCGGACTGCAAAAATAGTTCTTTTTTAATATCCTGCAAATATCCCTGCGTTAAATTCATTTATTTTTTAATGTCAAATGGATCAGTCGTTTTGTCTCAAAAAATTCTTCCTCAAAATAGTCTTTCAGGTTATAAATTGCAACCTGTTGCCCAAACGGGCTCACTTCTTCTTCAAAATCACCCCCTTTGAGGTAAAGGATGCCGTTGGCTAAATCGTTTTGGCTTTGCCTGGATATTTTCGAAGAGGTCATTTCCACAAAGCGTGGAAAGGCTGTTACGGCACGGCTTACCACAAAATCAAAGCGGTTGGTTAGCTCTTCAACGCGCTTGTGCTCTGCCTGTACGTTTTGAAGGCCCAATGCCTGGGCCACTTCATTGACCACTTTGATCTTTTTGGCAATCGAATCCACCAGCATAAAAGAGGTGTCCGGGAAAAGTATGGCCAGCGGGATTCCTGGAAAACCGCCCCCGGTGCCCACATCCAGGATGGTGGTGCCGGGTTTGAAACGTATGATTTTGGCAATGGCCAGAGAGTGTAAAATATGCCGCTCGTAAAGCTGCTCAATATCTTTTCTGGAAATCACGTTGATCTTCGAATTCCATTCTTCATACAACGCGCCAAGACGGCCAAAGCGTTCCAGTTGCTGATCGGTAAGATCAGTAAAGTATTTTCTGATAATGTCCATAGGTAAGGGAAGTCAGTTATTGATCGTTTTCATCAATCTCGGTAGATTCAATCATCTTAAAGAGCATTTCACGGGCGCGGAACAATTGTGCTTTTACCGTTCCAAGGGGCAGGTTCAGTTCCGCGGCAATTTCTTCGTAGGAGTATTCCCTGAAATAGCGCAGTTCCACCAATATGCGGTAACGTGGCTTTAAGCGGTGAACGATTCTGCGCATCAGGATGGCTTTTTGAATGCGGATCATTTTCTCCTCAGGGTTGGGATCTGCCGAACGAAGCTTTATCGGGGGGTCGTTATCCCCGTTTTCCTGATTGTTTTCAATGGAAACATATACCCCGCGCCGTTTTCTTAAAAAGTCAATGCAATTGTTGGTGGCAATTTTAAACAACCAGGTGCTGAAGGCATAATTGGGCGAATACTGCTGCAGATTCTTGAAGGCCTTTCCAAAAGCCTCCAGGGTCAGGTCTTCTGCATCATTCTTGTTATTCACCATTTTCAAAAGCATAAAATAAATGGCATCTTTATACCTGCTCATCAGTTTGGCAAAAGCTTTTTCATTGCCTGCCAACGCTGATTCCACCAGAAAGAAATCATACTGGGCCTTATCTGATAGTTGCGGGTTTAATTCCATTTATTCCTGTGATGAATTAAATATGTTGACCAATAAACCCACCAGTTGATGAAAGGTTTGATCAAAATGTATATAAACGAAGATACGAAGATTTTTCGTTCTTTCAATCTATTTAAGAGTTTTTTAACAATAATCAATAAGGTGGTATAGTAAACCACCAGCACTGCCGAATAGGTAATCCAGTATTCCGGATGCATGATAACCAGGGTGGTAGCTATTGCCGGCAGCAGAATCTTTGTGAGATCATCGATAAACAAGCTGAATTTGATTGCCCAGCTCAGGCTCTGTCGAATCTGAACGGATTTTCTTATCAGTTTATAATGTTCCCGGCGGTCGTCTTCCATCTTTTCATGGACCGACAGGTCCGGGTTGGTAGTAATGCGAACATTGTCCCTGCTGAAGTTCTCGTTGAAAATCAACTCCAGGTTGGCAAAGTTGCGGTTTAGCTTCATGCGGAAGCCCTGGGTGCCAAAATACAGGGTTTTTCTAAAAAGAATATTGTTTTCCGAAAAAACAAAGGGGAGCCCCTTCAGGATCCATGAACCGCTGATCATGAACTGGTTAAAGCGTTCCAGCCTGATGATCAGATTGCGGAATCCCTTGGCCCTTTCTATGTTGGAATAGGCCACCACAGCGTCGGTATTTTTATCCACTAACCCGGTAAGCTTTGTCAGCCATTCGTTATGAAGGGTATGGGTATCGGGGGTAAGCTGTACGATCCAGGGAGCCTTGGCTGCTTTCATGCCAAGGTTTATGGCCTGTTTTTCCAAGAACCTGGTCTCCTGGCTTAAGCTTGTAATTTTTATATGTGGGTTGGTTTCAGCAAGTACATTCAATATCTCCAGGGTATTATCCTCTGAGAATTCATTGATCACGATCACCTGGTAATCCTCGTATGCTAGGCTGGTAAGTCTTTCCATCAGATCACGAATTCTTTCCTCTTCATTGCGCAGCGAAACAATGAGCGTTACGGGCAAAGATTCCCCGGTGAAATTCTCTTTTTTATGTAAGACCAGTTTAAGGTAAATTCCCAGCAAATAATAAATCTGGATGATAAACACTACACAGAATATTGTCAGAAGCACCATGTCGGTGATGGTGAGCATTTGAAAATTAATAAGCTTCACAGCGGATGATCTAAGTTAATAATGGAAATCGTCATTTTTGCTGGGGCAAAATTAATAAACCAAATCATTAATTATCGCGGAATTTTAGTTATAATTAACAGAAGCCCTGCCGCTTCTTTTCTCTCGTTTCACATTAATGCCTATCTTTGAGCACTCAAAAAAGGAAGTGGATGCATTTTGAACTCAAACATACTGCCCAAGGATCAAAGGCAAGGGCAGGTTTTATCACTACGGATCATGGAAATATTGAAACCCCTATCTTCATGCCTGTTGGCACGGCAGGTTCGGTGAAAGGGATTCATACGCGTGATCTGAAAGAAGACATCAAAGCCCAGATCATTCTTGGGAATACCTATCATCTATATCTAAGGCCCGGATTGTCCATCATTGAGCAGGCCGGGGGGCTGCATAAACTTAACGGCTGGGACGGCCCTATCTTAACCGATAGCGGAGGTTTTCAGGTTTTCTCCCTGGGCGATATCCGTAAACTAAGCGAAGAAGGAGCTAAATTTCAGTCGCATATTGACGGTTCGGCCCATTTGTTTACTCCCGAAAAAGTGATGGATATCCAGCGCATCATTGGGGCCGATATCATGATGGCTTTTGATGAATGCACCCCGGGAGATGCCCAGTACGACTATGCCAAAAAATCAATGGAGATGACCCAGCGTTGGCTGGACCGCTGTTTCAACCAGTTTGAGAAGACTTCGCCCCTTTACGGTCATTCCCAATCACTTTTTCCCATTGTCCAGGGGGCCGTATATCCCGATTTACGGGAGGCTTCCGCGCGCAACGTACTTCAGTACAACAGTGACGGCTATGCCATTGGCGGGCTTTCGGTGGGAGAATCGGAAAAAGACATGTATGCCATGATTGAGGTGGTGAATGCCATCTTGCCTGAAAACAAACCCCGGTACCTGATGGGCGTGGGTACCCCGATTAACCTGCTGGAAGGAATTGACCGGGGCATTGACATGTTCGACTGTGTGATGCCAACGCGTAACGGGCGCAACGGTATGTTGTTTACCAAAAACGGAGTGATGAATATGCGCAACAAAAAATGGGCTGATGACTTTTCACCCGTTGACCCCGATGGCACTTCTTTTGTAGATCATCAATACAGCAGGGCCTTTTTGCGACACCTGGTAATAGCGGGCGAGATGCTTGGCGCCCAGATTGCAAGCCAGCATAACCTGGCCTTTTATTTGTGGCTGGTCAAAGAAGCACGCAAACAAATCCTGGCCAATAACTTTAAAAGCTGGAAGCAGCAGATGGTTGAACAACTTTCAGTAAGGCTATAAATTATTTATCTATGCTGCATAAAATTGACTGGTACATTATAAAGAAATTCCTTGGCACTTTTTTTTATGCCATTGCGCTTATCATCAGCATATCTATTGTCTTTGATATATCTGAAAACATTGATGATTTCATATCTAAGGATGTGCCTGTAAGGGCCATTGTTTTTGATTATTACCTGAATTTCGTACCCTATTTTGCCAACCTGTTCAGTGGCCTTTTTACCTTTATCGCGGTAATTTATTTTACTTCCAAACTGGCCTACAACACCGAGATTATTGCCATCCTGTGCAGCGGGGTGTCGTTCAACAGGCTGATGCGTCCCTATTTGGTTGCGGCATCCATTATTATCCTTTTTTCCTATGTCCTGGGAAACTACATTATCCCGCCGGCCAACCTTAAAAAGGTGGAATTTAGAAACCAGTATATCGGGACCAAAAAAGACAATACCGAAAGATTGATCCACCGTCAGATTGAACCCGGTGTATTTGTTTATATCTCCCAATATACCAGCAATGATGTAGGCCATGATTTTACCATCGAAAAGTTTGTAAACCAGCAGCTGGTATCCAAACTATCCTCCGAATACATTAAATGGGATCGTGAAAAAAATAAATGGACTCTCCATAACTATTATATCCGAACCATTGATGGCACCAAGGAGACCATTAAAAGTGGCATAGAAAAAGATACTACCCTTAACATGACCCCCGATGATTATAAAGTGGTGGATAATATTGTGGAAACAATGACCTTGCCAAAGCTGAATGAATCGATCGCCACTTTAAGGCTTCGAGGGGTTAATACCATTGAATATGAAATTGAAAAGCACAAACGCAGTGCCAGTGCTTTTTCTGCCGTAGTACTCACCATTATTGGAGTTTCTCTTGCTTCACGCAAAGTAAAGGGAGGAATTGGCTACCATCTGGGCCTGGGCCTGCTTTTAAGTTTTTCCTATATCCTGTTTATGCAGGTGACCACCGTATTCACCACCAGCGGAATGCTGACACCATTGATAGCCATGTGGATTCCCAATATCACCTACGGAGCGCTGGCTTTTTATCTTTACCGCAGGGCAGCCCGGTAAAAATGCCATGGCAGGAAAAGAATTCAATAACAAATACATACCTGCACAGGTATTTTTAGAACAAATATATTTTAAAATATTACGGGCAATTAAAAAATGATAATTTTGCGCCTGCAAATTAATTGTTTGTCAGCCTTCAAATAGAAAAACTCTCTATTTCAGCTGATCTTTTATAATCAAAAATTAATTCTATGTCACTGAGAAGAAACATTTTAGATCTTCGCAAACGAAAAGACGAAGTTCGTAAAGGCGGGGGCGATAAGGCGATGGAGAAACAGGTTGCCCAAGGCAAAATGACGGCCCGTCAACGTATCCTCTCCATTGTTGATGAGGGGTCATTTCATGAATATGATATGTTCGTTGAACATGTAGGTACCGACTTCAATATGGGTAACAAAGTTCTGGCAGGCGATGGCGTTGTGATCGGAACAGGAACCATTAACGATTCACCGGTATGCTTGTATGCACAGGATTTTACAGTGGAAGGCGGATCTTTGGGATTGATGCATGCCCGTAAAATCACCAAGATTATGGATCATGCCCTTAAAATGCGCTGCCCTCTGATCGGAATCAATGATTCCGGCGGTGCCCGTATCCAGGAAGGGGTTAACTCACTGGCCGGCTACGGAGAAATATTCTTCCGCAATACCCTCTCTTCAGGAGTAATTCCCCAGATCTCAGTAATTCTTGGCCCTTGTGCCGGAGGCGCTGTTTATTCACCTGCACTGACCGACTTCGTTTTTGTAGTGGAAAATATCTCAAAGATGTTTATCACCGGCCCGGCAGTAATTAAAAGCGTACTGGGCGAAGATATCTCCATGGAAGCGCTGGGTGGTGCTAAAGTTCATGCCGAGATAACTGGGAATGCTCATTTTTATGCGCTCAGTGAAAAAGAATGCTTCGATCAGATCAAAACCCTGGTTTCTTACATCCCCTGGAACAATACCCAAAAAGCCAAGGCAATCGCTCCTAAGGAACCAAAAGCCAAATACAAAATCGAAAACATCGTTCCTTCTGATGTAAGAATGCCTTACGATATCCGTGAGATCATTAAATCGATCACCGATAACTCTGACTTCTTCGAAATCATGGAAATGTTTGCCGCCAACATCGTGATCGGCTTTGGTAGAATGAATGGCGAAACCGTAGGTTTTGTTGCCAATCAGCCCAAAGTGCTGGCCGGTGTGCTTGACTGCGACAGCTCGGATAAAGCAGCCCGCTTTATTCGTTACTGCAACGCTTTCAATATTCCAATTATCACCCTGGAAGACATGCCGGGTTACCTGCCGGGCGTAGACCAGGAACATGCCGGAGTGATCCGTCACGGGGCTAAAATCCTGTACGCATACTCGGAAGCTACCGTGGCAAAAATTACGGTCATCATCCGCAAAGCATACGGTGGTGGTTACATTGCCATGAACTCACGCCATTTGCGCGCTGACTTTGTATTCGCTTGGCCAACCGCCGAAATTGCTGTAATGGGCCCTGAAGGTGCTGCCAATATTGTTTTCCGTAAGGAAATCGCTGAAGCGGAAGATCCTGAAGCTATGCGCCAGCAGAAAATACAGGAATACAAGGACAAGTTTGCCAATCCTTTCGTGGCTGCCTCCAAAGGGTACATCGACGAGGTGATCGAACCTGCAGAAACAAGAAAAATGCTACTGCATGCCCTGAAGATTTCTGCCAATAAAGATGTACAGGGACCGTCAAAAAAACACGGACTTCCACCATTTTAAACCAACCAAAGGATTATGGAAGAACAGGAAAAATTACAGATCATCATTGTTCATAGCGCTAAGTATCAGACTACCTATAACAAGAAATACGAAAACCGTAAGGTTTGGGCCGAGCCTAATCATAACCATATCAATTCGTATATCCCCGGAACCATTATCGACGTGATGGTAAAGGAAGGACAAAAGGTAGAAGAAGGAGCCAGCATCCTTATTCTGGATGCCATGAAAATGTACAATGATATAAAGATGCCCTTTACAGGTAAAATATCAAAAATCAACGTAACGGTGGGTCAGAAAGTACCCAAGAACTTTACGATGATTGAAATTGAACCTGCACAATAAAGAATATTTAAAGCCCGGATTTGGGCTTATTTGTAATGAGGAGTGTTTCCCTAAGGGAGATGCTCCTCATTTTTTTTGTTGGCGTTTTTAAAGTATTGCTCTGATAAGTTTCACGGAACAGACCTTAATATGGTTGGTTTTTCACATTCGGTAGCCCGATGTATTCAATGGGCGAACTTATTTTCCTATTTTTGCACCTTTATTAAAACAGAAAATCTCAATAAAATTGAACGATGGATATTCCCAGCAAGTATAACCCGGCCGAAGTAGAAGACAAATGGTATCAGTACTGGATGGAAAACGGTTTTTTCCACTCCGAACCCGATCAGCGTGAACCTTACACCATTGTCATCCCGCCGCCTAACGTCACCGGGGTATTGCACATGGGCCATATGCTCAACAATACCATCCAGGACATCCTTACCCGCCGTGCCCGCATGCTGGGCAAAAATGCCTGCTGGGTACCCGGCACCGACCATGCCTCGATTGCTACCGAGGCCAAGGTGGTCAACAAACTGAAGGATGCCGGCATCTCCAAATTCGACCTTTCGCGCGATGAGTTCCTCCAGCATGCCTGGGAATGGACCCATAAGCACGGGGGCATCATCCTTGAACAGCTCAAAAAACTGGGCGCTTCCTGCGACTGGGACCGCACAGCCTTTACCATGGACGATGTGAGAAGCGAATCGGTGATCCGCACTTTTGTCGACCTGTATGATAAAGGCCTTATCTACCGGGGGGTGCGTATGGTCAACTGGGACCCTGCTGCCAAAACTGCCCTTTCGGATGAAGAGGTGATCTTCCGCGAAATGCAGTCCAAGCTGTATTATTTGAAATACCGCATTGAAGGCAGCGACACAGAATTTGTTACCATCGCTACTACCCGTCCTGAAACCATTCTGGGCGATACGGCTGTGTGCGTGAATCCCAACGATGCCCGCTTTACCCACCTGAAAGGCAAACGGGTGCTGGTACCCCTTCTGAACCGTTCGATCCCTGTGATCGAGGATGAATATGTGGATATGGAATTTGGCACAGGCTGTTTGAAAATCACCCCTGCGCACGATGTGAACGACTATGAAATCGGCCTTCGCTTCAATTTGCCAAGCATCGATATCTTTAACGAGGATGGCACCTTGAGTGAAAAAGCCGGTTTGTATGTGGGTGAAGACCGTTTTGCTGTACGCGACAAGATCATGGTCGACCTTCAGGCTGCCGGTAATGTAGCCAAGGTGGAAGACTACAACAATAAAGTGGGGTATTCAGAACGTACCCATGTGCCCATCGAGCCTAAATTGTCGGCACAGTGGTTCCTGAAAATGGAAAAGCTGGTAAAGCCTGCCCTGGAAAATGTGGAAAATGATACCATCCAGTTCTATCCTCCCAAGTTCAAAAATACCTACCGTCACTGGATGGAAAATATCAAGGACTGGTGTATCAGCCGCCAGTTGTGGTGGGGGCACCGTATCCCGGTGTATTACCTTTCGGATGGCAGTTTTGTGGTAGCTGAAACTGACGGTAAAGCTTTAAAACTGGCCCAGGAAAAAACAGGCAACTCCCAGCTGACCATGGCCGATCTGCACCAGGATGAAGATGTACTGGATACCTGGTTTTCAAGCTGGCTGTGGCCCATATCGGTTTTTGACGGTGTGATGAATCCCGACAATAAAGAGATCAACTATTATTATCCAACCAACGATCTGGTCACGGCTCCTGATATTATCTTTTTCTGGGTAGCACGAATGATCATCACCGGTTACGAATACCGCGACCAGTATCCATTTAAAAATGTGTATTTTACCGGAATGGTTAGGGATAAGCTGAGACGCAAGATGTCCAAATCGCTGGGCAACTCTCCCGACCCGCTGGATTTGATTGATACCTACGGTGCCGACGGAGTTCGCGTGGGCATGTTGTTGTGCTCACCTGCCGGTGGAGATTTACTCTTCGATGAAGTACTGCCTCAGCAGGGAGCAGGTTTTGTAACCAAGATATGGAACTCCTTCCGTCTGGTGAAGGGTTGGGAAGTTGATGCCCGCATCCCTCAGCCTGAACATTCGCGCCTTGCCATCAGCTGGTTCCGCGAAAAGTTCAGCCAGATCGTGGAACAAACGGATGATCATTTCGATAAGTTCCGCATTTCGGATGCCCTGATGAGCGTTTACACCACCGTAAGGGACGAGTTCTCGGGCTGGCTGTTGGAAATGGTAAAACCTGCCTACCAGCAACCCATCGATGCCAAAACCTATGGCGAGTTAATCGATATTTTTGATGAAGTGCTTCGCTTTATGCATCCTTTCATGCCTTTTGTAAGTGAAGAAATATGGCAGTTGCTCACTGAACGCCAAAAAGGCGACAGTATCATGATCAGCTCCTGGCCCAAATCAACCGGCTATGACGAGACCATCATCGCTCAGTTTGAAGATGTCAAGGAAGCCATTGCCGGCATTCGTACCATCCGTACCAAGAACAATATCCCCAACAAAGACCTGGTTGAATTGTCGGTTATGGTTGGTGACAAAGGTTTTGAGCCTGCCTTTAATCCTGTGCTGGTGAAAATGGGCAACCTCTCCGCTTTAAACATGGTGAGTGAAGAAGTCAAAGCAGCCTCGTCATTTTTGGTAAAATCAACCACTTTCTTTGTGCCCCTTGGCGCCAATGTGGATATTGAAGAAGAACTGAAGAAACTACAGGCCGAACTGGATTACACCAAAGGCTTTTTAAATTCCGTAATGAAAAAGCTAAGCAACGAGCGTTTTGTCTCCAGCGCCCCCGAAGCCGTTGTCAATGTCGAGCGTGCCAAGCAGGCCGATGCTGAAGCTAAGATCAAAGTGCTGGAAGAACAGATTGCAGGGTTGAAATAGACCATTATTCACTTAAGTACATACATATTCAAAGGGATTTCATCTACTTTAAAAGATGAAATCCCTTTGTTTTTATTAACAGTTGATAGTCAATTTTTTGCTTGATGAAGCGAAAGCCTCATCCATGAAGATATCTTACCCCTAATTCATTTGTTTTCCACCTGCTCAATATTCGCTCAATACCCGCTCAATACCTGCTCAAGAGCTTACAGGTACATTACAGGTACATTACGGGTAGGTTACAGGTACATTACAGGTTCCAGAACCCGTAATGTACCTGTAACCTACCCATTAACTACCCCTAAAGTATTTGCCAGGTATTGAGCGGGTATTGACCGTATATTGAGCTCGTGAGAATGCCTGCCCTAAATGATTGGCCGAGGGTAAAAGATGCTGTTTATTGAACGTGAAAGCCCAAAAACAGGAGCAGGCACAGAGATTTTGCATTAAAAATCAGGAGATAATGCAAAGGGACCATCCTCAAAGGTTAAATGATTGGAGGTATAAAAATGTCCGTTTCATTCAATTTGTTTTTCCAATCGATTTAGCTGTTAAATTTGCAGACAAATATTCGGCATGAAACCATTCTTTAAAATATCGGGGAAATTTAAAAAGTACCAGGCCAACGAGTACCTTGTTTTGCTGTACCGGGTCTCGGTCATGATGGCTATCTACACCATTTGCCGCATTTTGTTTTACCTGTTCAACACCTCCTTTTTCCCGAAGGTTACTTTCTGGTCGTTTTTGACCATTTTAAAAGGCGGGATGATGTTTGACATCAGTGCCCTGTTATACCTCAACGTAGTGTATATTTTGCTGTTTCTGCTGCCTTTTCGCTTTACCTTCAGCAATTGGTACCAGCGGATGCTGAAAATCCTGTTCATGGCAGTGAACGGGGTGGGGATTGCCTTTAATCTGATCGACATTGTTTATTACCGTTATATTTTAAAGCGCACCACGGCCAGCATGTTCGACGTGGCTGCTTTTGACGCCGGCAACGGAAGGCTGATCCTGAGGTTTTTCTATGATTTCTGGTACATCCCCTTCATGCTCATTGTGCTGCTTATTGTGCTTTCCAAATTGTATTCCCTTTTACAGCCCCGTCCTTTCAAGTTCAAGAGCCCGGTGGTTTATTTTCTTTCCGCAATACCGATCATTGCTTTATCCGCGGGGCTGATCATCATGGGAATGCGGGGCGGATGGCGCCACAGTACCCGCCCGATCACGATGAACAATGCCGGGGCTTTTGTAAGCACCCCTGAGGAAATGGCCCTTGTACAAAATACCCCTTTCTGCATTTTTCGCACCTGGGGCAAGAAAGCCTTTGTGCATAAGACCTATTTTTCTTCCGAAGAAGAACTTGAGCGCGTTTATTCACCCGTCCATGTGCCCGACTCAGTGGGGGAGGCCCGCCACGACAATGTGGTGATTATCATTCTTGAAAGTTTTAGCAGGGCCTTCGTGGGATCGTTAAATCCGCAGTATCAGGACCCGCGGGACCGCAGTTATACACCCTTTTTGGATTCGCTGATCCATGAGAGCCTTGTCTTTCCCAATGCTTTTGCCAACGGGCGAAAATCCATTGATGCCATCCCATCAGTTACGGCCAGCATTCCAGCGCTGGTACTGCCTTACGTGATTTCGGAGCGTTCGGGAAACACCATTAACAGTATTGCCAGTTTACTTTCGCGGCAGGGGTATCATTCCGCATTTTTTCACGGGGCTCCCAACGGCTCCATGGGCTTTGATGCCTTTACCCGGATTGCCGGTTTTCAGCAATATGTAGGATTGAATGAATATGGCAATGATGCTGATTTTGACGGGATATGGGGAGTCTGGGACGAGCCATTCATGCAGTTTTTCGCCCATGGAATGGACAAGATGCCTGAGCCTTTTGTGACCACCCTTTTTTCAGTGTCTTCGCATCATCCCTATGAAGTTCCGCAGAAATACAAGGGCGTTTTTACGGAAGGCCGGATTCCTTTGGATAAATGCATCCGCTACAGCGACCATTCCCTGCAAAAGTTTTTCGATACCGCCCGCAAGATGCCCTGGTTTAAAAACACCCTTTTTGTCATTACCGCTGATCATTCGGTGGATTCGGGCATCGATGAATATTACACGGCCGTCAACAGCTTTGCCATTCCAATCCTGTTTTATAAGGGCGATGGCAGTTTAAAAGGGGTGGATGAGGGCCTTGCCGAGCAGATCGACATCATGCCCACCGTGTTGAGTTATTTGAATTACCCGTACCCGTACCTGGCTTTTGGGCACAACCTGTTTGATAAGAACAGCAGGCGTTTTGTGATCAATTATATCCAGGATTCCTACCAATTCTTAAGCGGCGATTTTGCCTTTTACATGACCGACGACAAGCTCACGGCCATCTATAACCGCAAGGAGGATCCTGAGCTGAAAAACAATCTTTTGGGCACGGTGGATTTCCCGCAGGAAGTTCAGCTGGAAAAAGCCATTATCCAGCAGTTCAACAACCGCATGGCCGATAACCGGATGGTGGTGGACAAAAAATAACGGAAGAAAAAATAAGAAATAAGAAACAAAAAATAAGGAATAAGAAAGGGTAGGGAATGGTGAGAAGAGTTTGACGTTCTTGTTTTTATTAAAGGGACACATGCGACCATAGGGACAGCTATGCCTCTTGCAAAATCTGCAATAATTAATTCTTCACTTTCTTATTTTTTATTCCTTGTTCGATATTCCTTATTTCTTTGCTTTTACTTGGTAAAAGTCCTTTTGTCAAACTCAGTTTATTAATTAGTGCGGTTTGGCAATATGGTAAGTGTCAACCAGGTACCTTATGATGTCTTTTGTTTCATTGATAAAGGTTCCGTCTTCAAGAATTAGTACCGGGCAGCTTTGATTTTCTTCACCAAGCAGTTCGACAATGGCCGGGCGGGGCCTTGGAAAATCCACATGATGAACTTCAATATCCTCCAGTAGTTTGGGATAATAGGAAAGGATTCCTTCAATAAGGCCGCAGTTGGGACAAAAATAAATGCTTTCAGGGTTGCGGTTTACATCCTTAAAATCGGGTTTCAATAAAAATAGTTTTTTCATCTTCTTGTGCTCTCTTTTTGTATAAACTATTACAGATAACTATTTCAAAGGAAATAAGTTTATTCATTGCTAAGCATTGATGGAAGTTTCCGGCTATTGGGAATCCATTAAAAACAATCCATTAAAAAGGTTTGAAGGCAAGGACAGATCGAAGTGATCAGTAATCAGTGATCAGTTTTTTACGTTCAATTCTTCAGTCCTTCAATCCTTCAGTTTATTTAGCCGAAGATTTCTCCACCTCCTGAACAATGACTTCCCCAGCCTTTGCAGGGTTGTTGTTGTAATGATGATTGCCAGGTATTGTAATAATCTGGGCGCCTGCTTCCTTAAAGCGGGAAGGCAGGTCCTTGTCTTCCTGATCGCCAAAAATACAGGTGGTTTTAAACTGGCGCATTTTGTTAATCTGGCTGGGTACATTGTAACTTTCCCTTTTAGCCCCGAAGCCCAGCATGTCCATGATATGGATTTCAAAATCAGCCTTTTCATTGGGCGACAGGCAATACAGACCCGTGAGCATTTCTTTTAGTTCAGGGGTCATTTTATCGGCCACAAAGGGGATAATATTGGCTCCGAAAGAATAACCTGCCAGTATGAAGTTTTTCTTATCCCATTGCTGCAAATAATGCTCAACAGCCTGACCTATTTCTGATGCGCATTTTTCGGGAGTTTTATGATTCCAGAAATAACCCTGGGCATCAAGGCCTACCACGGGCATTCCTTTTTCGGCCATTGATTCGGCAAGGGAATGGTCGAAACTGGTCCATCCGCCATCTCCCGAGATAAGAAAAACC
>DATGYU010000068.1:0-2715 GCA_035297625.1 Prolixibacteraceae bacterium
GCCTTAAAGACAGATATTACTCTATTTTATAAATGAATTATTTTGTATTTTATACGCTGTGTAGGCCTGATTACAGGCAAATGAATAAGTCCTCCTGTTTGCATTCCATGAAATTCCATTCCATCCGATGTGCTTAAAATATTTTCCTTAAGGAGGTTTGAATAACTCAAAATGATTTCTTGTTTTATTTATTTCATCAATAAAAGGTCTAAGTCATTATCAGGGGCTGCTGAGAACAACCATGAACCCATGTTTGCAATTTTGATTCCGGTCAATGGGATAATCTCTTGCCATTGAAGAAAGATCAAACTGGTATCCTAGCTGTATTTTATATAACCAACTTTGATACATCTTGTTTCCTTACCCGTAGTTATAAGGATCCTGAACAGAGAGCATTTTTGTGCCATCAAAAGATAGTTGATTTGTTCTGGATTTTATAAAGGCAAGTACATTTTATTTGCAGACAATCTATTCAATTTTTGAATTTATACCATTGTGAATTATAAATTTATCCAGTTCATTCCCTTGGTATAATGTCGATGGATAGAAGTGTTATAGCCCAATTGAGTTTATGATACCAATTTCTCTGGAGGACTATTACACTTCTCCAATCGGTATTACGGCCTCAGTAGTCGAAATATCTAACTACTTCTCACTCAAAATAGGATGTTTCAACTTACCCTTTAAATTGCATAAAAAAAGGCCGGGAAGAAGTTGCTTCCCGGCCTATAAATATTGGTTTGAATCTTGTTATTTAAAACAAGGATCATTGAAGAATTTCACGGGTTCACTGCAATGATCTCCATCTACGGTCCAGGTATTTCCTGAACGAAGAAGTTGGTCTACAGAAGATACTTTTCTTTTCTGTTGAACATTTTCAAGCTGTTTCTTCATTTCCTGGTCATATACAGGCGCCTGGATACTGCGGATAACGCCCATTGCAATTGGGAATTCAGGAAGGGCCATGTTGATAAGGGCTACCTGCAATCCAAGATTATCTTCTGAGGGATCATGAACCAGGATATCATCGCGGGTAATGCCGTTTTCACCTATTTTAACCACTTTAAGCCTTCCATTATCAAGTATCAGTCCTTTGTCTTCCTGTTCACCAAAAATCATTGGTTCGCCTTTTTTTAGGAAAATCTGACGCTCCGAGCGGTACTTTGGATCGGCAATCTGATCATGGATTCCATCGTTGAAGATGACGCAGTTTTGCAGTACTTCGACAATAGAGGTTCCTTCATGCTGAGCCGCTTCAGCCAGTACTTCCTGGGTATGTTTGATGTTATTGTCAACGGCACGGGCAAAGAAAGTACCCCGTGAACCTAGCACAAGCTGACCGGGAACAAATGAATCTTCAATGGTTCCGAAAGGGGATGTTTTGGTGATGACCCCCCTGTCAGAAGTTGGTGAATACTGGCCTTTGGTAAGACCATAGATCTTGTTGTTAAAAAGCACAACATTCACATTTATATTTCTCCTTACCAGGTGGATGAAATGATTTCCCCCAATAGCCAGAGAGTCACCATCACCGGTTATCACCCATACCGTCAGGTCGGGATTGGCCGATTTTACGCCAGATGCGATAGCAGTAGCACGTCCGTGGATGGTATGAAATCCATAAGTGCTCATGTAATAAGGGAAACGGGAAGAACAACCGATACCGGAGATTACAGCAAAATCTTTGTGCGCAATATCCATATCGGCCATTGTCTTTTGCACCGCATTCATAATGGCATAGTCGCCGCAGCCGGGGCACCAGCGAACTTCGGCAGCACTTTTAAAATCTTTGGCAGTATAATTAAATTTTGTCATGATCAGGCCTCCAGTAATTTATCAAAGTTTTCAACTAATTCGTGCACAGAGAAAGGAAGTCCTTTCATCTTGTTCACCTGGTAATAGGTAAACTGAGGCAGTTTATCACGCAGGTAACTGGCAAACTGTCCCAGGTTGAGTTCGCAAACCACAATTTTCTTAAAGCCGCTAAACACTTCAGCAGTGTTCTTAGGCAGCGGTTTGATATAATTGAAATGGGCAAGGCTTACTTTTTTGCCAGCTTCACGCATTGCCCTAACAGAGCTTATCATGTGGCCATAGGTTCCGCCCCATCCAACTACCAAAAGATCACCTTCTGTATCTCCTTCAACAGTAAGAGAAGGAATCATGTCGGCTACTTTTTCAACTTTGGCAGCCCTGATTTCTGAATTCATTTGGTGGATTTCAGGATCATGGCTTACTCCGCCGGCAATGTTCTTTTCCAATCCGCCCAAACGGTGTTCAAAGCCTTCCATCCCGGGGATGGCCCATTCACGGGCAAGCGTTTGTGGATCACGGGTATAGGGTTTGTAAAGTTCGGGATTGCTTGCCATACGTGGTGTAATAGAGGGCAGTTCATCCATTGAAGGAACACGCCAGGGTTCGCTTCCATTGCCCAGGAATCCGTCGGTAAGCAATACTACCGGCACCATGCGTTCAAGGGCTATTTTAGCAGCAAGGAATGCGTAATAGAAACAATCGGAAGGAGTGCTTGCGGCCAGCACTACGATGGGGCTTTCGCCGTTACGGCCATATAAGGTTTGCAGAAGGTCAGACTGTTCCGTTTTGGTAGGAAGACCTGTAGAGGGGCCACCGCGCTGTACGTTGACAACCACAAGTGGAAGTTCGGCCATAACAGACAAGCCCAATGCCTCAGATTTCAATGCAAAGCCAGGGCCT
>DATGYU010000069.1:0-1532 GCA_035297625.1 Prolixibacteraceae bacterium
TTTTATTTAAGGAGGCTTTCCATAGTTATACATGCAGCCATTAATCTTAAGCCTCCTGTTTTTAAGGGAGTATAAAAATGATTGTGTAAACACTCAAAAACAAGTATTTGTTACAGTTACCTCTTCTTTAATGAAGCGCAGGCGCAGCCGTAGCTTCATTAAAGAAGAGGTAAGGTGAAGTTTTAATCACTTAATCTTATTGTTATGAGTGCAGAAAACACATTGCCAAAAGATTTTTTCAAGCAGTTTAAAAGCAAGGAAGAGTTTCATTCATTTTTCAACGATCTTTTTAAGCAAGGGGTCGAAGAAATGCTCAAAGCCGAGCTGGAAGATTACCTGGGATATGAAAAATACAGTAAGCTGGGCTATGGCACGGGCAACAGCCGCAACGGCTCGTACCCCAAGACGGTTAAGACCGACAGCCTGGGCGATATGGTTTTAAACATACCACGTGACCGCAACTCTGAGTTTGAACCACAGCTCATCCCCAAGGGAGAGCGCATGAGCGACAAGCTGGAAGAGGCCGTTACGGGCATGTACAGCCGCGGGATGAGCTGCTCGGATATCCGCAGCCAGATAAAGGAAATTTATGGGGTTAGTGTGAGCGAAACCACCGTATCAAACATCACCAACCGCCTTTTGGAGCATATCCGCCAGTGGCAGGACCGGCCCCTGGAACCGGTATACCTTATCCTGTGGATGGATGGCATACAGGTCAGGGTCAGGCATAACGGGAAATACACAAACAAGTGCATCTACGTGGTGATCGGCCTTAAAAAGGACGGGTACAAGGAACTGCTGGGCCTGTGGATGGCCGAAAGTGAATCAGCCAGCTTCTGGATGAGCGTTCTGACCGATTTGAAGGCCCGCGGGGTGCAGGATATCCTCATTGCCTGCACGGACAACCTTGCCGGGTTCACCATGGCCATCCGGGGCGTGTTCCCCCAGGCCATCACCCAAATCTGTATTGTCCACCAGGTAAGAAACTCCTGCAAATACGTCTTGTGGAAGGACCGTAAAGAGTTCTGTTCTGACCTCAGGTCAATATACACGGCTACCAACATCCAAATGGCAGAAACGGCCCTGCAGTTAATGGATCAAAAATGGGGAGCAAAATACCGCCATGCCATCCAGCCCTGGCACAATTACTGGGAAAACCTTAGCCGGTTTTTCCAGTTCCCCCTGGAGATACGAAGCATCATGTATACCACCAATACCATCGAAAACATGAACCGTGGAATACGAAAATATACCAAAACCAAAGTACAGTTCCCCGACGATGACGCTGCCCTGAAAGCAGTCTACATGGCCATGATGAACATTGAAAAAAAATGGACCCATCCCATCAAGAACTGGGCCCTGATTATTTGCCAGTTTGAAACTATTTTTGGAAACAGATGTAATATCGATGAAACACAGTTCTCCGGTGTTTACACAAAATAATTTACACTCTCCATCCTGAGGGAGTATAAAATGCCAGGATCAATAAAAACCTGGAAAAGTAAATGAGATTGTTTTACCCGTTTCCATTT
>DATGYU010000070.1:0-2745 GCA_035297625.1 Prolixibacteraceae bacterium
TGGTAACAGATATTCCATTATTTATACTTTATAAATCAGGATGGGAAGATCTTTTCTAAAAATAAACAAGAAATTATAGCAGGATGATATATATTTGGTAATTTAATCATTCAATGTAGTTAACTTTGTTCGCTTTTTTAATAGGAAAATAAAAATAGAAATTGATCGTTGATATGCCGGAGAAGAACAATAATTCAGAGCTTAGTAATTTATCTCTTGCTGGTTTATTAATTACCATAGGCATTGTCTTTGGAGATATTGGTACCAGTCCGCTCTATGTAGTAAAAGCAATCATAGGTGAGGCTGATCATATCAGTAAACTCCTGGTATACGGGGCCCTTTCCTGCGTTTTTTGGACCCTTACGCTGCAGACTTCCTTTAAGTATGTCTTTATTACCCTAAGAGCTGACAATCATGGGGAAGGAGGAATCTTTGCCCTGTTTGCCCTGATGAAAAAGAAATCGATCTGGGCCGCTGTGGTTACCATGATTGGAGGTAGTGCATTGTTGGCCGACGGGGTTATCACCCCTTCCATTACCGTTACCTCTTCTATTGAAGGGCTTTTGATGATCAATCCTGAGATACCTGTCATTCCGGTAGTGCTTGTAATTATTACCGCCCTGTTCTTTTTTCAGCAGTTCGGTACTCAGTTTATAGGTAAGTCGTTTGGCCCTGTCATGCTGATTTGGTTTAGCCTTTTGGCTATCCTTGGCTTTAGCCAGCTGACCACCTACCCTCAGATACTCGAGGCGCTGAATCCAATGTATGCCTATGATTTTTTAGCTCACTATCCAAAGGGATTTATATTGCTTGGTGCTGTTTTCCTTTGCACCACGGGAGCCGATACCCTGTATTCAGACCTTGGCCACTGTGGTATTAAGAATATTCGTGTATCATGGATATTTGTAAAGATAGCCCTTTTGCTTAACTATTTTGGGCAAGGGGCCTGGCTGATGAACCATCCCCATGTTGTGGAAGGATTAAATCCTTTTTATGCCATCATGCCCTCA
Source organism: Prolixibacteraceae bacterium (assembly GCA_035297625.1). GTDB lineage: Bacteria > Bacteroidota > Bacteroidia > Bacteroidales > Prolixibacteraceae > Aquipluma. Next base: position 1,011 of record DATGYU010000070.1, read on the forward strand.
TGGTTTCTCTTCCCGGGAATACTTATTGCCACTGCAGCTTCGGTGATTGCCAGTCAGGGATTAATTACGGGGTCCTATACGCTGGTCAGTGAGGCGGTATCTCTTAACTGCTGGCCAAAAATCAAAGTGTTGCATCCTACCACTGTTAAAGGGCAGGTATACATCCCATTCATCAACTGGACGCTATGGATCTTTGTCTGTTTTGTGGTAATCTTCTTTAAAGAATCAAAGAATATGGAAGCCGCTTATGGCTTGTCGATCACCTTTACGATGATCATGACTTCCATCCTTTTGATCCATTACCTGCGCCAAAGAAATCTGAATATCTACATCGTCAGTTTCTTAGCTGCTCTTTTTGCTTCCGTAGAGGGATCTTTCCTGATAGCCAATCTTCATAAGTTCTGGGACGGCGGATGGTTCTCCGTGGTATTGTCTTTTGCCTTCTTATCCATTATGACCGGATGGTACTTTGGCCGACGTATCAAGAACAGACATATCAGCTTTGTGAATGTTAACAAATACCTTCATTTGTTTGAAGATCTGAGCAAGGACAAATCAATAGCACCCATATCGACCAACCTGGTCTATATCATCAAAGCCAATGAGCTTCACCAGATAGAATCAAAGGTGATGTATTCCATCTTCAACAAGCAACCCAAAAGGGCCAAGACCTACTGGCTGCTGCATGTGAATGTGGTCGATGAACCGGATACGTTCAGCTACGAGGTGACCCAGTTTATTCCGGGAATTCTGATCCGCGTGGACTTTCATTTAGGATTTAAGGTAGAGCCGCGTATCAACCTTTACTTTAAGGAAGTGCTGAAGGATATGGTGGCCAGTGGTGAAATAAAACTCTCCAGTTCCTATGAATCGCTGAAGAAACACCATATGCCTGCCGACTTCTTGTTTGTCAACCTCGACAGGGTGATGTCTCAGGATTATAAGCTGGCCCCCTGGGAGAAGCTGACCATGGGACTTCATGCCTTTACCCGTTTATTGAGTATTAATGATGTGAAAGCCCTTGGGCTGGACTCCAGCCAGGTGATCGAAGAAAAGGTGCCTATCATACTGGAAAGACCTTTAAACAGGAAGATTAAAAGGGTTAGTACCTAGAAGATTTCAGATTATTTACTTCACTAAGGAAGATAACTTGGGTGTGGATTACTGCTTATTGCCACAGGTTCAAGTTACCTCACTTTTTGGCCTTGCTAAGGACTTTAGGTAGTATACGTTAAGTAGGAAGTGCTGAAAACTCAACATGGCTGGTATTTGATGCATCCATCTGTTCTAATAAATGATCCACTGCTTAAAAACAAGATTTAGGGTAAAGTAATAATCCAGTTGGACCACATTTGGTATTCATATACTATTTATATACTATTGTTATACTAAAATAAAGGTTTTAGTATAACAATAGTATATAAATAGTATTTTATATCCATACCTGGTCCAATTGAATTTACAATTTACTGGAAGGAGTTTATTATTGGAATGATATTTGGAATGATCCTATTTAAACGGCTGGTCTCAGGGTTAAATTATCAGCAAAACCCTTGTTAAGCGGTCACTAAACTGCTACTGTAACACTTAGTTATATTCAAATTTCAACCTTGATTCGCATTAGTTTAAAGTCCTTAACATCAAAGGGTAAGAACTGAAAGAATAAGAAACGAGCCACCCCAATTAATCGGCATAGGCTATGTGGCAATTAAAAAACAATTATAAACACATGAAA
>DATGYU010000071.1:0-3597 GCA_035297625.1 Prolixibacteraceae bacterium
GCTTCAAAAAAATATCCTGCACCGGGAGCCAGAAAGTAATCAGTGGTCAGTTGGCAGCACCCCTCTCAGGCCCGACTTTAAGGACCTTAAAGTCGGGCCTGAGAGGGGAACTTGAAACTTGAAACTTTAAACTTTAAACTATGATTGCCGGAATCAGCAGTTATGCCTTTACCTGGGCCATTGGCGTGCCGGGTAAAGAACCCGAAAAGCCCATGAGCATCTATGAGCTCCTTGACATGGCCATCAAACTGGATGTTAAGGTGTTGCAGGTGGCAGATAATCTTCCCTTGGAAAAGTTTTCCATGGAGGAATTAACGCAGATCAGGCAGTATGCCGACCGTGCAGGATTAATGATTGAAGTAGGTGCCAGGGGAATGACTCCCGAAAGGCTTCAACAATACATTGAAATTGCCGCTATGATGGGCTCTCCGATCCTGCGCTTTGTCATTGATCAGAAAGGTTTTGTACCATCAATGGATGAAATACATTCCATCATAAGGGATGCATTGCCTGCTTTAAAGGAAAAGAACATCATTCTGGCCATTGAAAACCATGACCGTTTGCTGACCACTGATTTTGTGGAGATGGTAGAAAAATCAGGCGGTAGTCAAGTAGGTATTTGCCTGGATACGGTCAATTCCATGGGAGCAGGCGAAGGCCTTGAAACAGTGATCAGCCGCCTTGCCCCTTTAACGGTGAATCTTCATGTAAAAGAGTTTTCCGTTGAAAGAGTCTACCACATGATGGGCTTTGTCATTGAAGGCAAGCCATTGGGCAAGGGAATGCTTCCTTTAGCCGAGCTCATTGAAAAAGTATCATCCACGTGCCATACAGCCATCCTTGAACAATGGACACCTCCGGAAAGTACCATAGAGGAGACCATTCTTAAAGAAAAGGCATGGGCGGTGGAAAGTATCCATTATTTAAAATCACTACTTTAAAACTAAGTATATGAAAAAGATTACATTAATCGGTGCAGGAGGAAAAATGGGCATGCGTTTAACACGCAACCTGATGAATTCTTCCTTTGAAATGAAGTATGTAGAAATCAGTGAGCCGGGCATTGAGAAACTGGCAGAACTGGGCATCGGGGTGAGTGACACAGCACAGGTTGTTCCTGATGCTGATGTGGTAATCCTTGCCGTGCCCGATGTGGCTCTGGCTAAAGTATCGGCCAATATTATCCCGAAAATGAAGTCAGGGGCCACGGTAATGACGCTGGACCCAGCGGTAGCCCGTGCAGGCCGTTTATTTTTAAGAGAAGATGTTTCCTATTTTATTGCCCATCCTTCCCATCCATCCGTTTTTAACTGGGAACCTACGCCTGAAGCGCAGGCTGATTTTTTTGGCGGGACACTTGCCAAGCAGACCATTGTCTGTGCTCTAATGCAAGGACCGGATTCAGACTATGAACTTGGAGAAGAAGTGGCAAAAACCATGTATGCTCCTGTCTCAAAAGCTTACAAGATTACCATGGAACAGATGGCCCTCTTGGAACCCGCTTTGGTGGAAACGCTCTCCTCTTCCTGCCTGGACCTTGTCAGAGAAGGAATGGAAGAAATCATAAGTCGCGGTGTGCCTGCAGAAGCTGCCCGTGCTTTCCTGTTGGGACATATCAACATTCAACTGGCCGTTCTTTTCAAGGAATTGCCAAATGCCGTATTCTCCGATGCTGCCAATAAAGCACTTCAAAGAGGACGCAGTATCCTTTTCAAAGAAGACTGGAAACAGATCTTTGAACCGGAAAATGTATTGCAACAGGTAATTGACATTACCTAAAAAGAGTTTAAAGTTTAAAGTTCCAGGTTGAATGAAAAAATTAAGATTTGCCATATTTGGCTGTGGCTTCTGGAGTCAGTTCCAGTTGGGCGCATGGAAAGAAATAGAAGGGGTGGAATGTGTCGCCTTGTTTAACCGCACCCGCTCAAAGGCAGAGGCTTTGGCTGAGCGTTTTGGGGTTCCCAGGGTATATGATGATGCCGAAGAGCTGCTCAAAAATGAAGAGCTTGACTTTATTGATATCATCACCGACGTGGATACCCATGAAAAGTATACCCTGTTGGGCGCTAAATACGGAAAAGATGTCATTTGCCAAAAGCCCTTGGCTCCAAGCTATGAGGCTGCCAAAAGAATGATGGCAGTAACCAGGCAGGCTGGTGTTCGCTTTTACGTGCATGAGAATTACCGCTGGCAGCCACAATTTCGCCGGGTAAAGGAAATATTGGATTCAGGGGTAATAGGAAAGCCTTTCCGTTGTGAAACAGCATTCTTAACAGCATTCCCGCTGTTTAAAACGCAGCCTTTCCTGGCCGAGCTGGAACAGTTTGCCCTTACAGATCAAGGTTCCCACCAGTTTGACGTGTTAAGATACCTTTTTGGGGAGGTCAAAACCATTTACTGTGAAAAGCAGACCGTCAATCCTACCATCAAAGGAGAAGATGTGACAACTTCCATCTTAAGAATGGATAACGGGGTGATTTGTATCCAGAAAATCTCGTTCAGCTCACCATTGGAAAAAGAAATATTCCCGCAGACTACCCTTTTGATTGAAGGTGATAAGGGAAGTATCCGCCTGGATGCGGAATTTGAAATCAGCACCACCACTCCTGAAGGAACCGTTAAAGAGGTGGTACCCATGCGTGCTTATCCATGGCAGACCGACCGGCTGAAACCGGAACCACCAAGTATTGTGGATATTAATCAGAATATTTTGAATGATATGCTCGGCCTTGGGAAAGCAGAAAACACGGCAGACGATAATTTCAAGACCGTACAGCTGGTATGGGCTGCCTATGAGTCGGCTGATTTTGGTAAAATTGTTAAGATGAATGAGTTTTAATATTTCCCTTATGAAAGTTTCCATCCTTCTGTTCTTATTTGTTGCATTGCTTTCATGCAAACCATCAAAAGTGCAGGATCCTGATCTGGTGGCCTGGTGGTCATTTGACAATGCAACCCAAAGTGAAGTGCCTGATCAGTCGTCCAATCATCTGAATGCCGTCAATAAAGGGGCCATTCCAGTTGAAGGAAAAATTGGCAAAGCCCTTGAATTTGATGGGAATTCGGTATTACAGGTCGATTATCAACCCATCCTGGATAGTTTTCCTAAAGGGGTGACCGTAATGGCATGGACGAAAAAAGATACTGCCTCGTATTGGAATACCATTGTTTCCCGCGAAATCGGCAGTGGCTGGTCTGAATATGTCGGCCTTGCCGTGCATCAGAATCATGCGCTCTTTTCTATTGATCCAGACGGCACCAACTATAAGAATGTGAAGGATGAATCATTGATTCAACCTGGCATATGGTATCACTTGGCCGGTACTTTCGACAACGACATGTTTAAGCTTTACATTAACGGCAAAATGATCAAATCAGAAGCCTGCAAATCTCCTTTGCACTTTCAGGATCAAAACCCTTTGCTGATAGGGGGAAATTCAAACAACCAGAATCAGTCTCTGGTCGACTGTTTTAAGGGCACCATTGACGAAGTGCGTATTTATAAAAGAGCATTATCTTTGGATGAGATCAACCAACTGATGAATTTGACCAAGGAATAAAACCTAAACCTATGAATACCTTCAAAACAGTCCGTAC
>DATGYU010000072.1:0-19004 GCA_035297625.1 Prolixibacteraceae bacterium
CGGCAAAGGATATTGCTTCGAATTAGAGTGCCCGCTTTATTTTTATATTACTGAATGAAATTGGATCGGAGTCCTACCCATTTCTGATAATATCCCGGGCTAAAGTCAACGGCAAAGGATATTGCTTCGAATTAGAGTGCCCGCTTTGTTTTTATATTACTGAATGAAACAGGATCGGAGTCCTACCCATTTCTGATAATATCCCGGGCTAAAGCCAACGGCAAAGGATATTGCTTTGAGAAAACAGTATTGCTTATTCAACGCAATATCCTTTGCCGTTCACTTTAGTGAACGGACCAAAAATGCATCCAATGTCAACATAAGTTAACTGCTGGCTGTTATACTATGCAGTTCAATGAAGTGAGATGTACTTTTTAATTTCCAACTAAAACATTTAGTGTTTTTAATAAAATTACCGATGAAGAAATTTCTGAACTTCCTTCTTTCCTTTCCTTTTATGGGCTTTTTATTGTTGATGATGGCTTTTTCAATGGCCATTGCCACCTTTGTTGAAAGCAGCTATGGTACTGAAGTCGCCCATGGGCTGATTTACAATTCCATTTGGTTTAGCCTGATTCTGTTTCTTTTGGCCTTAAACCTTGGCGTCAATTTTATTAGAAGAAAGATGTATACCCGGCAACGCATTGCCGTTGGACTTTTTCATCTTTCCTTTCTTGTCATCCTGATAGGGGCGGCCATTACCCGCTATATCAGTTTTGAAGGAATGATGCACATTCGCGAAGGCGAATCTTCCAATTTTATCTTGTCGTCTGAAGATTATCTAACTATAAAGACAGACGGTCAGACCATTCAAAAGCCGGTACTCTTTTCAGAGTATTCGTATAAAGACATCAATGAGAAAATAAAATCCGGTGGGCAGGAGTTGTCCATAAAATCAGTTGGCTATATTAAAAATGCTGTGCGTACAGTGGCAGCTGATCCTGCGGGAAAGGAAATGATCGACTTTGTACTATCCTCTGGACAGGGGCGTGAAAGCATGGTTTTTTCCAAGGGCAGCAAAGTCAATCTTGGGACATTGGTTCTGGGATATGATGTTCCCGGGGCAAATGTTCAGTTTGTCAGCAAAGGCGATAGTTTGATGCTCATTTCTGACCGTCCTTTTGAACATCGTTCCATGACCGGGGGTGAAACAGTCAGCATGAATGCCAATGAACCTCTTGCGGTTCAGCCCATGAACCTTTATGCTATCGATAATTACATGCTGGTCATCAAGAATTTCTATCCAAAAGCGGTGATGAGGGTTGCCAAAGACCCAACAGGCCAGGCGCAGGAAAATGCGGTGGTTCTGGAAGTGGATAATGGATCGCAAAAACAGATCGTTAACGTGATGGGAATTAAAGGCATGCAGGGAGAGCCTTTTACTGCATCAGCCGGTAATACACCCTTGGAATTTAGCTATGGGCCTATTCCTTTATACCTTCCCTTTTCATTGCAGCTGACCCACTTTGAACTGGAAAGATATCCCGGATCGGAAAGCCCGGCCTCCTTTGCCAGTGAACTGGTATTGAATGATCAGGAACGGAATGTTAGCAGGAAGGAAAGGGTTTTTATGAATAACACGCTCAATTACAGGGGATATAAGTTTTTTCAGTCTTCCTATGATCAGGATGAGAAAGGAACGGTTCTATCGGTAAATGCCGACCAGCTTGGCACAACGGTAACTTACATTGGCTATTTGCTATTGGCCATTGGATGCATAGCAGCACTTTTCAGCAAAACTTCTTATTTTCAGCATCTGGTTACCCGGCTTAAAAGATATTCAGCAACTACAGTTTCTGCAATTCTTCTTTTAATGCTGATTATCCCTGGCAAGGCATCAGCCAGTGAATCGGAGCTTGCAGCTATTCCAAGGATTGATGAGAAAGTGATCAATGACTTTTCAAGGTTATGGATTCAAGGGCAGGATGGACGTATTGAGCCGGTTTCCACCTTAGCCTCCGAGGTACTTCGGAAAGTAAGCCGGCAATCCTCTTTTTACGGACGTTCCCCTGAAGAAGTAATCCTGGGATTGTATTTCTACCCTGAACTGTGGAGAAGTGTTTCCCTGGTTTATGTGCCCGATGCTGAGTTAAGGGCGTTGCTGGGGGTTAATGATACTCGTGTGCCACTTACCGCCTTTTTCAATGAAGAGGGAAATTACAAGCTGATAAAACAAGCACAGGATGCTTTTGCCAAGCCTCCGGGAATGAGAAACATGCTCGAAAAGGAAATTATCAATGTCGATGAGCGTATTGCCATCTGTTTTATGATCCTCAAGGGCGATTTCTTTGTCCTTTTCCCCGGCGCTTCCAAAGAAGTCAAATGGTTTGCCGCAGGCAGTACCCCAACAGGCATCCCGTCTGCGGATTCCTTGTTTGTCAACCGCAGCTTTGAACTGTTTAAAGAAGCCATTGGCGGAACCGGACAGATAAGCAGCAGCCAGATACTGGAAAGTATTGCCGCGTACCAGCAAAAATTTGGCGGCACTTATCTTGCCTCAGAAAGTCATAAGGATGTAGAGATATTTTATAACAAGGTCAACCCCTTTAAACGGGTTTTCCCCATCTACCTTTTGGCAGGATTTAGCTTGCTGGTAGTATTGTTTATACTTATTTTCAGGCAAAAACAGCTTAGCCGTAAGGCATATCTTGTTTTTCTTTCATTATTGGGATTGGGCTTTTTGCTGCATACCGTGGGTCTTATTTTGAGATGGTATATTTCAGGGCATGCTCCCTGGAGTAATGGCTATGAATCCATGATTTATATCGCCTGGGCTACCATGCTGGCCGGTATTCTGGTTGGCCGAAAATATCCTTTTGTGGTTGCAACGGGTGCTATGCTTTCAGGAATCACCCTTTTCGTAGCTCACCTTAACTGGATGAACCCTGAGATCACTCAGCTGGTACCAGTTTTGAATTCCTACTGGCTGATGATCCATGTAGCGGTCATTACAGCAAGCTATGGATTCTTAGGTCTTAGTGCTTTCCTCGGACTGCTGGTATTGGTGCTTTACAGTGTGAGCAATCAACAGAATAGCGATAATGTGAAAAGAATTGTACTTCAGTTGACTACCATCAATGAAATGTCGGTTACCATTGGTTTGTACATGCTTACCATCGGTACTTTTCTTGGAGGGGTATGGGCCAATGAAAGTTGGGGAAGATACTGGGGATGGGATTCCAAAGAGACCTGGGCACTCATCACGGTAGTCATCTATTCGTTTATCGCTCACATGCGTTTGATTCCATCACTGAAAGGAATTTATACCTATACTATCGCTTCTGTCCTGGGCTTTGCTTCCGTGTTGATGACCTATTTCGGCGTTAACTATTACCTAAGCGGTTTGCATTCCTACGGACGCGGGTCTATAGATTCGGTTCACTGGTCGGTATTTGTAATCATTGGCCTAATCGGAGGCATCATGCTTATTTCTAATATACGGCAGAAAAAATTGGATTTTGAAAGCTGAAATTAGTTCTATCTTTATTGCCCTGAAAATTGAACTATTCGAATTTATAAATTCATGGCAGTAGAAGTAAAAAGGACATTTGATCTTTTGGAGCATATGCTTTTGCAGGTGCCCCGGGCAGATGCGCTAGGCGGCAAGAACGGCAAGGACTGGTATGTTTACAGCACCGCGCAGTATGTTGAAAAGTCGCATCTCTTTGCCATGGGACTGATGGCTCTTGGCTTGCAAAAAGGCGATAAGGTGGCAACGGTTACTACCAACCGCCCGGAATGGAATTTTGCCGATATGGGTCTTGCCATGACCGGAATGGTGCATGTACCTATTTATCCAACTATCAGCGATGAAGAGTACAGTTATATCTTAGAACATGCCGAGATTAAAGTCCTCATTGTCGGAGATAAGAAACTGTACGAGAAATTAAGTCCCATTGCGGCACGTTTGCCTCAAATTCAGGCTATTTATACATTTGAAGAAATTCATGGGGTGCCCCATATCGATGAGTTGATGGAAATAGGGGAAGACCGTAAAGGGGAACTTTCCGGTCAGCTGGAGCAATTAAAAAATACCATTGATCCTGAAGAAGTGGCTACCATCATTTATACTTCTGGTACCACAGGCATTCCCAAAGGGGTGATGCTTACCCATACTAACTTGGTATCCAATTTTATGGAGCACATCAAGATGCACCATCTGGGAAAAGATCACCATGTAATCAGCTTTTTGCCACTGTGCCATGTGTATGAGCGAAGCGTCAATTACCATTTTCAATACAAGGGGATGGGCATCTATTATGTGGGCAACCTTGCACAGATTGTATCTGCGATCAAAGAGATAAAACCCCACATGTTTAATGCGGTGCCCCGACTGCTTGAAAGAATTTATGAAGGTTTTTTATCCAAGGGAAGTGAACTGACCGGGCTAAAAAAGATCGTATACTTTTGGGCCCTTGGCCTGACCAGGCATTTTGAATACAATAAAAAGTATGGTTTTTTACTAAGGCTTAAGATAAAGATAGCCGACAAGCTTGTTTATTCCAAATGGAGGGAAGCCCTGGGAAATAATATCATTTACATTGTATCAGGGGGAGCAGCTCTGCAGCCCCGTATTGCCCGGATACTGGGTATGTCGCGTATGACCAACCTTGAAGGTTATGGCCTTACGGAAACCTCTCCGGTGATTGCCGTTAATAATCCTGCTACCGGAGCCATGAAAATCGGGACGGTGGGAGAGGTGCTGAGTAATGTGCAATTAAAGATAGCCGAAGATGGTGAGATTCTTTGCAAAGGCCCCGGCGTGATGAAAGGCTATTACAAAGCGCCTGATCTGACAGCCGAGGTGATTGATCAGGAAGGATGGTTCCATACAGGAGATATCGGCATTTTGGAAGACGGCAGGTTTTTAAAGATTACCGACCGCAAGAAAGAGATGTTTAAACTCTCGGCAGGTAAATACATTGCTCCGCAGATGATCGAAAATAAGCTGAAGGCTTCCTTCTTTATAGAACAGGTGATGGTCATCGGGGCTGGAGAGAAATTTGCCAGCGCACTGATATCTCCCAACTTTGTATACCTGCATGACTGGTGCAGTCATCATAAGATTCACTTTCAGGATAATGAAGAACTTATTCAGAAACCTGAAGTAGTTGCACAGCTGCAAAAGGAAGTGGCAGAAATCAATAAAACCTTGGGCGAACATGAAGAGATTAAACGTTTCAGGCTGGTAAGTGATGAATGGACCCCCCAAAGCGGAGAACTGTCGCCTACCTTAAAATTGAAAAGAAATTATATTGCCTCAAAATACAAATCCATCATTGAAGAGATCTATTCAGTCTCAAAAACAAACAGTAACAGTATGTTTGGCGGAGTATAGCTTCCAAAATAAAAAAATCCAAATCTCAGGATACTATTCCTGAAATTTGGATTTATTATTTTAACTCAGTCAACAGACTTTCTTAGTTTCTTCTGCGTTTTTGACGGTCACCACGTTCGCCGCCTCTTTCACCACGGTCGCTGTAAGAGGTTTCCCTGCGTCCATCACGACGTCCGCCACCATAACCTCCGCCTTTGTATCCAGCGCTGCCGCTGTCTTTACGGAAAGAGGTTCTTTCCTGAGGCTGTGCTTCCCCGGCAGTGGATTCCACCCTGCCGATGCTGATTACATGGCCTTCGATAACGGTATTGTTAAGGGCTTTGATCAGCTCTTTCTCATAGTTGCTGTCGATTTCAAAGAAGGAGAACTTGCGCTGTATGTCGATCTTGCCAATTTCTACATTCCTGCGGCTCGAGAACTGGTTAATCAAGCCAATCAATCCTGAAGCGTTCAGGTTCTGCTTTTTGCCGGCATTGATAAACAGCTTGGTAAATGCGAAACGATCGCCTACACGTTCTGCTCCACGATCATTTCTTGAGAATGAATCACGTGATGTTTCCCCTTTTACATTCAGGTCTCGTGCATTCTTGTAGTAATCGAGCAATTGGTTGAATTCCAAAGAAACAAAGTGCTTGATGATATCTTCCTTGCTCATGCTCTCAAACTTCTCATTGATCTGAGGCAGGAACTTACCAATCTGGGCATCGTTGATCTCTACATTCTGTACCCTGTTGATCAGATGAAACAACTGCTTTTCGCAAATTTCATCTCCTCCGGGAACCATCATACGCTCAAACTTCTTGCGCGAGATCTTTTCTATCTGTTTTAAACGGCCTACTTCCTTCAGGTTGATAATCGTTACTGAAATACCGCTTTTACCTGCACGGCCTGTACGTCCACTGCGGTGGATGTACACCTCTGGATCATCGGGCATCGAATAGTTGATCACATGGGTAAGCTCTGTAACATCCAGTCCGCGTGCTGCCACGTCGGTAGCAATCAGCATCTGTAACTGTTTGGAGCGAAAACGTCCCATCACGTAATCTCTCTGTGCCTGAGAAAGGTCACCATGCAAGGCATCTGCATTATAGCCATCGGCCATAAACTGCTCGGCTACCTCACGGGTTTCCTGACGGGTACGGCAAAAAACAATGGCATAGCAGTCAGGGTAATTATCCGCAATACGTTTTAAAGTTTCATATTTATCCTTGGCATGAACCATGTAATAGTGGTGGTCCACATTTTCGGCTCCTGCATTTCTTTTACCAACGGATATTTCAATGGCATCCTTCAGGTAATGGTTCTTCATGCTGGCAATTTCATTGGGCATGGTGGCCGAGAACAGCAACGTCTGCTTTCCTTCAGGGGTGGTGGAAAGAATGGCATCCAATTCTTCCTTGAATCCCATGTTAAGCATTTCGTCCGCTTCATCCAGTATCAGCCAACGGATGGCAGATATGTTGAGTACTTTACGGCGAATCAAATCATGCACGCGACCAGGCGTTCCTACTACTACCTGTCCGCCGGCTTTGAGCTCACGGATTTGCTTGGTAATGTCGGCCCCTCCATAAACTGGAATGGTTTTAAAGCCCGGAATAAACTTGGTAAAGTTGTCCATGTCGCGGGTGATCTGCAGACACAGTTCACGGGTAGGACATAAAATAAGTGTCTGTACCTCTCTGGTCTGCATGGAGGTATTGTGGATCACCGGAAGCCCAAATGCGGCTGTTTTACCGGTTCCGGTCTGAGCCAATGCTACTAAGTCCTGTGTGGAAGAGATCAGGTGCGAGATAGTTTGCTCCTGAATAGGCGTAGGATTAACGAATCCCATCTCTGCGACCGCCTTTAAGATTTCCGGCTTCAGGCCGGTTTCTTCAAATGTCATATTATTTCCTTTAAATTATGAATCAGCAACGCTGACCCTGATTATGGTAGGAGACAGTTAGATGCTCCTGCCTTAAACCAGGCAAAAAGGAAATTAACCGACCCCTAAACTCGGGCGCAAAGGTAATCTAATTTTCTGAAGTAAAGCATTTTGATTTTTAGGCCCATTCGTCGATGGGTGGTTTTAACAAAAATACAACATTGAAATGGTGTAGTACGGCCACTAGATCTCGTGGCCGTACAGACCCACCCATCTCGTGGCCCTACAGCCTGCGCATATTATAAAACTCCTTTAATTCTTCTTTACGTTCCTGAGACAAATGATGCCAGCGCATTCCCTGGATGGCTCCCTCAAGGGCTTGCAGCATGCTCAGGCAGGCGGTTGGATCAATCGTTTCAATGCGGATAAAAGCCTGCTCGCTTCCCGTTTTTATTAACTCTTCGGGCGAAGTGATACCTACTTGTATTAATTTTTCGGCAACCACTTTACCAATATTAGGAAGGCTGGTAAGTTCAATCAATTGTTCCATACGTTGAAGGTATGGCCACGAGATCTCGTGGCCTCAGTTTTTTTTACACGAAGATAATCAAAACAGAAGAATACCTTTGCAAAAAATGTCCTTCAGGGAAGATTGGCCACTTTTTTATCTAATGTTTGTTAACAGGATCATTTTAAGCCATATTCTGCTTTTCTGAAGCAACTATTTTTAGTTATTTTATACTGAATTCGTAATTTACTTTTTAGAATGGGTAAATCGTGTATATTATTTTGCCAATGTGGCGGAGGTGTTATTACCTCAGAGAAGTCTGAAAATATCAAATCAACATTGAATGCATTCGATGCTGACCTTTACCTGATGGAAGACTTCTGTGGCATTGTACTTGGTAAAAAAGACTTTATCAAAGACATCGATCAAAAATATGAGCGTAAGATCATGGTAGCCTGCTATCCAAGGGCTATTAAAAGTCTGCTTGCTCAAAACGATCTGGAACTGTCGGGATTGGAAGTACTCAACTTCAGGGAACTGAATGCCACGGATATTGATGCCAAACTCAATGCTGAATTCTCTAAAGCCGAAGGTCTTGAAGTACAGACTGTTTTAAGCGGTGTGGAGGTACCTGCCTGGTATCCTGTGATTGATCAGCCGCTATGTTCCAACTGTGGTAAATGCTTCAAATTCTGTCTTTTTGGGGTATATACTTTCAACTATAAACAACTAAAAGTGGTTAACCCACTATCATGCAAGAACAACTGCCCTGCTTGCGGGCGCAATTGTCCTACTTCTGCCATTATCTTCCCCAGGCTAAAAGAGGGGGGAGTACTTGCAGGAGCGGAACCGGGATCAGGTCCCAAGCCCAAAGAATTTGCCATGGACAGCAACATGATCGCTACCCTAAACCAACGATCTGCCCTAAGAAGGAATATCTTTAAAACCGGACTAATCGAACAGGCAGAAGCTGAACGCCAGAAAGCTTTGGATGAAATGAAAAAGGGCCAGTACGGTCAGGATATATCCTGACCGAATGCATCGAGCCTAACTTGGAATTTGAAACTTGAAACTTGAAACTCCTTCATGGGACTATTAAAAAACATACTCTTTCGCACCGACAAAAAATGCCTCTATAAGTTCATCGTGAACATGGGCATTAAAGGCTCAATGTCATTTGCCAGGTTCCAGAAAAGACAAAAGAAAGGGGAATTCTTTCCGGCCTTTAACTTTATTTCTGTAACCGACGACTGCAACCTTCAGTGCCAGGGCTGCTGGGTGGTGGGAAAAGAAAAGAACAACAGGCTCAAGCCTGAACAGGTGGACCGTATCATTGACCAGACCAAAAAGGCAGGCTCTTATTTTTTCGGGATACTTGGTGGAGAACCTATTCTGTATAAGCCCCTAACCGAGATATTCAAAAAGCACGATGACTGTTATTTTCAGCTTTTTACCAATGGCACTTTGATCACACCGGCTGTAGCAGAAACCCTTAGGCAATGTGCCAATGTGACCCCTCTGATCAGCTTTGAAGGTGATGAGCAGGTGGCCGATATTCGTCGCGGTGGCAAGAATGTTTACCAGTCGGCCAACCAGGCTATCGAGAACTGTACCAACGCGGGGTTGGTAACAGGGGTCGCCATCAGTGTGTGCAAGTCTAACTTAAAGATGGCCATGTCGCCTGAGTTTATCCAGTCGCTCATCGACCGGGGGGTAGCTTACCTGTGGTATTATATCTACAGGCCGGTAGGTCAAAATCCTGAATATCAGCTTACGCTAAGCAGCAATGAAATACGACAACTGCGCCAGCATATGGTGGATGCCCGTACCAAATACAGCATCGCTATTATCGATACTTACTGGGATGCTGAGGGTAAAGGCATTTGTCCCGCAGCCTCCGGACTGAGCCATCATATTAATGCGGCCGGTTATGTGGAGCCCTGCCCGATTATTCAGTTTGCAGCCGATCATGTGGATGAAAAACCGCTCAATGAATTGTATGCCCAGTCTGCCTTTTTGGGCGACTTTAGAAATCAGATACAGCACAAGACCAATGGGTGTGTGGTGATGGAAGACCCGCAATGGCTGGCCGATTTTGTGGAAAGCCATCAGGCAAAAGATACTTCCGGCAGAAAGGGTGAGGCCCAACGGTTGACAACAGCACCGCAAATTACCAGTCACGGCTCTTGTGAGGTGATCCGTGAGAAGAGCTGGGTCTACCGTTTTGCAAAGCGCAGGGCTTTCTTTGGCCTTGGCGCTTATGGATGATAAAAGTTAAAAGGGAAGTGTAGATAATAATAATCATACAGAGCAATATCCTTTGCCGTTGACTTTAGTCAACGGACAGTAAATGGCTGTATGGTTAAATGGTTAAAAATTGTTGAAAGGGTTAATAATGTTATTCATTGCCATATCCTTTGCCGTTGACTTTGGTCAACGGAAGATTAAAATTAATAGGTAAGTATAGATAATAATACATTCAGAGCAGTATCCTTTGCCGTTGACTTTAGTCAACGGACAGGTAATTAAAAAGAATGAAGCATAAGGAAAAAATATTGCAGGTTCCCGAAAAAGCAATTGTTCGGAATACATTGAGAAAAGCTGCCCGCATGTTGGTAGCCGAAAGGGGCTTGTTGCCTCCTGCTGATTTCACGCTGATCAGCCAGATGGCCAATGAGGTGATCCGAAGAACTGCTGTTGAGGACCGTTTTACCGAATTTGCCATGGTGGTCTGCGGCAATGAGATCTGGCGCCCTGTGGTAGCTGCCATCCCTTACAACCGCCGCCTGCTCTTGATTCCCCAATGCCTGAAAAGCGACAACAACTGTAATGCGGTAATCGATCAGCTGGGGTTAATCTGTGCAGGTTGCAAAGGTTGCCAGATTGACGATATACTGCAAAAGGCCGAGTCGCTGGGCTATGCCACCCTGGTGGCCGAGGGAACTACCGTAGCGGTGAGTCTTGTCCAGGAAGGATCGGTGGATGCGGTAATTGGAGTTAGCTGTATGTCGGTGTTGCAAAAATCTTTTGAGCCTGTTTCCCGCGCTGCCGTACCCGTTATTGGTATTCCGCTTTTGTTTGAAGGATGCGCGGAAACCGATGTTGATAATCTCTGGCTGCACGATGAAATGACCTCTTATGTTGAAAATGACACTTTACGCACATTGTCCGTTTCATCTTTAAAAGAAAAGGTCAAAGTCTTCTTTTCCGAAGAGATACTTACCGAATCCTTTGGCACTTTCTCTGATGCTACCTGCCGGATGGCCATTCAATCGATGATAACGGGCGGACAACGAATGCGTCCTCTTTTAGCAGCCCTTTCTTATTCGGCCTATGCCAAAGAATATTCTGAAGAATTGATGTCATCCCTTGCCATCGTGGTGGAATGTTTTCACAAGGCATCGCTGATCCATGATGATGTGGAAGATAACGATGATTTCCGCTATGACACCGAGACCATCCATAAGCTGAACGGGACAGCGGTTGCCATTAATACGGGCGATTACCTGTTGGGTAAAGGCTACGAATTGCTTGGAAAACTACCTTTAGCACCTGCTGCCATGGCTTCCTGTTATCAGTTGGTGGCATCAGGGCACGTTGCGCTATCGTTGGGACAGGGCGCTGATCTTTTGGCAACTTCTCATAAATCAATACTTTCACTTGAGGAACAGCTATCTATTTTTGAACGCAAAACCGGCTCTGCCATATTGGTGGCCTTGCTGCTAGGCGCTATTGCGGCCAATGCTTCCGAGAGTGATCAATCAGTTTTAAAGGCTTTCTCGGGCGTCTTTGGTATCGCCTATCAAATAAAAGATGATCTGGATGAATTCCGTGAGTCCAATGAGCATACCCATCCCGGCGATTATCCTTTACTGCTCTCACTGTTGATAAACCATGCTGATAGCACTTTAGCCGATAAGATCCGCCAGCTATATCTTGAAAACAATCGTCCGGCGCTTGATAAGCTGATTACAGAGAATAATATTGACCATGAGGGGCAACTTTTATTGGATGAGTTTACCCGAAAAGCCTACCGGGAACTCGATAAGCTGGATAACCTGAAGATGAAACTCAGCCTGTATACCGTGCTGGGCAAAATATTTTAATCCTTTAGGGTGAAAAGCATATCTCCTATCCCTTTCTATGCGCAGATGATTGCTCTGCTGGAAAATGCCCTTGCATTACTGGACGAGCAGGGCAGGGAAGAGGTTCTGCAATTTATCCTGTCCAGCCAGAATGAAGATGGCGGATTTAGGGACCGTGGCCAAAGCTCCGATCTGTACTATTCTCTTTTTGGCCTTTTGATACTCAGGGCACTGGAGAAAAATGGGACAGAGCATACTGTAAATCATCTGCCGGTAGTTACTGATTCCCTTTTGAAATTAAAGCTATTTACGCAAAGGCAAACCACCCTAAAAGTTCCCGGGTTCATTGAAAGATGCTGTTTGGTGCTGCTTCAAACCGAATTGAAATCAAAAAAACTTATAAGGTTTAGTTCCATGGTCTCTTTGGGCAGGTCATTTTGGAAAGAGCGAACATCCATTAATTTATCCTACCGAAGCTTTGTATTGTTTCTCACTTTGGATGCTGTTTTGCCCCTTGCGTCAATCATCAAACGACCTGCCGGCAGAATGATGGAACAAACCACTGTCAATGAGCATTCGCCCTGTTCGGAAGTTGCTGCCAAAGTGTTTCTCAATAAGATGATGCATAAGGAAAATTCTTCGGAGGTCGCGCTATTACATTCTTTTGCTGCCCCAACGGGTGGATTTAAGGCCTTTAACCATCTTCAGCGGGCAGATATGCTTTCTACTGCCGTGGCTTTATTTGCCCTGCGATATGCAGAGGCAGACCTTCGCCTTATCAAACCCGCCACCCTCGATTTTATTCAATCCAATTACTCGGCAGGGGCGTTTCTTTCAGGCGATGACGATCAAACGGAAGATGTCGAATATACTTTTTATGGACTGCTTGCCCTTGGAGTACTAATTGGTTAATTAAAGGGGAGTTGCATATTACTGAAAAGCTTCCCGTAAGTTTATCCTGCTGTTTCTACTAACAGGTAAAAATCGCCTTTTTTTCAATCCTGAATTTCATCACCAATTACGCCAACAGCTTTTGTCCAAAATGCTGATATTATTATGCTTAAATGGCCCTGATATAGCCTTGGTCCATTTCTTCAGAAATTGTCCAAGGGTTAATTAACGCAAGTTTTCAGAATCAGGGAACCTCGTATTTTGATGATTTGAAGTAAAATGAAAGAAAAACAGATGGTGGTTGGCTACCGGATAATTTACTTCTGTTAATAATGCGAATCAAGGGTTAAGCAGGAGGATGTGCAAAAAACTCCATATGGCTGGTATTGGAGGCATCCATCTGTTCCAATAAATAATCCATGGCTTACCATCAAAATTCAGGGTAAAGTTTTATCCCGGATGGATCACATTCAGTATATAAATAGTACTTTAAATAAATACCTGGTCCAAATGGATTTACTATTTTTCATGAAAAGAATTTATTAGATTACTGGTATTTGGTAGGATGCTATTAAACGGGCTGGTACCCGGGTCAAATTACCAGCCAAGCCCTTGTTAAGCGGTCACTTATCTGCCAGAAGAATACGTGTCTATCTTCAAATTTCAACTCTTGATTCGCATGAAATGTTATAAATCCCTCTACAAGGCAATATTCTTTGCCGTTCGGCTTTAGCCAACGGGTGAGGAATATTTAAATTGTTAGGCAGAAACATATCGATAGTTACAGCGTTTTCCTGTAATACCTACCAACTCTATGTTTTGAATTTATTCAGATAGCCGCGGTATAGCGTTGGTGGAAAAGTAAGTTTTATTTACAGTATATTTCGAAGATTACTTTTTTGGGGATGGATCAATAACAGGATCGATCAAAAAAGTAAAAACTATATGTCATTGCAGCACTTGTAATCCGCCGTTTACATATGATCCATTAATTGATCAGTAAATAAAGAAATGAAGAAAAGAGCGAAGGAGGAAGTGTTATAGTGAATCTGTGCTGTTATTCAATGCAATATCCTTTGCCGTTGGCTTTAGCCAACGGACGTGATAATCACTGCTCACTGCATCAGCTGATGGAGCTCCAGTTGAACTCCGTGTTTTTCATCTTCATAAGTTGTTGAACCAGGATGCGGTTCTCAGGCTTTTCGAGTTTGGGGTCCTCGTCCAGGAGGTCGGAAGCGTGGTTTCGTGCATGCTGCAGGATCTCGCCATCGCGGCCAAGGTTGGCTATTTTAAGGCTGAAACCAATGCCACTTTGCTGGGTTCCCTCCATGTCGCCCGGTCCGCGCAGCTGAAGGTCGACTTCTGCTATTTCGAAACCGTCATTGGTGCGCACCATTGTCTCGAGTCGTTTGCGGCTTTCATTGCTGATTTTGTAGGATGACATCAGGATACAGTACGACTGTTCGGCGCCACGGCCCACTCTTCCTCTTAGCTGGTGAAGTTGTGAAAGGCCAAAGCGTTCGGCACTTTCAAGGATCATTACAGAGGCATTGGGCACATCCACGCCCACCTCTATCACCGTGGTAGCCACCATGATCTGTGTTTTGCCTTCCTTGAAAAGGTTCATCTCAGCTTCCTTGTCCGAAGGCTTCATCTTGCCGTGAACCATGCTGATTGAATAGGATGGGAACACCTGCTTTAACAGTTCATATCCGTTTTCCACATTCTTTAAGTCCAGCTTCTCCGATTCCTTGATCAGCGGGTAAACGATATACACCTGTCGGCCAGCCCTAACCTGTTCACGGATGAAATCATAGACCTGCTTGCGGCGGTTCTCGTAAAAATGAATGGTTTGGATGGGCTTTCTTCCCGGTGGCAATTCATCGATGACCGACACGTCCAGGTCGCCGTAAAGGGTCATGGCAAGGGTGCGGGGGATAGGCGTGGCAGTCATCACCAGGATATGAGGGGGTATGAACTCATTCTTCTTCCACAGCTTGGCACGCTGGGCAACTCCAAAGCGGTGCTGCTCATCGATGATGACCAATCCAAGTTTCTGCAGCACCACCTTGTCTTCGATAAGGGCATGGGTACCTACCAGAAGTTGCAGGCTTCCGTCCACCAACTGTTCATGAATAACTTTTCGTTTGGCCGCCTTGGTCGACCCGGTAAGCAAAGCGATGTTAATGCCAAGCCCGTTGGTCATCTTTTTGATGGAGTTGTAATGCTGGATGGCCAGTATCTCGGTAGGAGCCATCAGGCATACCTGGTACCCATTGTCAAAGGCAATAAGGGCAGTCATCAGGGCTACCAGGGTTTTACCGCTCCCTACATCCCCCTGCAGCAGGCGGTTCATCTGTTTGCCAGAACCCATATCCTTCCGTATTTCCTTGATCACCTTCTTCTGGGCATTGGTCAGTTCAAAAGGAAGATAATTGTTGAAAAAGGTATTCAGGTTATAGCCCACATGGGAAAAGACAAAGCCTTTGAAAGCACCTTCACGGTGATGTTTGATGCTGAGTATCTTCAGCTGAATGAGAAACAGTTCTTCAAATTTAAGCCTGTAAAGGGCATTTTTTAAAAGCTGAGGGTTTTCAGGAAAGTGAACCTGGCGAAGGGCCATGGGCAGGGGCATTAACTTCAAGCGGTTGATCAACGCATCAGGTAAAGTCTCTGCTATTTTACCTTCAATCATTGCTGAGAGAGTAAATTGAAATCTATTCAGAGCCTTGCTCGTCATAAATTTCTTCTTCATCAGCTCGGTAGTATTATAAAAGGCCTGAAACACCCCTGTTGTGATGGGTTTATTCTCGGAAGGCTCCAGTTCGGGATGCACCATGTTGATCTTGCCATTGAACTCATTGGGCTTTCCGAAAGCGATGTATTCCACATTGGGGCGCAGATTTTCCTTTATCCATTTGGCACCCTGGAACCAGACCAGTTCTATACTTCCCGAAGTGTCCCTGAAATGGGCTATCAGGCGCTGGCGTGCGCCTTCACCGGCTGTTTCAAAACGCACGATCATTCCTTTAATCTGAACATAGGGCATATTGCTGGTAAGCTCAGCTATCCTGTAAAACTTAGTGCGGTCGATGTATTTATAGGGGAAATAATAGAGCAGGTCATTGAAAGTGTGTATTCCCAATTCCTTTTTAAGCAGCGCAGCCCTTTGATCACCTACGCCCGGTAAGAATTTTATGTCACTGTCAAGAATATCTGGCATAGGGCAAAGATAAATATTAAAATAGAACGATTGATTGAAATTTATTTTGTGGAATGCTTCTTAATAAAGGGCAATATGTACAATATTTTTTAGTTGAATAGTAGTAATATGAATAAAAACCTTCAAATTTGTCCTGACCAAGGTGTAATGAAACTACCAGGACATTCACTAATTGATTTTATAAATTACCCGTAAGATGGAAACAGTAATTAAACTTGAGAAGATTGTAAAGAACTATAAGGTAGGAACACAGATCGTAAGGGCATTGCGCTCTGTTTCATTAACCATTAACAGAGGAGAATACGTGGCCATCATGGGTGCTTCAGGATCGGGCAAATCGACCATGATGAATGTGATCGGCTGTCTGGATACCCCTACCAGTGGTTTTTATGAATTGAATAAAAAAGATGTCAGTCATATGACCGATGATGAGCTGGCAGAGATAAGAAATAAAGAGATTGGTTTTGTTTTTCAGACCTTTAACCTGTTGCCAAGAAATACGGCTTTGGAAAATGTGATGCTTCCCCTGGTATATGCAGGGATCAAAAAGCAGGAACGTATTACAAAAGCCGAGAAGATATTAACTGAAGTAGGCCTTGCCGACCGAATGGAGCACAAGCCCAATGAGCTTTCCGGGGGGCAGCGTCAGCGTGTGGCTGTGGCCAGGGCACTGATCAATAACCCGTCCATTTTGCTGGCCGATGAGCCTACCGGTAACCTGGATTCAAAGATATCAGAAGAGATCATGCAACTGTTTGCCGAGATTCACCGCAAGGGAAATACCCTGGTAGTGGTGACCCATGAGGAAAGCATTGCCCTTCATGCCCACCGTATCATCAGGCTAAAGGATGGTGAGATAGAATCAGATCTGGTGAACAAGAACCCGGTGTACTAAGGCAGTTAGCAGTAAACCTCCCTCAAGGCTGACCTTAAAGACTTTAAGGTCCTTAAGGTCAGCCTTGAGGGAAGGAAATAATAATTTATAACACAGCAATGAAAATATATACCCGAACAGGAGATGACGGCACCACCGGACTGATAGGCGGTTCACGCGTGAAGAAATACAATCTGCGGCTGGAAGCCTACGGAACAGTCGATGAGTTAAACTCCTACATTGGTTTGGTAAGATCTTATTATTCTGAAGAAAAGGCCAGTATAGTGCTCGAAAGAGTACAAAATAAACTCTTTGTAATCGGAGCTAATCTGGCCAGTGAGGCATCCAACGAGATGATCAGGAAACAGCTTCCTTGCAGGGAAGAAGATATATTGCTGTTGGAAAAAGAGATGGATCGTATGATTGAAGCATTACCTCCACTTAATAATTTTATACTGCCCGGGGGATGCAAGGCTTCCTCATTTTGCCATGTTGCACGTACCGTATGCAGAAGAGCGGAACGCCGTATTGTTGAACTTGCCGAGAAAGAACAAGTGGATCTTATGCTGATAAAATACATTAACCGGTTGTCAGATTATCTGTTTGTGCTCTCCAGACAGATATCAATAGACCTGAATGCCCCGGAAATATTATGGATTCCGGAGTAATATGAAATAATCATATAATTCCTTGCACAATACATTTTTTTGTTATATTCGCAAGAGTTTTAAAAAAAACAAATAAACAACCTAATTTCAATAGATATGTACTGGACACTTGAATTAGCCTCTAAATTAGAGGATGCACCCTGGCCAGCAAGCAAAGATGAGTTGATTGATTTTGCCATCCGCAGCGGTGCCCCACTGGAAGTAATTGAAAACTTGCAGGAGATTGAAGACGAAGGGGAAATTTACGAAAGTATAGAAGATATTTGGCCCGACTATCCGAGCAAAGACGATTTCTTTTTTAATGAAGATGAATATTAATCAACATTAAAAACAAAGAGCAGGACCCGATAGGCCTGCTCTTTGTTTTTTGGGAGGAGAGAATTGGATTAAGGTTTTAAGTTTCAAGTTTGGGTATACAGGTTAAGGGCTTAATGTTCACCTGAGTCGTTAAAGCATATAAGGAACTTAAAGACATTGAGGCCCGGGAGAGCATTACGGACTACTATTTTCTGGGCACTTACTACTAAACCTTGCTATTTTCCGTTCTCCTTACTTCTTGCCTTTGCTTATACTTATCCCAAATCACTTTTTGCTTCTTTTGTTCCCTGCCTTTATCTTCTTATTCAAACAAGAACAAAAGACTTTGATGGAAAACAGACTAATCAATGGATTTTATTTGTACTTTAGCTCATAATGTATAATAAAACACATTATTTAAAATCATTGAAGTGTGACATATATTATTGTCATAATTGTATTGCCAGTCTTTAAATTATTGAGGGTGAAAAAATTATAGCATATACTAAGCAATGTTACATGGAGCCATCTAAAAAAAATAAGCGAGATCTGACTGAACAGGCAAAATCGGGCAATTGGCAGATGGCCATATTGATTCTGATTACAGGGCTTGCTTTGACCCTTGCCTCTACCATTATGCTGAAACATGATGAAGAGGAACAGGCAGAAAATGAGTTTTCACTCATCAGCCGGGAAATAAGGACCAGAATTGAGGAAAGGCTTAATTCTCATGCGTTGCTTTTAAGAAATGGATCTTCCTTCTTTGCAGCTTCTGATTCAGTCTCAAGAGAGGAATGGAAACTTTTCATTGAGAACTCGCGTTTGGAAACAGATCTGCCAGGAATAGAAGGCGTTGGATTTTCCTATATCATCCCCAAAAAGGAACTGAAGCAACATATTGCAAAGGTGAGGAAAGAGGGCTTTATGCATTATACCATAAAGCCTGAAGGAGATCGCGATATTTATACTTCCATCTTATATATTGAACCATTTGCCGGACGCAATCTGAGGGCCTTTGGATATGATATGTATTCGGAACCTATAAGAAGAAAAGCCATGGAGCAGGCGAGGGATTTGGATGTGCCCGCGCTTTCCGGGAAAGTTATCCTGGTTCAGGAAACAGGGCAAGACCTACAGCCGGGTACCCTAATGTATGTTCCTGTCTATCGCCACCGAATGCCCATAACGACAGTGGAAGAGCGCCGAAAAGCCATTGTTGGCTGGGTATACAGTCCATACCGGATGATTGATCTTAT
>DATGYU010000073.1:0-10361 GCA_035297625.1 Prolixibacteraceae bacterium
AAGTGAGCCATGCCGTTAAATATATCCGAAAGGCTTTGGATGATGCTTCGTTTTACAACGCCCGTCACCGGCAGCTGGAGATAGGGCTCATTTTGCCCATCATAGAAGGCGACTGGATGAATACAATTGAAGATCAAAGGGACCGGATCACCATCTTCTCTGTTTTTATATCCTTATTGGTAATTGCCCTTTTGGTGGCCCTGCTGGTGATACGCAAATCGTTTAAAAGGCTTAACGCTGCCCGGGTGACCATTCAGGAGGCCAATGACAAACTTACAGAAGCCAACAAAATTAAGGATGAATACATCGCCTACTTCTTTAACCAGAGTTCGGAATTCATCGATAAGATGGAAAGGCTGCAGAAATGGGTAACCCAAAAGGCTGCGACCAAACAATATGACGAATTAAGGAATTTTCCTCCCAGCCTGAACGTTCATAAGGAACGAGAGGATTTATTCGAACGCTTTGACCAGATATTTTTGAAACTATTCCCCGACTTTGTCAGCCAGTTCAATAAACTGCTTAAACCCGATGAACAAATCCATTTAAAGGATGGTGAACTGCTGAATTCTGACTTAAGAATTTACGCCCTGATTCGCTTAGGAATCCATGACAATGAAAAGATTGCCAGCTTTTTGGATTACTCGGTAAATACCATTTATGCCTATAAAACAAAGATGAAAGCCAAAGCGGCCATCCCTTCCGACCAGTTCAAACAAAAGGTGCTGGAAATAAAGTCCATTTAAAAGACCAGGAACGCGGATCTAACGGATTATGCGGATTAAAACGGATAAAAAAGACATAAAAATAATAGCACATAATGACTGATCTATAGCCAGATACAGCTTAGTTATCCATTAGATGCGCGTTCCTGTTTTTAACATACCACCACTTTCATGCTTTGGCTGTTATTCCACCTTACAATGTATACTCCGGGTATTAAATGTGAAATTACGATCTGTTTTGACATGCGTGAGCTTTGATAATAAAGCCGGCCCCAAATGTCATATACGCGAATGGAGGGGTTATTATTTGCCATTATAAGCAAACCACCATCCTGAGTGATCACCTGAATTTCACCCTGCTTAATTGTTTGAACCGTTGCAGTGGAGCAGTCTTCGGTAAAAGCGAACGACGATGGAAGGGCATTGGTATTGGTGGCTGCCCCTATGTTTTCGTACTGAAGGTTGCAATACGTTCCATCGCCTTTTGGGTTAAAGAAATACAGGCCATAACGTCCTGATTGGTGAATGTGTATATCCTTCAAGCGCAGGTTGCGGATAGACTTTAAGGTACTTCCTATAAAGACTGCGTCGTTTTTGGAATTGTAGAAATCAATGTTGTAGATTTTAATATTTTGCAGATCGTACTGAGAGCTGCTGTTAATATGCAGCGCCCCTTGCTGGTTGCCCCATAAATCGCCTCCAGTGCCTGCTACTCCGACAGCTACCCCGCCTTTATAGACCGAAATGTTGTAAAACTCGCTGTATCCTTCACTGCTGAAGGGCATTCCCGGGAAATCGCAGGTCACCCTGAAACCCGCCTCCATGGGATCGGCAATCACAATGTTATAGGCCTTGTTTTGTTGACCGCCAAAAAAGCCCAGCCCCGAGGCCCGCCAGTTGTTCTCGGTGGTGCAATACCTGAAGGTATTGTTTACGCACATCTTATCCCCTCTGGACCAGGAGGCCATATCATCATCGCCGTTATTGCGGAAGCTGCAATATTCCACTGTTGAATTGCTACAGCCATAGGAAAGATTAATACCATCGGCATAGTTATTTCGGAAACGGCTGTGCTGAATGGTCAGATTATTGGCCAGTTCAATCCAGGCACCGCATTCAAAATGTTCAGCCCAAACATTCCTGATGATGGAGTTGGAGCCGAAGCTGCCCATCAGGCCTTTGCCCACCTGGTAAATAGAGTTGTTGTTGTAATAGCGCTTGTTGTTGACCGTATTCAGGAATAATCCTTCCACAATGACATTGCTGGAGCCGGATTCGATACCCCGCTGGTTATAGGTGCTTCTGTCGTCAGAGGAGGCGGTAAAATAAATCTCGGTATACCACATCCCGGCTCCTATTAGTTTGGTGCCATCGCCAGTAATGGTGATCTTTCCATCCACCTCATATTTGCCGGGAGGAAGGAAAATCGTTTTGCCTTTATTGTCCGAGATGAAATACTGAAGTTTGCCACTGGCAGGAGAATAGGCCACCTTATTGGCATCAGAAATGGATTCAAAGGTAACGGGGGCGGGCACTTCTTCCAGCTCTGCAAAATCAATGGTATAGGGCGTATCATTGGCATCGGCCTTTACAAGGCGCAAGGTGGCATGTGCGGGGATTTTGGCAGTTAATTTCACATGTATTTCGTCGAATCGCATCCGGGGAAACTTAGTAGAATAATCCGGCAGATTATCCGGGTATTTGCTGCCCGATTTTAAAACATACTGCCAGGCCCAATACGAATTAAGCGGGATGGTTTGTATCGAATCGCCATTGACATACAGCACCAGGTTTCCGGTAGTGCCTTTTCCTTCCATGTTATCCGGGATAGAGAAGCGAAGAGTCAGGCCATCGGCAGGCATCTGGTTGGTCCACTGCACGTAGGAACCTTTGGCAATCAGCTGCAGGGCCGACTGGTTGGAGGCTTCGCTTTGCAATTCACGCTGATCGTAGGTGGGCTGCAGAAAGCTGCCTGTTGTCTCACATTTTCCGGTTTCGGCCTCATAACGCAGGTAGGGATGGTTAAAATAACCCCGTTCGATCGCATCATCGGTAAATGTGACACTTTGTCCCTGGAGCTTCAAAACAGTTGCCAGGAATAGGACAATTATGGATAAGTATTTATTTCTCATGTTTCTTTAATTTCTAAATTGAAAGTCGAAATTACTAATTGATTTGAATCTTTGTAAACCCACCACTTTGTAAGTACCAGTTTTAGTATTGTTTTAGGGTTAATTTGGCCAATAACAGCTGATTAAAATCTATATTTTATGTAGTCTTAGTAGCAATACATGCTTATATATCATACACTTGCAAAAATAAAGGTCTATATTTTCGGGGGTTTACATCTTTACCTCTGTTTCTCTCCTTAACTTTACAATAGTTAATATCTAAAATTAAATATCATGAGAAAATTTACTTTACTTACCTTTTTGTTATTCATGTTTGTGATGGTTTCAAAATCACAAACACTTAATAATCCAAAAGATGCCAATGGCTTTTACATTGTGAAATGGAATTGCACTGCTGGTACCTTTGCGGCATCCAATGATGTTGAAGTGGATCAGACCTTTGTTTTTGCTGTCGATGTGACCGGTACGCCCTTTGAGGCCTGGCTTAAAGCCACACCAACCAATGCCGGAGCCACCCGTTCTCTGGCCATTAACAAATGGACCGGTTTTGGGGATGTCAGCGGAGGAACCAACCGTTTGAAACAAATCAAGGGCAACATTTACGGGGCTACCTGGAATATCAAACAGATGGCTGCTACCAACTTTAGGCTGACCGAAGCCACCACAAAAGATGCTGAGACTTTCGTGAACGGCCAGGTATTCGGCTACGAGTTTACACAAACCAACCCGGGAGCAGGCTGGTGGTTATGGCCTTCAGAAGTACCGGAAGGAACAGCCATTGATCCGGGTACCGGCTCTATCTTTAAAACTTTGCCTTATACCGGTACGAAAACAAGTCCTGAATTTTTTAGCGATGATGTTCCGGGCGGCTTATTCTTTTCCAATAATACTCCTGAAAAAGGATATACCTTGCCTTGTGCAATTGCTACGGGCATTGCAGATCAAATAAAGGCTGAATCTCGGGTTGTTGATCATGAGTATTATAACCTGCAGGGTGTAAAACTTTTGAAAGCACCACAGCAAGGGTTGTATATTCATAAAGCCATTAAGGCGGATGGATCTTCAATAACTACCAAAGAAGTAAAAACATTTAAATAATTGTAACAATTGTTTGAAGGAAAAGCGAGGTTCTTACGCTTCGCTTTTCCTTTTTCATTCCATTAATATTTACCAAGCCTAACAACTCGGATCCATGAATAAACAAAAATCAGTTGTTTTTTTTGTATTGTGTTTTCTGTGTTGCCTTTTAGCAATAAGGGGTTATTCGCAGGGGACAAAAGAGATAACAGGAACTGTTAAGGATAAAAACAATGAAGCCCTTGTTGGAGCGACTATTTCCACGAATGTCTCAGGTAATTTAATTGGCACTGCTGCCGATATCGATGGCAAGTTCAAGTTATCTGTGCCTGTGGGAAGTACCATTACTGTTTCCTCGGTAGGATACCAGCCGTATCAGGAAAAAATAACAAGTGACAAGAGCGTATATACCGTTGTCTTACAGGAAGAGACCAAATCGTTGGATGAAGTGGTGGTGGTAGGTTATGGAACACAAAAGCGTTCAGAACTTACCGGATCGATATCATCGGTAAGGGCCGATGAGGTCAAGGATTTCTCGTCCAAGAGCCTTGCCGAATCCATCACGGGGTTGGCAGCCGGGGTAATGGTCACCAAGGGAGATGGCTCTCCGGGCAGTTCAGCCGACATTATTATTCGTGGAGCAGGTTCATTAAATGGAATGAATCCCTTATACATTGTTGACGGGGTTCCGCAGGAAGCAGGCTTTAATTTTAATATGCGCGATGTTGAATCCATTGAAATATTAAAAGATGCCGGATCGGCGGCTATTTATGGTTCCAGGGCAGCGGGGGGAGTGATACTGATTACCACCAAACATGGCAAGAAAGGAGAAAAAGCCACCATCAACGCCAATGTCCGCTATGGGGTGAGAAATATCACCACCGACATTAAATTATTAAACACAGCCGACTGGATACGGGCCCGTGATGCCTTTGGCACAAGTAATACCCTGAATGTTTTGGGGGCGGAAAACATAAACGATTTACCAAATACCGACTGGATGAAGGTCATGTTTGGAACCGGCACCGAACAGGAAAATAACCTTTCGATAGCCTCGGCCTCGGAAAAGACAAGTTTCTTTTTGTCGGCCAGTTACCTGAGTGAAAAAGGCGTTTACCTGGATACCCGCTCTGACCGTTATTCTTTGCGCAATAATTTAGAATATAAGTTTACCGATCATATCACCATTGGCGAGTCCATTTATGGCAGTATGACCAAGACCAACCCTTCCACCACTTCTTCCATTTATAACCATACCATCCCATTTCGTACCGTACCCGTTTCAACGGTATATGATGAAAACGGGAATTTTGCCAAGACCAATGATAAAGCAGGAAGTGGCCCCAACTTTGCAGGGCTGGAAGATGCTTTCCATGTTTTCAACGATAATAATTATAAACTCAATGCACAGGCCTATTTGACGATCAACTTTATAAAAGGCCTGGATTTGAAAGTGACAGGAGCAGGTGAATTTAACGGGTTCTCAAAAAACACTTTTACCGAATACCGCGACTTTGGCCCGGTACAGGTAAGTCCCCAACAGCTCAATGCTTATGCGGGCACCTCAAAAAACCTGATGTTTAACTCGGTAATCACCTATAACACTGAGTTTGGCAATCATAACCTGAAGTTAATGGCCGGTACAGAATCCTGGAAGCTGGATGGCTATAACATTGGGGTGACAGCCTATAATTTTTCAATCCCTGTGGCCCAGTCCATTGCTTTGGCCTCTTCAGGGCCTACCAAAGATGCTTTTGACAATATACCTGTTGAACGCAGGTCTTCGTTCTTTGGACGTATCAATTACAGTTATTTAAGCAAATACCTTTTGACGGCTAATTTTCGTGCCGATGCCTCTGACCGTTTCGTGGGAAAGAACCGCTGGGGCTATTTCCCTTCGGTAAATGTTGGATGGCGCATTAGCGAGGAAGATTTTATCAAATCATTCAGTGAAAATTGGCTAACCAATGCCAAGATTCGCGCCAGCTGGGGCCTTTTGGGCAATGATATGAGCGTGCCCCAGTTTATGTATCAGTCCACCTGGTCGGGAACAGGCATTAGCCATTCATTCGATGGCACGGCCATCCAGAAAGCAGGCTATTGGCTGGCCGTTTTTGGTAATGAAAATTTGAAATGGGAACAGATCAACCAAACGGATGTAGGATTGGATTTAAACTTCCTGAAAGACCGGTTGAGTTTTACCTACGACTATTATAACCGACAGACCAAAGATATGCTTTACAGGGGCGATTTGCCACTTTCTGCCGGCATGAGTTATTACTTCAGCTCGGACGATCCGGCCAATACGGTGCCTGTATATTTCAATGCCGGATTGGTAGAAAACCAGGGACACGAATTCTCCTTAGGCTGGACAGACCGAAAGGCGGGCTTAAAATACTCCATCAATGCCAACGCCTCGTTCAACTCCAACCTGGTAAAACGAATAGGAGCCGCCCCGGGGGCTTCACCCATTGATGAAGGGCTGGACAATACCTGGAATTTAATTTCCCGCACCCAGGATGGATCCCCCATGAGCATGTTCTATGGATATAAAGTACTGGGCATTTTCCAAAACCAATCCCAGGTGAACGAATACAACCAACGGGCACTGGATGCATGGAGAGCAGAAAATCCCAACCATACCAGTTTTGACCCTGTCAGCGGACAACCATTGAACCTGGATAATCAGCCCATAGGTATTTATTATCAAAAACAACAAACCGGAGTGGGCGACTTAATATTTGACGATAACGGCCAAGGCAGGGTAACCCCTCTGTCTCGACAGTTTATCGGCAATCCATGGCCAAAGATGACTTTTGGACTGAATATCAACCTGGAGTATAAAAGCTTCGATTTGAGCGCCGTATTCCAGGGTGCTTTGGGATTCGACATCATGAACCTTGTGAAGCCTTACACCCAGATGTTCAGTTCGGATAACACAACAGCCGACATATTTAAAACCTCCAATTTTGGCATTGACAATCCCACAGTGACCAGTTTACCCAGGGTGGGATACCTTGATGCCAACGGATCGTTTATAGGCGATGGAGCGGCCAATAAAAACTATTCAACCGTTTCGGGTTACCTGGTTGAAAAGGGAGATTATATGAAGCTTAAAAACCTATCGGTAGGCTATTCCATTCCAAAGAGCCTTTCTCAAAGAGCGGCCATCGAGAATGCCCGACTGTATATGAGCGTGCAAAATGTGTTTACCATCACCAAGTATTCTGGTATCGATCCAGAAATAGGTGGAAGTGTATTGATGAGAGGGGTAGATCACCAAAACCGTTACCTGCCCTCACGCCTTATCTCTTTTGGAGTGGATTTAACTTTTTAAGTCACGATAAACAAACTGAAAATATGAAAAACGCGATAAAATATATACTGGCCGCATTGTTGAGTTTGTCGATGCCGGGGTGTTCCGATTTCTTTGATATTTCAAATGAACAGACCCTGTCCACCAAAAACTTCCCTGCCACACTCGATCAGGTGGATTTGGTGCTCACCTCTTCCTATGCGGGGCCTTACGGCATCGGACTGTATTCGTTTTACTGGTTCCCGATGGGGATTTATTTGTTTGATCATACTACCAATACTTACGGCTCCTATGATGAGCGGGGTACCAGCATGGACAACTATACGGATGTAAACAGCCGCTATATCACCCAGATGTATGTGGATATCTGTAAATGGGCCAACTTGTCAACAACAGCAGTGGAAGCCATCGAAAATTACAGGAGTAAAAATACGGCCTCAAGCGAACAGACACAACTGGATTACATGATGGGACAGGCCTTGTTTAACCGTGCCCTGGCATACTGGCACGGACAGCTATTCTTCGAGATAAAACCTGACGGCTGGGGCTTCCCCATTTTCGACAAGGTGGCTACCGACCTGGAAACGATGAAACGCAAAAGGGCAACGGTGAGCGATACCTGGGCTTTTATGATTAAAGACCTGGAAACAGCAGTTCCATTACTCAAAGGCCATAACGATAAATACCGGGCTTCGGAATGGGCTGCCAAAGGATTGCTGGCCAAGGTGTATATGCAGTCATTGTATATTTTCCCTGAAAATAAGGCCAAAGCCAAATCGATCATGGAAGATATATTCACCAACAGCGGCAAACGCCTGGTATCAACAGAAGTATACCGTGATATGTTCTTTGGCAACAGTGCCAATGAATTCAATTCAGAATCGCTGTATGAGCTGAGCATGACTACCAACCCCAATCAGACTGGTCCCTGGGCGGGCTACACCACCGGCAGCGGAATGCCAATGGTAATGGCCCCCTGGTACATGGATCTGGACATTCGTTTCAGGCCTGCTGTGGAAGGTGCAACGGATCCTCTGACCAAACCCCTGGATATTATCACCTCGAAAAAGAGCAGCGAATGGGGTAATAACTTTGTACATGATGCCAACATTAAACGCTTTGGTTTCTTTGGAATAGGTGGTGATACGGTACCACGACGCACCTTTAACCCGGCATTTAATGCAAGCCAGCCGCGCTCGGTTACCAATTATCCTTACCAGCTCAAAGACCCCAATTACAGGCAGGAAAGTATTAACCTGAAAAACAACAAGGATCTGGTAGATCCACGCCTGTTGCTAAACGCCGGACAGCCTTATGTGGATGAATATATCAACGATAAAGGCAAAGTCACTTATTATGACCGTTCAAGTGAAGTGAATAACCGTCCTGATTTGCTAACCTGGCAACACCGCAAATTTACCAATATCCGGGGTGTTGAAATGGGTCCTCCCCCATATGGCAAAAATGAAAGCAGCGATGCCAACTATCCGATTGTGCGCCTGGCAGATATTTATTTGCTTTATGCCGAATTGATAAAAGACGATAACCCTACCCTTGCATTGGAATACATCAATAAGGTACACCGCCGCGCGTATGGCTATTCACCCGATGAGCCTTCACCTTACGATTATAAAAGTCTGAGCGACCGGACAAAAACAGGTGACGAAGCTGATCATTTGTCTCATGACGTGCTTAAATACGAGCGCTGGGCTGAACTTTTCGCCGAAGGGCAGTGGTGGTGGGACATCCGTCGCTGGCAGATTGGCCCTGCCGAGGCTGGTTATTACAAGGAAACGCGTCATGGCAGCATTACCTGGAAAGGCGATGAATCATACGTGCAGCCTATCCCCCAATTGGAACTGGAGAGAAACGAAAACATTCAACAATCTGCCGGATATCCTGGAGTAAGATAAAAAGATAAACATCCATATGAAAAACAGATTTTTTAAGATTAACTGCTTATTGGTAATCCTTTGCTTACTGGCAGCCTGCGGCCATGACAAAACGCAGCAGCTAAAATCTCCAAATGGAGAAACTGTTCTTACCTTTTCTCTTTCAGGGGGCAGACCCACCTACTCGGTACAAAAAAATGGTACGGAAATCATCAAGCCCTCCCGTTTGGGTTTCCTTCTTTCGGAAGGGGATTCGCTTTGTTCTGGCTTAAAGGTAACCGGTATTAGCACAGCTTCCTTCGACAGCACCTGGCAGGAACCCTGGGGTGAAGAAACCGAAGTGCGCAATCACTACAACGAGCTAAAAATCAATCTGCAGGAACAGGCAGGTAAACATCGCTTGCTGAATGTGGTCTTCCGTGCTTTTGATGATGGCATCGGGTTTAGGTATGAATTTCCCCAACAGGAAAACCTGCAAAAAGTAGAGATAGCGGATGAGCTGACTGAATTTGCCCTTGCCGGCAATGACTCGGCTTGGTCGATCCCGGCCTATAAAGGGGTCTATTACGAGATGCTTTGGAAAAAGTCGCCTGTCAGTGCCCCGGATACGGTTACTACCCCCCTTACCATTGAGACTTCCGATGGAAAATATATCCTGCTGCATGAAGCTGCCCTGGTGGATTATGCCAAAATGAACCTCTATCCAAAAGCAGGGACTACCCTGAAGGCGGATTTAACACCTTGGTCCACTGGGGTAAAAGTATATGCTCAGACACCTTTTGTTTCTCCCTGGCGAACGGTTGTTATGGCTGATAATTTGAATCAACTCTCTAATTCAAGGCTGATGCTGAACCTTAACGAGCCCAGCAAAATCAAGGATACCTCTTGGATTAGCCCGGCAAAATATGTCGGTATCTGGTGGGGCATGCACATGGAAAAATATACCTGGTCGCAAGGGCCAAAGCATGGTGCAACAACGGCCAACATGAAGAGGTACATTGATTTTGCGGCAGCTCATCATATCCCCGGGGTTCTGGTAGAAGGCTGGAACTATGGCTGGGATGGCGATTGGGTAGCCAATGGCAATCAATTCAGCTTTACCAAACCGTATCCTGATTTTCAAATTGACCAGATCGTACAGTATGCTGCCGGGAAGGGGGTAGAGATCATCGGGCATAATGAAACCGGGGGATCTACTATCAATTACGAGAACCAGCTG
>DATGYU010000074.1:0-17442 GCA_035297625.1 Prolixibacteraceae bacterium
TCCAAACGTTCTACAAAGGCCAATGCTTATTTTACAGGCCTTGGTCCTAAGAAAAGAATTGTGCTTTACGATACGCTGATAAAAGATATGACTACCAATGAGCTGGTAGCAGTGCTGGCCCATGAAATTGGCCATTATAAAAAGAAACATGTCCTTTGGGGTTTACTACTTGGCATTCTTCAAACAGGGGTGATGCTTTTCATATTCTCCCGTTTTATCGGTAACCCTGACCTTTCAGCAGCTTTGGGAGTTTCCCGGCCAAGTTTTCATATCGGGCTGATCGCTTTTGGAATACTTTATTCCCCCATTTCCATTATCATTGGATTGGCCATGAACATCTTCTCCCGCAAAAATGAATACCAGGCCGATGCTTTTGCAGCCCAATACTTTGATGCCAATGAACTGGCTTCAGCATTAAAAAAACTGTCGGTAAACAACCTTAGCAACCTTAGGCCGCATCCATTATATGTGTTTTTTCACTATTCACATCCAACGCTGCTGCAACGGCTGGCAGCCCTGAGGGAGCTGCAAAGGCCCCAACAAGGGCTAGTCTAAGGACCTTAAAGTCTTTAAAGACCTTAAGGTCCTTAGCTGAAAGCCCTGGCGTGGGTAACTTGAAATTTGAAACTTGAAACTTTTTTTATGAAAGCTGAAATAATAACCATTGGTGATGAAATCCTGATTGGGCAGATAGTGGATACCAATTCTGCCTGGATGGGCCAGCATCTGAATTTACATGGTATCGAGGTCTACCAGGTGACCTCTGTGCACGATAACCACGATCATATTTTGGCTGCCTTGGCCAATGCTGAGCAAAATGCCGACCTGGTATTAATAACCGGAGGGTTAGGGCCAACGAAGGATGATATCACCAAAGACAGCCTTTGCGAGTATTTTGATACGGAACTGGTATTCTATCCCGAAGTGCTGGAGCATGTTCGTTCCCTTTTATCATCGCGCAATGTAACGATCAACAAGCTAAACCGCGATCAGGCAATGCTTCCGGCCAGCTGTACTGTCCTGCATAACTCCGCGGGAACAGCTTCCGGCATGTGGTTTGAACGAAATGGTACTATTTTTGTCTCTATGCCTGGTGTACCCTTTGAAATGGAGGCCATCATGACAGAAGAAGTATTTCCAAGGCTTATCGAAAGAGGCATCTCGCAATCCATCGTCCACAAGACGGTGCTTACCATTGGTCTGCCCGAGTCGATGCTTGCCGAGAAGATTGAAGCCTGGGAGAATTCACTGCCTTCATTTATCAAGCTGGCTTACCTGCCAAGCCCTTATTCCGTACGACTGCGGCTGAGCGCCTATGGAGATGACAAGTCCATGCTTGAAGAAACAATAAACAACAAGGTCGACGAGTTATTAACTATCATCCCTGAGAATATTTTTGGTTATGATGATGATAACATGGCCCTGGCCATTGGCCGCATGCTGCTTCAAAACGAGCAAACACTGGCAGTGGCAGAAAGCTGTACCGGTGGAAACATTGCTCATTATATCACTTCCAACGCGGGTAGTTCGGCTTATTTCAAGGGTGGGGTAGTTGCTTACTCCAATGAAATAAAAAATAAACTGTTGAACGTTCCTGTTGATGTAATCGAAGCTAAAGGAGCTGTGAGCAAAGAAGTTGCCGAAGCAATGGCCTTGGGAGCCATGAAAGTCCTGAATACCGATTATGCCCTGTCGACTACAGGCATTGCCGGCCCGGATGGCGGCTCTGAAGAAAAACCTGTTGGAACAGTTTGGATTGCCGCTGCAGGACCTAATGGAGTAATCAGTGAGAAATATACTTTCAGGCATAACCGCGAAAGAAATATTATACGTTCATCTCAAACGGCATTAAACCTATTGCGTACGCTCATTTTAAACAATAATACACCTGTGAAATGAAAAAGAAAATAATCATCATCCTTGGAGTTATCGTCCTGATCATTGGTATTCTGGCACTGATTCCATTTTTGTACAAAGACAAACTGCTGGTCAAGGTGAAAGCCACTATCAATAAACAGGTCAACGCGAAAGTTGATTTTAAGGACTTTAATGTATCCTTGTTTTCCCACTTTCCAAAGGTGGGTATGGAACTTGAGCAGCTGACAGTAGTGGGGATTAACCAATTTGCCAGCGACACCATGATGTACGCGAAGTCGATATCTACCAGTATCTCCC
This sequence comes from Prolixibacteraceae bacterium, assembly GCA_035297625.1. Classification (GTDB taxonomy): domain Bacteria; phylum Bacteroidota; class Bacteroidia; order Bacteroidales; family Prolixibacteraceae; genus Aquipluma. Next base: position 2,176 of record DATGYU010000074.1, read on the forward strand.
TGTCGGAACTGATCAAAGGGGAAAATCTGGAGCTTAAAACACTTACCATTGATCAGCCAAGAATCAATCTTTTGGTCGACAAAGAGGGAAAGGCCAACTGGGATATTGCCAAGGAAACAGGAGCTCCTTCAGCAGAACCTGCCGCGGACCAGTCATTTAAGATGAAACTAAACGACATCAAGGTTAATAACCTTAATCTCTATTATGGAGATGCCTCTATGCCCATGAAAATGTGGGTGAAGAATACCAATGTCAACTCAACAGGGGAAGTCGAAGGAACCCTTACCACCTTTGATTTGAAAGGCGATGTGGGAGAGGTAATTTTTGAATACGACTCGGTTAAATATATTTCCAATACAAAACTTAAAGCGGAAACCTTGTTGAAGGCCGATTACGATAAAATGTCTTTTACTTTTGACCGGGGTAAGCTGATGATCAACAACCTGCCCTTGCAGGTTAACGGCAATTTCTCCATGCCTAACGACAGTATGCTCTTTGACATTGCCTTCCAAAGCGAGAAAAGTGATTTTGCCACCATCCTTGCCTTGGTGCCTGCCGATTACCAGAAATACCTTGAGAAAGCTACCATTAACGGTGCTGCAGAATTTAAAGGTTCAGTAAAAGGCTTGTTCTACAATGAAATTTATCCGGCCATCGACGTGCTGCTTAATGTCTCCAATGGTAGTTTTAAATACCAGGCGCTTCCCGAAAGTGTGCAGGATATCCAGGTTTCGGCCCGGATCAACAAGCCTGAAGGAGACATGAATACCATGGTGGTTAATGTTGATAAGGCCCATGCTTCTATTAAAAATAACCCTATCGATATGACCCTGAACCTGAGCGAAATGGTGACCGACCCTAATATTGCAGCCACTTTTGCCGGTACCATCGACTTTAACACCTTGAAACAGGCCATCCCGGTCGACAGCCTTGATCTGACGGGTATCATGAAAGCCCGGATGCAGATTGCAGGCAGAATGTCGTCCATCGAAAAACAGGAATACGAGAAGTTCAAATCGGACGGGGAGGCTACCATTCAGAATTTCAAAATTGTAAGCAATAAGTTAACCAAGCCCGTCGAAATCAGTCAGGCGCAGGTAAATGCCACCACCAACCAGATTACCGTTGGCAAGTTTGACGGTAAGGTAGGGCAGAGCGATTTTGCATTAACGGGCAATGTGAGCAACTATTTGCCCTACGTGTTTAAAAACGGGGTGCTCAAAGGTAACTTCAATCTAAAATCTTCTTTTATGAATTTTACTGAATTGTCCAATCTCATGAAGGAAGAAAAACCCGACACCACAAAAGCGGTTAAAGCTGCAAAACCAGCCCCGGCTGCCCCTGCCGATTCCGCGACAGCCTTCGAAGTGCCCGATAAGCTGGATTTGAGCTTCCAGAGCAACATTCAGAAGGCGGTATATGATAAGATGCCAATCAACAATATTAATGGCGCTATCAAAGTAAAAGACCGCCGTATGGAGTTAAACAATCTGGCCATGGATATGCTGCAGGGTAGGGTGGTCATGACGGGCTTGTATGCCAGCAAGGTAAAAAATAAGCCAACTTTCGACTTTAAGGTCAATATGCAAAATATGGACATGCCTGCCGCTTATCAATCGCTCGAAACTTTCCAGCGTTACGTGCCTTTGGCCGCGCATAGCCAGGGGAAATTCTCCACTCAGTTTGGTCTTTCCGGTGCCATGAATGAAAAGATGGATATTGTGCCAACCAGTTTAAATGGCGAAGGCCTGATCAATACCCTTAATTTGATGATCATTGAATCGCCTATCTTTAACCAGATCCGCGGGGTGATCAAAAAAGACAAACTGAAGGATGTAAAGATCAAGGATTTTACTGCCAAATTTAAATTTGAAAATGGCGCGCTTACCCTGAATCCCTTCCAGACCACCATTGCCGATCAGGAAGCTACCATTGGCGGTACTTTATCCGCCGATCGGCAGATCAATATGACCATGGACTTCAAGGTCAACCGTGAGGATCTGGGAGGTGACATCAACAAAGGCCTGGGCTTGTTGCCCGGTTCTGACAACATTAAAATGGTGGATGCCTCTGTTATTTTGAAGGGCGCCCTTACCAAGCCTGAGGTCTCGCTGGATTTAACCAAGGCCCGCGCCCAGATTGAGCAGGAAGTGAAGAAAGCCACCAAGGACCAGATCAAGGAATCGACCAAGAAGATTGGCGATGAGCTGAAGAAACTGTTTAAATAAGGCAGGTTGGATATGGTAATACTTGGATCAATATTTTAAAAATATCCAATATTCAATATCGAATAAGAAATAAAAAACAAGAAATAAGGAATAAGAAACGGAAGAAAGCTTCATAAATAATAAGCTCTTTCCAATTAATCGCCCGGCAGACTAAATAATCTGTCGGGCGATTTTTATTAATCAATGTTCATTTCACCTCTCAGAATACAAGACTGAATACTAACAGAGATATCTACCGAAACTTTATCAAAACAGGTTTGCTTCTAACCTTCTTCTAATCCGCTTCTAACCATTCTCAAAAATAATTCGAATATAATTCGAATCTTCTTCAAATATAATACAAATATTATTCGTATATTTACCTATTATATATGAATTATATTTGAATTAAATACGAATTAAATTTGAAGGCATTATGACGAAGGTTAGAGAAGGAATAGAAGCAATCCTTTCAGGAAAATTGGGGAACATGGTTTTCGTACACCGTCAGGGGAAAACCTATATAAGAAGGGCTCCCCAGCGTAAGAAAGATTCCAGCACCCCGGCTATGTTGCTTAACCAGCAGCGTTTTGCTCAAATTATGAAGTTCTGTGGCCTGTTTAAGACCACCGTTATTCCAAGGGTTTGGAATCAGTCGGCCCAGGGTACCAGTGGCTTCAGGCTGTTTCAAAAAGTCAATTCACCGGCATTTTCTGCGGATGGCACGCTGACTGATGTCAGCCAAATCCAGCTTTCGACCGGGAACCTGACACTGCCTCAAGGTCTTAAAGTGAGCCGCAAATCAACAGGCTCTTCTACGATCAACGTAAGCTGGGAGGTTGATCCTGTGCTGGGAGGCCTTCATTTGAAAGATGAACTGCTGGCCGTCAGTGCCGGTGAAGGGCAATATTCTGACATTATTGACACGGACATTACCAGGGGTTCCCTGGGTGGCAATTTTGAGTTGCCCGCAGAACCTTCCACGGTTACTCATCTTTATCTGTTCTTTGGATCAAGGGATGGTAAAGATTACTCGCCAAGCATTTGCGTCCTAATTTAAGCGAATATGATAGCGCCCTGGCCGAATACCAGGGCTTTTCTTTTTTTTAATCTTTGTGTTCTTTGTGTAATCTCTTAGTGTACTTTGTGGTAAAAAAAGGTTTAAACACAAAGACCACTATAAAAAATCCTTCTTTATTTTGAATAGCATTCCAAGGATCTGACAGGCAAATTGATACATTGAAGAAAAAGCTTCATTTATTTGGAATTTACATAAGAAAGAATTACTTTCAGAAAAATTTTTAGGAAAGAAAATGTCTTCTTTAAAAGACTTCTTCAACGCTATGTTTTAAACCTATTAAGACCAATTGCTATGGCTTCAATTCAACAAGGCATAATGGGCGGTTTCTCAGGTAAAGTAGGAACCGTAGTTGGAGGTAACTGGAATGGCGTCGACTACATGCGTGGCAGGCATACCAATCCTAATGATCCAAAATCAACCAAACAGTTGGATCAAAGAGCGCGCTTCTCCACAGTATTACACTTTCTGAAACCACTACAGGAATTTCTACGGGTAGGATTTAGAAACCGTACGGGCAGGAAATCGACCTTTAATGCCGCTGTTTCTGTCAACATGCAAAATGCCCTGAAGGGTGTTTATCCGGATTACAGCATCGACTATACGAAGTTGAAGGTCAGCATGGGGGCATTGCCGGGTGCTTTGAATCCTTCTGTAATTGCCGGCCCGGCAGGGGAATTACTTTTTACATGGGAGAATAATTGCGATAAATTGGGTGCTATGGCCAACGATAAGGTCGTTTTGCTGGTATATCATCCTGAAACGCAAAAATCGGTCTCGCTTCTGTTAGGTAATTCCCGTATGACCGGCAGCCAGGCTTTTGCCCTTCCTGATGGTTTTGGGAGAGAAAATCTGCAATGCTATATCGCCTTCCGCAACATCAGTCAAACCAACATCTCTGACAGCCAATACGTGGGCAGTGTCAGTATTTAATAAAGAAATAGGAACGCGGATTTAGCGGATCCAGCGGATAAAAGCGGATTTAAAAATGTCTGAACACGATTAAAGGATTACAGGACAGACAGGATTACAATATGCATCCTTTTTTTATCCTGTGCATCTTATAATCTTTTAATCGTGTTCAGAAGTATGCTTTATCAACGGCCCGATACTCCACATAGCGGCCAGAAAATAGGTAATGCCGGCTGTCATCAGGGCGGTTTGCAGACTGAAATGGTCGGTCAGGTAACCAAGGGCTGGGCCTATGACCGCGAAGATGATGCGTATTTCAAAGTTACGCACCGAAAGGATCGTGGCCCTCACTTTTGAATCGGTATACTGGTTGATGTAGTCTTTCAAGACAGGAGTGGCAAGTCCGCGCACGAGATAGAACGCAAAAATGATGGCAATTCCGGCCAGGCTGACCGCTAAGGAAGTGAAAATAAATCCGGCAGACAGTAAAATGACAATGGCCAGCAAGCTGTATTTTCGGCCCAGCCATCGTTCAATGCGGTAGGAATACATCGACACCATCCCTGCCGAGAGGTTGATCATCGTCCACAAAATGCCAAAAGCTGACACGGGCACTCCTGCTTTTTCAAAATAGGGCTGTACAAACCAGGCATAGGTGAGAGTGGCCGCTCCCGTGAAAGAGGAGATCAGGATGGCGCTTCTTATTTCTTTTTGCTGATAGTTAATTTTGAGGACCGTAAGGATATCTTTGAAAGTGAGATGGGCTTTTTCGAGCACATGGCGGGGCTCTTTCAGCAGAAAAGCCGCCGGAATACCAATAGCAGCAATGCCTATCTGGAAAAAATAAGGGGTTCGCAGACTGATTGTTGCCAGTAATCCGCCGGCCACACCAGCCATGGCTTCGGCAAAATTACCTGCAGAAGTAATCCTTCCTTCAAAACGGATGTATTCATGTTCGCGGTTTTCGGCCTTCAGCGAGTCGTACAAAAGGGCAGAGTCAGCTCCGGATACACAGCTAAAGCCAATACCCAAAATTACTTCTGCCACCATAAAACTGGTGAAATCGTGTGACAGGCTGTAAATCAGAATGCCAAGGGTTCCCAGGATGGCGCCCATCAGAATGGTACGGCGGCATCCCCATACATCGGCCAGGTAGCCAGAGGGCAGTTCAGTGGCCACCATGGCAATGGAATAGACCGATTTCAGCAGAAAGATCTGAGACATGCTGAGCCCGTTGTCATGGTAAAAAAGTACCACGACAGGCATGACCAGGTTAAACCATTTGGCAATCTTGATCAGGGTTAACTGAAGCGTATTTGCTGGAAAGCTTTTCAACAGGGTATTTTGGGTAAAAATAGTAAATCTTCGTAAGAGAAGAATGGCAGTGGACAGTAATCAGAAGGCATTTTCTTCCCTAAAGCCGACTTTAAGGTCATTAAAGTCCTTAAGGTCCTTAAAGTCGGGCCTGAGGAGAGAGAACCTGGAACTCGATACTCCCCTAAAACCTGATGTTATACTTTATCTTAAACCTCAGCGCGCTTTCATTCATCTGTGGGATGTACATGTAGGAAGACCATCCTGAAGTCCAGGCCAATATGATTTCATTGCCCGGTTTGACAATCCACTGGAAGCGCGATTGCCAGCCTGTATTTCCCGAGTTGTTGTCATACTGGAAATAATTGTACAGGGTAACTGTAGGGCTGAAAAGGATATTGGCATTGACCTGGTAGATTTTGGTGGTGAAATCTCCTTCGGGAAGGGTGACATGGTTAGCGGCATAATTGCCGCCAATGTAGAAAGGAACTGCTACTTTGTAGTTAATACTTAGACGCATATCCTCCTTTTTACCATTGTAAAAATCACCGGTTCCAAGGCTTATAGCACCTGCAAGATTACGACTGCCCGCAGTAATGAGCTGGAGGTTATGGTACCAGAAAGTGTAATCATCCTGAGGGATCACAAAGTCACTGTAAATATGAAAGTCTTCTTTCAGGTATTCATACTGCTGGTTGATGGAATAATAGATTTCTTCACCTGATTTAAAACGAATGCCCAAAGGCGAAAGGTTAACTACACGGGTGACCAGCTCATTGTTGAAATTGACGATATAATTGAATCCCGCGCCGCTTTTAAGTTGCAGGATGCCCCATGTGTTGGGTCTTGGGCCAATGGAAATATTTCCATAGGAGGCCTTGATGTTGGTTCTTGGCACAAAGCCGATGCCGGCCACAAAGTTTTCGCCCACCTCATAATGGCCCAGGCTGAAGTATAAAAAGTCGTTGGGATAAGCGATGTCGGCTCCCCAGGAGATATTGTTATCCTTTTTGCCCTGGGTGTCTGAGATCAGGCCAAACATGGTTAAGGCAATGTTCTTGTTCTTTTGAAATCTGGAGGTAGCCAGTTTTATGTCGAAACCGCCTACCTTATTTTCATCATGAGAAAGGGCATTTCCCCAGGTTCCTATCACGCCAACGGATGATTGTTTGCCAATATTTCGGGTAATACGCCCTACGGAAAGCTGCGAATTCCCATAATCACGCACATCGCTGATGTGCATCAGCCCGATGTTCCAGTTGCTTTGAGTGCCGGTAATTTTGGCAGCATAGTTCACCGGGAGCATGTTGCCGCTGTTGTCCAGCCCGAGCCTTCTGGAGAAAAATGGCACGATGGAATTTCGGTAGGAATTGTTGTCATCCCCTTCAATGCCAAACTTAAAATAATTGGATCCATCGAGAAAGAAATCCCTTTTCTCCGGAAAATAAAGGCTGAAGCGCGTTAGGTTGATTTGGCGGTCATCCACTTCTGTTTCCGCAAAATCGGTATTGACAGACAGGGAAGCTTTCAATCTTGGAGTAATCTGGTAAAACACATCCAGACCCGCATCTTTCATAAAAGAAGCTTTTTCGCCATGCTTTGTATTCATACCCCCGATGGCATAAGGTGAAACATCCAGGCCTATTCCTTGCGAGATGCCTTCCAGGCCTGTCAAAAGACCTGAGTCGGATATCTGGAAACGGTGGGTATTCAGGTTGGCCACGGGCCAGTAGGAAGCCTCCAGCTTACGCTTGATGTTACGGATCAGCTTCATGCCCCATGTGGTGTTGTCAGGATTGAAGCCCAAGGTTTTGAACGGGATGGCCAGTTCCGCTTCCCAGCCTTCAGCATTGATACTTGATTTGCCGGTCCACAGGCCATCCCATTCCTTGTTCAGGGAAGCGCCATTTTCACTTACCAGGGCATCGCCAATAGAGCCGCGTGGCCCGATCTGGAACCAGTAGCCGTTGCGGTGATCAAGATAAGTATCCAGGATAATCTGCACCCTGTCGTCGTTACCCAAACTAACATCACGTGCCATTTCCTTGGCAGTAATCTTTTTGGGATCGTCATAACATTTTACAGCAAAATAGAGGAAGTTATTATCGTAGCAAACCGACACGATGGTCTTTTCAGAAACCGCTTCTCCCGGGTTGGGCTCACGCTGTACGAACTGGTCAATGTGGGTAGCCTGTTCCCAAACTAGCTCGTTGATTTGTCCGTCGATGGAAGGGGGAGTAGAAACCCTGACCGCCTGGGCTGCTGTTTGAGCATTGATTTGCTGCACGCAAAGTATAAACATTACAGCAGCAACGATGAAGCCGGTATATTTCAATTTAGTTGGTTTTCAGGTTAAATATTCAGTCTAAAACTGCCTTGCCAAATGGATGGACCAAGACAGAAAAGAATTTCCTTGCGAAGATAGCTTAAATGAAGATGAGTTAAAACAAAGGCAGTTAATATATCTAAACCGGTCTGGCTATTTTACTGATATTTAATAATCGGGATAGCTCAATTACTTTTATTTTAATATCAATAGTTTGGAATATGCGACAGGTATGATTGTTTTACTGAGCTATTCTGCTATTTTTGGGTCCGATTTCGAATTAAAAAAACTGACTTATGCAAAAACATTTGTTTTTAGGGGTTGAGGCGATCGGACAGGGAGCCATTGATGGTGGAATGTCAGGTGTTTATGCGTATCCCGGTACGCCTTCTACCGAAATTACTGAATTTATACAAGAACATCCGCTTACCGCGGAACGCAATATTCACAGTAAATGGTCGTGTAATGAAAAGACCGCCATGGAAACCGCTTTGGGAATGTCCTATGCCGGCAAGCGCACCATGGTTTGCATGAAACATGTGGGGTTAAACGTGGCAGCCGACGCTTTTGTCAACTCGGCACTGACAGGCGTGAACGGAGGACTTATCCTGACCGTGGCAGACGACCCTTCCATGCATTCCTCGCAAAACGAGCAGGATTCACGCTTTTATGGCAAGTTTGCCATGGTGCCCATTCTGGAGCCTTCCAATCAGCAGGAAGCCTACGATATGGCCCGTGAAGGCTTTGCCCTTTCCGAAAAGGCTAAAGTGCCTGTAATGCTTCGTATTACTACCCGCATTGCCCATTCACGGGCCGGGGTAGTTTGCAAGGAGACACTGGAAGAAAATCAACTCACGTTGCCAACCGATTTGCGTCAGTTTATTCTGCTTCCGGCCATTGCACGCCGCAAATACAAAGGGCTGCTGCAAAGCCAGGATTTGTATTTAAAGCTGTCGGAAGAATCAAAATATAACTTTTACAAAGAGGGAGAAGATAAAAGCCTTGGTATTGTAGCCTGCGGTATTGCCTATAATTATTTGATGGAACATTATCCAAATAATACTTGTCCTTTCCCGCTGGTGAAAGTGTCGCAATATCCGCTCCCTGAAGCTTACATCAAGCGCTTGAAAAAAGAGTGTGACGAGATATTGGTACTGGAAGAAGGAGCCCCTTTGGTGGAAGAAATGCTCAAAGGCTTTTTTGCCGATGGCACCCCCATAAAAGGTCGACTGGATGGTACGCTTCCCAGGGATGGTGAGTTAAATCCCGATCTGATTGCCAAAGCTCTTGGAAAAGAACAGTTCGGGGGTTACGATATTCCTGAGGTGGTGGCCAATCGTCCGCCAGCATTGTGCGTAGGCTGCGGTCACCAGGATGTGTATGTTGCCATGAATGAAGCGTTGGAGAAATATTCCAAAGGAAGGGTATTTTCAGATATCGGTTGTTACACACTGGGTGCTTTGCCTCCCTATGAAACAATCAATTCCTGCGTAGATATGGGCGCCTCTATTACCATGGCCAAGGGCGCTTCCGATGCAGGCTTGATTCCTGCAGTTGCAGTGATTGGGGACTCTACCTTTGCGCACTCTGGTATAACCGGATTGCTGGACGCCGTAAACGAAAAATCGAGCATCACCATCGTGATTTCAGACAATGAATCCGTATCCATGACTGGCGGGCAGGACTCTTCCGCTTTCGGAAAGATTGAATCGATCTGTCTGGGTGTAGGTGTAGATCCTGCACACATTCATACCATTGTTCCTTTGAAAAAGAACCATGCCGAAATGGTGGAAATGTTTGAGAAGGAACTGGCTTATGAAGGAGTGTCGGTCATTATTCCGCGCAGAGAGTGTATTCAGAGGGCTAGCCATAGAAAAAGGAATAAAGCTTAAACAGTGGTCAGTTGCTTAAAATGCATAGCGGTGCAGAAAATAAAATCAATTAAATAATAAAAAATAAGAAATAAGGAATAAGGAACAAGGAACAAGGAATAAGAAAGGGAAGAGCGGAGAGAAAGGATACTCATTAAGAATAAAAAAATATCCAATAATGAATATCCAATAACCAATATCCATAGTACGGTGTACTTGGAATTTGGAACTTGAAACTCGGACCATTAAACTTTAAACCTTAAACTTTAAACTAAGCAGACTTTATGAAAGCAGATATTATATTGGCAGGAGTTGGGGGGCAGGGAATTTTATCCATTGCTACCGTGTTAGGTGAGGCTGCACTGGCAGACGGACTTACCCTTAAACAGGCAGAAACCCACGGAATGAGTCAGCGCGGTGGTGCGGTGTATTCTCACATGCGCATTTCTGATCAGCCTATCTTTTCAGATCTAATACCCGGAGGTGCAGCCGATCTGATCTTATCGGTGGAACCTATGGAATCGTTGCGTTACCTGCCTTATTTGTCAGAGACAGGCTACCTGGTGACCAATATCACCCCTTTTGTAAACATCCCCAACTACCCTGAGCTGGAAAAAGTATTGGCAGAAATTCGCCGTCATCCACGTTATATCGCCATTGACGCTGATGCCATTGCCAAAGAAGTGGGTAGCGTCAGAGCTTCCAATATGGTTATGCTGGGAGCTGCTACTCCGTTTATCGACATCGAATTCTCGAGAATAGAAGATGGCATTCGTACCATTTTTGAACGAAAAGGCGAAGCAGTTGTTAACCTTAACCTGGAAGCACTGCGCAGAGGAAGGAAGTTTGCTGAGGAAAACAGGTAGGAGCAGGGAGACTGGAAACCAGTGATCAGTGATCAGTAGTCAGTCCTTCAATCCTTCAGTCCTTCATGCCAAAGAAGATTAGAAAACCCAAAAAGGAATTGAATGCAGATTAAAACTATGATACCCCGTACCACCAAGCGTATACTTTTGTTTATCGCGGCCGTGGTATGGACTTTTGCAGGCACCATGCTTTTTACCCGGGGAATCGGGATGATGGATGTTAACCCTGATTCTTTCTGGATTAGATTTCTAATTAGCCTTATATGTGGTGCATTGTTCTATGGAATACTGTTTACCCGTATATCAAAAAAGCATGTCAACCGTATTATACAACTTCCAGTTGAACAGCCTACAGTATTCTCCTTTTTCGATAAGAAAGGCTATATCATGATGGTAGGTATGATTTCCCTGGGCATCTTTCTACGCACATCAGGTATTGTAGCCCCTTTTTATCTTTCGGTACTGTATGTTACAATGGGAATTCCTTTATTCATTTCATCCCTTAGATTTTATTATTCCGGCCTCTATTATTCTTCGGTTATCAAAAAAAACAGATAACTTGCTGCCTTATTATTTCACATTAATCATCTAAACTAACTTGTAATGAAAAACCTATTCTTTATTGCTTTGGCAATGATCTTTTTGGTTTCATGCCAAACTAAACAAGCGACCAAAGGATCTCCTGCTGATTTTAAAATCTTCAAAGGCACCAACGTAGCTCACTGGCTCTCACAATCGGATGCCCGAGGTGCTGAGCGCGACAGTTTCTTCCAGGAAAAAGATGTAATGACCATTAAAGGACTTGGTTTCGACCATATTCGTCTTCCGATAGACGAGGAGCAGATGTGGGATGAAAACGGCGTGCGTCATGACGATGCTTTCCTATTGATGACCAATTGCATCGACTGGTGTGTAAAGCATCAGCTGAAAGTGATTGTCGACCTGCACATATTGCGTTCCCATCATTTCAATGCTGCAGTAAAACCATTATGGACAGATCCTAAAGAACAGGACAAGTTCTATAAATTATGGGCTGATTTGTCTGCCGCTTTGAAAGATTATTCAGTGGGTGATGTAGCTTATGAGCTGATGAATGAAGCGGTAGCCGATGATCCGGAGCTATGGAATAACCTGGTTGCAAATGCCATGAAAACCCTTCGCCCCTTGGAACCTGAACGTATTATTGTAATTGGATCCAACATGTGGCAGTCGGCCAATACCTTTGATGTATTGAAAGTTCCTGCCGACAAAAACATCATTCTTAGCTACCATTTCTATGAACCATTCTTCCTTACCCACCACAATGCAAGCTGGACCAACCTAAAGGGGTATACAGGTCCTGTACATTACCCGGGAGTTCTACTTTCAAAGGCGGAATATGATTCACTTCCTGCCGACCAGCAGGCAATTGCAAAAGATTTTGTAGACGTTGAATGGAATATCGATAAGATGGAAAGCATGATGCAAAAGCCTATTCAGAAATCAAAAGAACTGGGGCTTCAATTATATTGCGGTGAGTACGGCGTTATTGCCGGGGCTCCTGAAGAAGATCGTATTCGCTGGTACAACGACATGATCACCATTTTCAATAAAAACAACATTGCTTCTGCCAACTGGAATTACAAGAGCAGTTCTTTCGGAATGTTTATTGGCGATGGAACAAAAAATGAAGCCATGATACAGGCTGTCACACGTAGATAAGATAAAGACAATTCCACATAATGGCTGCCCGCCGACGTAAGTTGGGAGGGCAGCTTTATTTTGGAATAATAGTTCAGGGAATATGAGAAAAGGAGATTCAAAAGGAATGGCCAAATGCTTAATACACAGTTGCCAGAGGGCATTATTCAATTACTCAATCCTGGAATTTGAAGCTTTTAGCTTTCATAAAATAAAATACCGTTTAATCTTTTTATTGAGAAAACAAATGAATTGAGTAAATGTTGTTTATTGGGTAAACACTTTAGTATTAACATTCTAAATTCATAGCCAATGAAAACAATTTTTACTTTCTCAATCATCCGAACGTTTATTTTGACGTTTATTGTTGTATTTTCGGCCTTAAGCCTTGTTGCTCAAACAACGCATTCGGTATCTGTGACCGATTATCAGTTTACTCCTAAAGATCTGACTATTAATGCGGGTGATATCGTAGTATGGACCAACACGGGTGCTATGGGGCACAATGTAAATGGTACACAAACTACTTTTCCCAATAATCCTGAATCCTTCGGGAATAACGTGGGTTTGAACTGGACCTATCAATATGTTTTTAAAACTGCGGGGCACTATGACTATCATTGCGACCCACACGCAGCATTTGGAATGGTGGGAACTATTACCGTAAATCCTGCCACGTCTGCAGATGTGCTGGCTAAAGGAGGTTTCCAATTGTATCCCAATCCTGCCAGTGACTACATCGATTTATTATTCTCGGGAAATAACGGAGGAATATTGAAAATTTACTCAATCACCGGAACACTTGTTGACCAAAAAGTGCTTCCCAACAAAGCGCAGTCATACAGATATGATCTTAATGGTTTGAAAAAAGGTTATTATTTTATAAAGATCAGTGCAGATACCAGAACCAGTGTGTTGAAGTTCTTAAAAGATTAAAACTCCCCGATAATTGAAGGATTCTATTCTTTTCTTTGCAATGGAATAGAATCCTTTCAATACCATTTATTTGAGAAAATTATTCATTGTTAGGAACCGGTGATCCTTATTTTATTACCTCTTATAAAATTATTTTAAAAACAAAAGTTAAACTTCAATCAAAAATAGATTTGAAATGTAACAGATATCACTATCTTTATTGCTCTCTTTAATTAAGACTTTGCATGAATAGAAATCAGGTCAGCATTTTGATTATTGAAAGCGATACGGACAAACTGCAAGATATTGTCAGAATACTTGATGCAACTTCTATAGACACCTTGATTGAGACAGCAGAAGATACCGATGTCGCCTTGTTAAAGGTTATAGATGTAAGCCCACAGCTTGTATTGATGGAATATCCAACAACAGGTAAAACAGGATCGGGTATTATAAAGTTTATCCAGTCGAAACTTCCACAGACCACCATTGCTTTTGTATGCCATTCGAAAGATTATGCTGCCGAAGCCATTCATCATGAGGTTTATGATTATCTCTTAAAACCGGTAAATAAGGCTGAAGTGGAAAAACTGCTGGGAAAGGTATTGCTGAATAAAAGCAATAATCCAGAGTTAAGAATAATGGATTTGATTGAGAATAAACAACCCGATTTACGATTAGGATTTAATACAATAAAGGGTTACATCATCATTAATCCTGAAGAAATACTCTATTGTAAAGCTGATGGAGCTTTTACTGAGATTCATTTTGTTAATAAAAGTACAGAACTAACCTTTTTGTTTCTCTCAAAAGTAGAAGAAATTCTACAACCCTATAACTTTATTCGTATTAGCCGGTCGGTCATAGTCAACAAGAATTTTATTCGTAAAGTCTACTTAAAGACAAACACTGTAATTTTAACATTTAACGGAAATGAGCACGAGATACAGGGCGCAAGATTACCTGTTCGTGCATTAAGCAGATTATACTTAGACTAACGAAAATGAATACTAATTCTATATCAGCAATTATCATAGACGACGATGCAGAGGCAATTTATTTGCTGGAGATGTATCTTAGGCAATTCCCTGAAGTAAAGGTCATAGGTAAAAGCACCAATCCGAAGGAAGGATTATCGTTGATCATTAAAGATTTTCCAGATTTGGTATTTTTAGATATCGACATGCCTGATATGACGGGGTTGCAGGTGGCCGAATCGTTTAAAGACAACAACTTTCATTCAGAAGTAGTCTTTACCACAGCCTATCAGCAGTATGCTTACCAGGCCTTGTCCATTCAGCCTCTTGACTTTTTAACCAAGCCTTTTTGCCTGACTGACCTTCAAAGGGTAATCAATAAATACATGGCCAAGGAGGAGAAGAAGAAGCTTGAGCAAAAAGTGGATCAGTTTATTCAGTCCCAGACCAATTCCTCCCAGGTTCTTTTACCCACTACCCATGCCTTGCTTTTTATCGACATCAAGGATGTGGTAATGATAAAGGCTAAGATTAACAGCACTGAGGTTTATTTGCAAGATGGGTCCATTGAAATAGTAACCAGAAGAATCAGCAGCCTGGTGAGTTCACTTAACTCCTCTCTTTTGTTCCAGATTAACAGAGGTATCTATATCAACCTTAATTACCTGGTACGCATTGATAAAAAGAAATCAATCTGCCTGATCCGTTACAATAACAACATTCACGAGGAAACAATTACCAAGAGCAATCTGAATAATTTTAAGAAGCTGAATATATTCCCGACGTTTTAAAGAGTTTCAAGTTCCAAATTCCAAGTTAAGCTTGCAAAGAGCCTGACTTGAAACCTGGAACCTGGAACTTGGAACTTTTCTATTCAATCACTGCCGGCTTTTCCACCTTGGTCTCCAGCAAAGCGATCTCCAGCATTTCCTGAATCGTATTTACATGGTGAAATATTAACCCATCAATGTAAACTTCTTTGATCTCTTCAAGGTCTTTCCTGTTGGCCTCTGATAGGATGATTTCTTTGATACCGGCACGCTTGGCGGCAAGTATCTTTTCTTTGATACCACCTACAGGCAAAACCTTACCGCGAAGGGTAATCTCTCCTGTCATGGCCA
>DATGYU010000075.1:0-2163 GCA_035297625.1 Prolixibacteraceae bacterium
TGCCGCGTATAAATAATAAAGCCAACTCCTTTAAGACTTGGCTTTATTATTTATATTAACAGGTGATGACATTTCATTCATTTACTTATAAATTCAGTTTATTTGTTTTCAATCTCCTTCTTCTTTGTATTTTTACGCTTCTTTAAAACAGACAACATGCTTGGAGAAACTTTTCAGCCTTTTATCGATTGGTACTTATCAAACATCAATTACTTCACAATTACAGTATTAATGGCCATCGAGAGTTCTTTTGTGCCACTGCCCAGTGAACTGGTCATCCCCCCGGCAGCTTATCTGGCCGTATCCGGTAAATTGAATCTGGGGCTGATTATTTTCTTTTCAACATTGGGATGTGTTATAGGAGCCCTCTTTAATTACTTATTGTCCCTGTATCTGGGAAGAAAGATTATTTATGCCCTTGCAGGCAGTCGTTGGGCCAAGTTGTTTTTCATCAACCCGCAAAAGGTAGAACATGCAGAACAATATTTTCTGAAGAATGGCAATACCTCAACCTTCATTGGTCGTTTATTGCCAGGTATCCGCCATTTAATATCTATTCCGGCAGGGCTTTCAAAAATGAACCTTAAAAAGTTTGTCCTTTATACCGCTTTGGGCAGCGCGCTTTGGAATTCTATACTGGCCGTAATGAGCTATGTACTGGTAGACAAATGGGAAGTATATTTCCGTGAGATAACATGGGGATTCATATTAATTGGCGCTGGTTTTGTAGTCTTTCTGATCGTTAGAGCCAGAAAAGGTAAAAAAGCCACTACCGTTTAATGCTCTTGATAAGTTTATATTTAGAATTAAAAGAGATAATACAACAATGAACGATACTTTAAAAGCATTTGCCCGGTTGCTGGAAATCATGGATGAACTGCGGGAAAAATGTCCGTGGGATAAAGAGCAGACCCTTGAATCGCTTCGCAAGCTGACCATTGAAGAGACCTACGAGCTGGCAGATGCCATATTGAGTAACGATTTAACAGGATTGAAGAAAGAGCTGGGCGATTTGATGCTCCATATTGTGTTTTATGCCAAAATAGGCGCTGAAAAAGGAGCTTTCGATATGGCCGATGTGCTCAATGCCATCAATGAAAAGCTCGTTTACCGTCATCCTCATGTCTTTGGAGAGGTCGATGTTGCCAATGCCCGGGAAGTGGAACAGAACTGGGAAACCCTGAAGCTGAAAGAAAAAGGGGGCAATAAGCGTGTTCTGGAAGGAGTGCCTGCTGCCATGCCTGCCTTGGTTAAAGCCAACCGTATCCAGGAAAAGGCCAGCGGGATTGGTTTTGACTGGGAGTATAAAGAACAAGTGTGGGATAAGGTAAAGGAAGAAATCAATGAATTAAGTGTTGAAATTGACAATGTGGATAAAGATAAGATAGAAGGTGAATTTGGAGACCTTTTCTTTGCCATGGTCAACGCGGCCCGCCTGTATGGGGTGGATCCGGAAACGGCCCTTGAACGCACCAACCTGAAGTTCATCAACAGGTTTAATTATCTGGAAAGTCAAACCTTGCAGAAAGGGAAAGATCTGAAAAAAATGTCCCTTGCCGAAATGGATGAGATTTGGAATGAAGCAAAGAAAATGGAAGATAAATAATATATTGCAGCCCAATTATAAAAGCTGTTAAATCTGATTTTTCCTTATAATCCATGAAAAAGATAAATGTACTGATACTCCTTATCGCTGTAACGATAGCGTCATGCTCTACCGGTAAAAAATCTCTTGAACGAGGGAACTATTACGATGCCATCATGAAGGCAGTAGGCCGCCTTAGCAGCGATACCGACAATCGAAAGGCCTCTCAGGTAATTTCAGAAGGCTACCCTATGGCCATTACCTATTATCAGGAAGAAATCGATCGGACACTATCCAGTAATGATCCTTTCAAATGGAAGCAGACTTTGGATATCATGCAGACCGTTAACCGCATGTCTGATGAAATACGCCGTGTCCCTGCTGCCCGCAAACTGGTAAGCAATATTAAATCGTATACTTCAGAAATGACCGATGTACAGAATAAAGCTGCTCAGGAATATTACGATTCCGGTATGGATGCACTGAGCCGTAAGACCAGGGAATCGGCTAAACAGGCTTATTTTGATTTCCAAAATGCCGATGCGCTGGTACGTGGATATAAGGATAGCAGGCAGAAA
>DATGYU010000076.1:0-2041 GCA_035297625.1 Prolixibacteraceae bacterium
TGCATCTTTCTTTTCTCCTTACTTGAATGTATTTCGACGAAAACGACCCAAAAGCCGAAGCAGTATCAATCAGGCATCACCTCCTTTCCAGTAAAGCCGGAAGTGCAGGTTATTTCACCGAGCCGGACGTCAACCCGCTGATGAACTGACGCTGTAAAAACAGCAACGCGATGACAGCCGGGATTGCCACTAGAGTTGAAAAAGCCATCATCGTATCCCACTGAGTTTTGTACATGCCAATGAATTGAAAAACACCAATTGAAATTGGTTGTAGTTCAGGTTTTGCCAAAAACGATAAAGCAAAGACAAATTCGCCCCAGGCCGTTAAGAAGGAAAAGACACCGACAGCAACCAAACTTGCCCTGATTAAGGGCAACACGATATACCAGAGAACCTGTAAGCGTGAAGCACCGTCGATCAAGCCAGCTTCTTCCAGCGCTTCCGGAATTTGTATAAAACTAGTACGCAAAATGATGACCGCAAAGGGCAATGCCAGGGCTGTATCGGCCAATATGACGCTGAAGTAGGTATTATATAGACCGAGCATTTTGAACAGCACAAACAGTGGAATGACCAACAACACAGCAGGCAGCATCTGTGTAACGATCAAAAAAAGCATAAAGCTGGTTTTGCCGCGGAAGTTGAAACGCGATAAAGCATAGGCAGCCGGGATAGCAAAGACGAGTGTTAGAAGCATAGTAGAGGCAGCGATGATGAAGGAATTTTTAAAATATAGGGCGCCGGTGATATACAACTCAGGCCGGTTAGTTGGCAATCCCAGAGCAGAGCGATAACTATCGATTTGGGGATGCGCTGGAACGAGTACCGGAGGAGTTTGAAAAATTTCAGTTGGGGACTTCAAGGAGGTGGAAACCATCCAAAAGATAGGCATCAGATAGATTGCAGTTGCTGTAAAGCCTATGGCAAACCTTACAACAGACTCGAAGCGTGATCCCCGCATTAGACGGCGTACAGGTCGGATAATTCGGAGAAAGCTTAAAAAAGAACCATCAATAGGATCAACCGACTTCTCTCTCATAGTCTCTCTTCCTTTGTAATGGCCCACAAATACAAGATGGCACCGCCCAGAAGAATGAGCAGCATGATTACCGATACAGCAGAACTCCGTCCAAAATTGAAATTGATGAACGAAAGCCGGTATGCAAAGGTAGGCAACACCTCCGTTGCGCTCCCTGGGCCACCCTTGGTAATGATCCAAATCAGATCAAATACTCGCAGGGTATAGATAAAGCCAAGCATCAGAACCGCCAGAATTGTTGATTTCAACAAAGGGATCGTGATGTAAATCAGCTTTTGTACTCCGTTTGCTCCATCTACTGTCGCCGCTTCGTAGACATCCTCTGGAAGCCCGGCAACGCCTGCACTAAGTAAGATGACATTGAACGGAATCCCGAGCCAGATATTTGCGATGATGACCGCGGGCAAGGCTCGATTAGCTTGGACGATCCAGCCGATCGGCTCGGAGACGATGTGTAAAGAAGTCAAAACAAAATTGATCAAGCCATAGTCCAGATTGAATAAGAACAGGAAAAGTGTGCCTGTCACTACCGAGGGAATTTGCCACCCGGATAGCAACAAACCCCGCATGAGGTTGCTCATAGGGAAGGCTTTACTAAATAGGATAGCTAAACCCAGGCCAATCGTAAATTGAAAAAATATGCAGGCTACAGTAAATGCCAGGGAATGTTTCAAAGCGACAGCAAAGGCAGGGTCTCTTAGAACAGCAGAATAATTTTCAAACCCTATAAATTGGGTATGTCGCGACACAAGTGTCTCAAGCGTATATTTTTGAAATGACATGAAGACGCTGTATAGAATTGGAAAACCCAGCACTGCAAACAAAAACAAACCAGATGGTAAAACATAAAGATACGGGACAAATTTCTTGTTAAAAGCAAAGCTTTTCGATTTGCTCAGAGAGGCGATCGTGGGTGCGATATTCATTGATATTCCTTTGCGCTTATTTATGAAAAAGTAAGGACTACTTGCTTTATCAAGCTGGAGACAAAAATAATGGAGC
>DATGYU010000077.1:0-12585 GCA_035297625.1 Prolixibacteraceae bacterium
TCTGCAGATGCTGCATGGTGGCCGCAAAACGTATGGGTGCATGCAACAGTTTCTGTGAAACGCCGAACTGCAGGTCAAAAGGAATATTTTCCCTGTCAGCGCCTTCATAATAAGTACTGATCTGTGTGCCAATGTTTCGGGCTACCAGGGAGGCAACGGTCAGTCCATTCCTGCTAAAATAACTCATCCCAAGATCGGCTGCAATCCCAATTGACTGATAGCTCTCCAGCGTGGAAAATAAAGGTTTCAGGTTAACTCCATAGGTGATTCTTTTTTTTCTCATCACCTTGATGGAATCGGTGGAAGCATCATAAAACATGGAATCCTTTTTGGTGAAGGGCAGTTTAATCTCGTTCGACCAAATCAGGTTTAAGGCATATTCGGCTGCATTAAACTGACTGGTTTTCTGTCCATATTCATCAGCACCTGTAAACTCACCATAATTGATGTAATGCATGCCAACGGCAAAATTTCCAGGCAGGGGAGTTTTAAAAGAATAGGCGCCATAGCCGTAGTTTACCCCTGCAAAGTAACCGATATAATTTAGAGCCAGCATGTTGCGCATTCCAGGCATCAAAAGTGAAGGGTTGTTATAGGAAACATTTAGGTCAGTAGAATCATTGATCGCTACCTGATTACCACCCAAGGCAGCCATTCGTGCTGAATTGGTCAGCTCCAAAAACTGGTAGGTGCGCTCCCCTCCTACCTGGCTAAATGCCGCAGGAACCGTTAGAACAAAAAGAGCAATCAGGTAGATAAGTTTTCGCATAATTCTTAGGATTCGGCTATTACACAACGTAACCATTGCTTTTTTATTACAATTAAAAATCAAGTTCGGCATCCAACTGTTCAGGCTTGGGCACATCATTGAAATGGTACTTTCTTTTTATGGTTCCCTTCTTTAAGACAATCAGCCCCGGATTGGAACGCACAATGGTCTTTAAAGTAATTTCATCAGCATTGAAAAAGTCAAAATCTGCCCCGGTTTCTTTCTTAAAAGCATCAAAGCTTTCGGGTGAAGAAGCGGTCAATCCAATAAAGTTATATCCTTTACTTTTGGCCGCTTTGGCCAGCTCTCCCATTCTTCTCATGCCTTCCTTGTCCGACTTCTGAAGGTTATAGGCGATTGCAATAAAGGTGTATTTCTCATCATAGAGGAAAAAATCCTTGATATCCTCGCCTTCAGCAGTTTCAATTCTAAAATCATGGATAGGAGGAACGTAGCCTTCCTGGATGGTCTTTTGATCACCCATCTTTACAAATTTCCAGTTTAGCGTATCCTGCCAGGGATAATTAGCTTCGGTAAATTCTTTCTCTTTACCTGATTTAAGGTTTTTGTAAATCAGCGTATTTTCATAGATCGCCTTGGGAGCATTCTCCGGAACTTTCATGGCCTCGGGGATATTCACCCCCACTTTATAAGGGCTGAAATCGATTATTGGCAAATGGTTATAGGAATAATCGACCAGGTAGAAATAGAAAACAACAAAGATGACTGTCATCACAGAAGACAAAAGCGGTCCATCTTTGGGGGCAAATCTTTTACGTTGAACAAAGATATAAATGGCAAGGGCCAGCAGTACAATGTTCTTATAAAACGTCTGCCAGTTGGTAATTTTTAGGGCATCGCCAAAACAGCCGCAATCGGTCACAGGATTGGTAAGTGCCAGTACAAACGTTAGTCCTGTAAAGAAAATCATAAACAGCAGGGTAAACCAGCTGGTGATGCGCAAGAAGAAGTTAAAGATCAGGGCAACGCCCATTGCAAATTCAACAGCTGCAAGTAATACTCCAAGGGCAAAGGCCATATCGGTAAGCCATGGCATGTGAAAGGCTGTAAAGTAATCGGTAAACTTGTAGGCTGAGCCCCATGGATCGATGCCTTTAACAAATCCTGAAAACACAAAAGTGAGCCCAAGCAGTACACGTGCAATATGTTTTAGCATAACGAGAAGTTAAAATTCAATCTTAATTAACGCAAAAACAGCATAATTGATCATATCCAGATAATTTGCCTCAATACCTTCCGAGATCAGTGTTTTGCCGCTGTTATCCTCAATTTGCCGGGTGCGTTTAAGCTTCATCAAAATAAGGTCGGTATAGGAGCTCATGCGCATATATCGCCAGGCCTCATCGTAGTCATGGTTTTTATCCATCATCAGTTCCTTGGCCTGGGTAAAGTAGGCATTGTACAGTTGCAGGGTTTCCTGTTCGGAAAGGTCATCTCCTTCAGAAGTTCCTTTCTCCAGCTGTACCAGTGCCATAATGCAATAATTGATAATGCCGATATATTCAGAGCGCACTCCCTCGTCTACCTTGCTTATTCCTTTCTGCTCGATACTTCGGATGCGCTGTGCCTTGATAAATATCTGGTCTGTCACCGAACTGGGACGAAGTATACGCCAGGCAATTCCATAATCCTTCATTTTCTTTGTAAATATATCCCGGCAGATGGACATTACATGATCGTATTGCTGTGAAGTTTTATCCATAATTATCGTAATTTTTAGAGCCATAAAAGTATTAAATAATGCGTATAATAAATCCATTTTATTTTACTTTTGTAGCACCTATTCCTTTAAGGGCATAATTTCTCACGTATGTTAATCACTCCATCGGCCAACCAATTTCTTAAACGCAAGAGTTCAATCTGTCTTGACGGGCGAATAATTGATTTATCAACCCCCATTGTGATGGGTATCCTGAATGTGACCCCTGATTCATTTTATGACGGAGGAAGATATAAAACCCAGGACCTGATCCTCCGCCGGGCAGAAGAAATACTGGAACAAGAGGCGACCATCATCGATATGGGCGCACTATCGACAAGGCCCGGCACCGAGGGCATATCAACAAAAGAAGAACTGGACCGTTTATTACCCGCGGTGAAAGCTGTCAAAAAAGCTTTTCCGGATGCAAACATTTCCATAGACACCTACCGTTCGTGGGTGGCACTGGAAGTGATTCAGCAATGCGGCCCCTGCATAGTCAATGATGTTTCCGGAGGCAATTTTGATGTCCATATGTTTGAAACCGTGGGCAGATTGGGCGTTCCTTACATTTTGATGCACATGCTGGGTACACCGCTGGATATGCAAAAGAACCCCGTCTATGAGGATATTATTCGGGATATCTCCTTATTCTTCGCCGACAGGATTAAAAAGCTGACCCGCGCGGGTGTCAAGGATGTAATCATTGATCCAGGCTTTGGCTTTGGCAAAGCGCTGGATCACAATTATGAACTATTAAACAGGCTCGATTCGTTTAAAGTATTCCAGGTGCCATTATTGGTAGGGGTATCGCGTAAGTCCATGATTTGTAGATTACTGGAATTAAATCCTGAAGATGCCCTAAACGGGACTTCCGTTGTCAACACCCTGGCCCTGATGGGGGGTACCGACATATTGAGAGTTCATGATGTGAAAGAGGCAGTACAGGCGGTGCGAATCTTCAACATGCTCCGTTCGTCAACCTGCTAAAGGCTGCCAGCAAAAGGCAGTAGACTAAAAAGGCTTTATACAGGTTATTGAAAGAGAATGGTGAAATGGTTGCGCCAATAGGCAGACACCAGCAACTTGAATTAATTATATACGCTGAATATGACATTGTTTATTACGATACGGATCATGGATATTGTTGATATTCTGCTGGTAGCCACCCTGATGTACCAGATGTACAGAATTATCAAAGGAACAGTAGCATTCAGCATATTCATCGGATTCTTTCTGGTCTATGTATTCTGGCTGCTGGTAAAAGCCATGAACATGGAGTTACTGGGTTCACTGATGGGACAATTTATCGGGGTGGGAGTGATTGCCTTGGTGGTGGTTTTTCAGCAGGAAATAAGGCGCTTTTTACTGCTGATAGGTACCAATTACCAGTCGGGTCACAGCTTTGGACTTCAAAAGCTCTTTAATTTTGATAAACCAAGGCAGGCTACCGACCAGCAGATAAAAGAGATCACAAGAGCCTGTGATAACCTGGCCCGCTCAAAAACAGGGGCCTTGATCATCATTGCCTATAAGAATGAATTGAAAGAGATCATCCGTTCCGGAGAAAAGATCAACGGCCGCATATCGGATGCCCTTTTGGAAACCATATTCTTTAAAAATACCCCATTGCATGACGGGGCCGTAGTGATTGTTGGCAACCGTATCGCGGCAGCCCGCTGTATCCTTCCCATTACAGAAAGAACCGACCTTGACCCGGGCCTTGGACTAAGGCACAGGGCTGCCATTGGTGTTTCAGAAGTTACCGATGCACTTGCCATTGTTGTCTCCGAGGAAGCTGGCACCATTTCACTGGCCATCCAGGGCAGCCTGATTCATAAAATCTCCTTGGCCCAGTTAGCCTCAGAGCTCGAAAAAGTAATGGTGGAAGAGGGGTAAGAAGAGTTTAAAGATTAAAGATTAAAGTTTAAAGTTTGGGGTGTGGAGAGCATATCGTTAATGGGGTTAGCATTTCCCCGGAGGACCATAAAGGTATTTTAGGTTCTTAAGATTCTCCACACTGACAAGCAGCAAGGCTTCTGTTGCATACAATAAAGGCTTCCCTGATTCAATCCAGGGAAGCCTTTTTTATATTCACTTTTATAGTAAAACCTAAGGTTGATACACCACCTTGTGCACCGACAGATGGTCTTTGTACCGGGTCTTAACAAGATAAATACCCGGGTTGATATTTAATGACTGAAGATTCAGCGTATTTTTTCCTGCTACGGATGACTGATAAAGCTTTGAACCTGACAGTGAAGTGATTTCAACATTGATTTCAGCATCGGCATTGTTTACTTTAAGGTATAGCAGTCCTTTGGTAGGATTGGGAAAGACTGCAACCTGGTAGTTATCGATAGTTGGATCATCTATTGTATCAACAATTCCGCTGTCATCTGCAAAAGGAGTACCATCATATGCGGCAGATGCTTTCCAGTAAGTGGCATCATTTGGGTCTCCCGAAGGATATCTTACCGCCGCCGAGAGCGAAGGCCCATCCCCGTCAGGCTGCTGTGGCCAGGGATTATAATCCAGATAGGTAAATTGGATGACTGGGCTGCCCGAGGCATTTGACAGCACTACCTGCTCACCGGAGTTCGAGAAATTCTTATTGAAATTTCCTGTAGGTACCATAAAATGACGTTCATAGAACCATTTTGGCTTGGAGGCAATCACATAAAACTGTTTTGGGGCCAATACGTCGTTTTCCTTGAACTGATAGTCAATAGAGGAAGAAAACCTTAACCCTGCCAGGTTAATGGGCTGATCACCCGTATTTTTAAGCTCTATAAATTCAAATGACTTGCCTGAGATGATCAGGGTGTCGATAATGGAATCCGTGGGGTGATAATGCAGTTCGGTTATCTTAAGATGATCAAAATTTTCATTGGTATTCAATAGTTTCACCTCAGACAAAGCGCTCCACTGTGTGCCATTTTTCACCCTTGCCTTGATATAGGCGGTTCCGTTTAGGTTAACCGCGCCTCCAGTTGGAATTTCAATGGCCGATGAATTAACCTGACCACCTATCGCACGGGGATCTGTTCCATCCGGGGTATAGAATATCTGGCCTGTCGCACTGCTAAGGGTCACCTGGTAGCTTCCGGTTACAGGATAAGCTTCTTTGGTAAGCTGAACATTATTCATGGTAATAACCGGGGGATTAAAAGAAGGCAATAGCCCGGCCGCTTTCAACTGATTAATCACTATGTCTGTTCTCTCAGGGAAAAAACGGTTGTAAATATCGTTAATCTCGTTGTTCCAGTCATCCCATGAAAAGGGAATAGACTTGAAGGTATCGCCCCACCTGGCCGACTCACCTACGATGGCTTTCGTGACCTCAGCCACCCTTTTGGCAAACCTTGCATGCGAAGCTTCAGGGGTAAATACCCCATTGTTGTAAAAGTTTTTGTATGCCCTGTCGGCAAAACGCAACTTATATTCTTCATTGGATGTAAGTCTGTAATTAAGCCACTGAGGATTAAATCTGGAAAAAACACCCGGTGACATCCCGGGAACGGCAACCCTGTTTTCCTCGATACCTTTACCCGGCCCTTCGGGAGTGATCATTAAGGAGTGCTCGGCATCATGGGAGAAAAACAGGAATCCGGTGGAGCGGTCATCCCTTTTATCAATGGCATAAAAATTATTTGCCCCCAGGTTTTGATTGAAAGCGGATACCGGGGAATCAAAGTTCCCGGTATAGAATATCAGTTGCATGTAATCGATCAGGTTGTCCAAGTTAATAATTACCTCACCTCCTTTTTTAGGATAGCCATACTGGTCCTTTCCTTCAAGGGCAAAATAGTCTGCATTGCTGGCAAAGCCTTTGGTGGTCAGGTTATATATTTTTTGCCATGAATCCATATTTCCATCCGTGGCTTCAATGCCACCGGCATCAACACCTACTTTTATTACATCATAATCTTCCTTTGATCCACCCAGGTAGTCGGCAGCAAACCGTGCCTCTGCACGTTCCTGCGTTTGGTATAATCCCCAATACATGCCATTCAGATAAAGATGATAATAACGGCTGCGGGTATAAGGCCAGCCCATGTCGCGCTGGGTATCCCGAGAAAATACTTCACGTACAGCAGTATTTCTCGCCTGGTCGTCACCCGGGGGATGGGCCCATGAATAGTTCTGCTCGCAACGAAGGTCTATCTTGTCAAATTCACTTACCCCTTCTGTTTCAAACAAAGGGAATTTCAGCTTGGGGGCTCCGTACTCATCCCTGAAGAAAAGACGAAAGGCATGTTTAGGAAAATTATCATGCCTGCTCCAGCCACCTCTTATGCGTAACCCGGCATTGATATTAAACCCTGGGGTACCCGATGGGTTAATTATTTCAACAGAAGAGAATCTTTCCCAATTTTCGCCATGATTCCATGCATTTACATAAATACCCATTTCACCAAACAGGTCCTCTAAGTCAGTCACCACACTAATGGAGGGGATAGAAGTCATGGCATCTTTCATCTGGCTGGCATATGTCGCGCTTTGGGTAATATCCGGGTCCATATCCAGATCAATGGTTTGACCATAGATACTGCCTTGCTGAGGCCACCCATCACCCGGATAGGTCTGAGTCATGACCTGGTCTAAAAAGATATAGGTCTGGGTAAGAGGAAAGGATGGGGCCAGAGTCCCCTTTTTAAGTGAGGCCCTGACTATAAAACAGGGAGTTTTAGGACGTCCTGTTTCTATGGAGGGGTCTACGTTAATGGTAGCAGTAGTTCCTCCGATGATAGCTGTTGATGAATTCTGTGGATTGGACCCGTCGATGGTATAAACAAGCGTGTAGGAAGGATCGGGCACATCAAGTTTCAGATTGAATGGGCTGGTATAAAATCCATTGGGCTGACTGAAAACCGCCTTTATGGTATCTGAAGTTTGAGGAAGGGGCAGTTCCGCATTGAGACGCATATCAAAATAAAAATCTGAATTGCTCTTACTTAGGTTAAGACATTGAATGGCAATCAGGTTTTCTCCTTCCTTTAGGGTGATATCGTGTGCCGGCAGTTTATAAGTCTTAAATGTACCCGGTTGTCCTGGCCCGGTCGCTACGCTTGTTGGAGAAAGATCTAAGGGAACATTTACGCCAAATACCTGCTCTCCGTTGATCCAAATAGCAAAACCATCATCAAAATTGACTGAGAATACCACATCTTTTAACGAAGCAACATTTTGAGCATTAAAGGTTGACCTCAGGTATATTGTTGAATAATTGTTTAGCATGTCGCTAAGCAATGTACCGCCGCCAGTATAATTCATTCGGTATGGCATATAGCCATCAGACCATCCCGCGGGGGTATACGTACTGGTCATCCAGTCAGCAGGCAAACCGGCAGCATCGCTCCCTTTCAGATATTTAAACGGAGCAGAAGAATTAAAATTTATCTGGGCGTAGGCTCCTGCAAATATCCCCAAAAGCAATAAGAGAGAGAGGTATAATTTTTTAATCATCTATTCAGTTTTAGCGTTATTTACAAAAAGGTTATTTAGAAACATTAAAAATACGAAATAAGTTATTAATCTGTCAAATTTCGATTTAGAATGATGGTGCAATTTAGCTATTTCCTCTTTCAAGTATTAATTTTCTACCTTTGTCTTTAATTAAACAATTGGATTTTAAGATGGAAAACCGGATTTGTAAGCTTTTTGGAATAAAATATCCGATTATTCAGGCAGGGATGGTTTGGTGTAGCGGGTGGCGTTTGGCATCGGCAGTCAGTAATAATGGCGGATTGGGGCTACTGGGAGCAGGTTCCATGCATCCGGAGACCCTTCGGGAGCACATTCAAAAGACCAGGCAGGCAACTGATCGCCCTTTTGGGGTCAATGTTCCATTGTTCTATCCTGAACTGGAAACCCTTATGAACATCATTGCTGAAGAAAAAGTGCCTATTGTTTTCACCTCTGCCGGTAATCCTAAAAAGTATACGTCATGGTTGAAGGATCGGGGCATTATTGTAGCCCACGTGATTGCCAGCGCTGCCTTTGCCCTTAAATGTGAGCAGGCCGGTGTGGATGCCATCGTGGCTGAAGGTTTTGAGGCCGGAGGACATAACGGTCGCGATGAGACCACTACCCTTACCCTTATTCCTTCGGTAAAAAGAGTATGTTCCCTTCCCTTAATGGCTGCCGGAGGAATAGCAACCGGGGATGCTATACTGGCTGCCATTGCACTGGGAGCCGACGGGGTGCAGATAGGTTCACGATTTGCCATCTCGGAAGAGTCATCTGCCCATCCTGATTTCAAAAAGCTGGTAACCCGCTTACAGGAAGGCGATACCCAGCTGTCGCTCAAAAGATTATCACCTGTAAGGCTGATAAAAAATGATTTTTTCAATAGTGTAAACCAAATGGAGCAAGCCGGTGCTGTAGAAACCGAATTAAGCGCTCTGCTTGGAAAAGGACGTGCAAAAAAAGGGATGTTTGAAGGCGACCTCTCGGAAGGTGAACTGGAAATAGGGCAGGTAGCTTCCATCATTGACGAAGTTTTGCCGGTACAAGTTATCATGGAAAACCTGGTAATGGAATACCGGAAAGCTAAATTGCGGCTGGACAATTTTATCATTTAACGCAAGTTGCTACAAAAAATATTCCAGCTTGATTAATAGTAATAAGCAAAAGAACGGCTGGTCCCGAGTACTTGGGGGCAAGAGTCGCATTGATTGGAGTTGACGCAGTTTTGCCCCCAATTTATCGGGGCCAACAGCCAGCAACTTAATTTATTTAAATTAACTTGATTTCTCTGTATGATCTATTTTGAACGTGCTAAACTGGCCAATGGATTGACTGTTATTGTCCATCAGGATAAGACAACACCCATGGTAGCCATCAATATTTGCTATAATGTGGGGTCCAGGGATGAGGATCCAGACCATACGGGTTTTGCGCATCTTTTTGAACACCTGATGTTTGGCGGTTCAGCTAACATCCCGGTATATGATGACCCCCTGCAAAAGGCCGGGGGCGATAACAATGCCTTTACCTCCAACGATTTGACCAACTATTACCTGACCCTTCCAAAGAATAACATGGAGACCGGCTTTTGGCTGGAGTCGGACCGGATGCTGGAACTGGCCTTTTCGGAATCCAGTCTGGAGGTACAGCGTAATGTGGTAATCGAAGAATTCAAACAGCGCCATCTTAACCAGCCTTATGGAGATGCCTGGCCCCTGATCAGACAGATGGCCTATAAGGTACATCCCTACCAGTGGCCAACGATTGGACGTGAAATCAGCCATATCGAAAGGGCTACCATGCAGCATGTAAAGGATTTCTTTTATAAGCATTATGCTCCTGACAATGCCGTGCTGGTAGTATCGGGCAATGTACAGTTGGATGAGGTAATGGTCCTTGCCGAACGCTGGTTTGGTCCCATTCCCAACAGGCAGGTAAAGCCAAGAAACTTACCCGCTGAACCGGTTCAAACCCAAATGAGGGAACTGGCTGTAGAGCGGGATGTTCCAAACAGTACCATTTACATGGCTTATCATATGGCCGACCATCTGGATCCCAACTATTATGCTGTTGACTTAATCTCGGATATCCTTTCCAGTGGCAACTCTTCGCGCCTATACCTCGACCTCGTACAGAAAAACAAACTGTTTACTGAACTGGACGCCTACCTTTCAGGGGACTTTGAGCCCGGATTATTTATCATCTCCGGGAAACCCAGCGACGGAATATCTCTGGAGAAAGCCCGTATTGCCATCGACAATGAATTGGATAGGATGAAGCAGACAAAGGTAACAGAATATGAGTTGGAGAAGGTAAAGAATAAAGTGGAAGCCAACATGGAATACAGTGAGATGAACTACCTGACCAAAGCGATGAACCTTGCCACCAATGAGATCATGCACGATGCCAATCTTATCAACTCCCAGATTGATCTTTATCGTTCGGTCACTGTAGACCAGATCCAACAGGTCTCCCAACAAATATTTCGTGCTGAAAATTGTTCTGTATTAAATTATTTTGCTAAAAAGTAAACTATGGTAAACCGTACCATTCCTCCTAAAGTAACCCCTATTGAGCAGGTTGAAATCATCAAAGCAAAAAAACATGTCCTTTCAAACGGTATTCCTGTTTATTATATCAATGCCGGGTCACAGGATGTAGTGAAGATTGATTTTATCTTTGAAGCCGGTACATGGTTCCAGCCACAAAATCTGGTATCAAGCATCTGCAATTCAATGCTTGAAGAAGGCAGTGTTCAGTATACGGCTGCTGAAATAGCCGAACGCTTTGACTTTTATGGCTCCTACCTGCAGCTGATGGTTGACCAAAGCTATGGCTATGTAAATATTATCAGCCTTGGCAAACACCTGCCGGCCATTCTCGATATCACTGAAAATATCATTAAACATCCTGTATTTCCGGAGTATGAGCTGAAGGTAATGATTGACAAGAATAAACAAAAGTTCTTACTCGAGAATGAAAAGGTAAAGACACTTTGCCAGAAGAAATTCACCCAGGTACTCTTCGGAACAGCACATCCTTATGCTATCAAAAACAAGTTAAAGGATTTTGATGCTGTCAGCAGGGAACAACTTGTAGAGTTTTATCAATCCTATTATCACTCTGGTAACTGCCGGATCATCATTGCCGGAAAGGTTGACAACTCTGTTCTTGATATGCTGGAAGCCCGTTTTGGGGGCAACGACTGGAAGCGACAGCTGCACTCCCGGTTAGACTACGCCATTCATCCCAACCCGCATAAGTTTCATTTTGTTGAAAAAGCTAATGGCATGCAGTCTGCCATTAGGGTGGGTAAGCTGTGGGTCGATAAAAGCCATCCCGATGCTCATGGCCTTTCAGTACTGGTGACCATACTAGGGGGATATTTCGGGTCCAGGTTAATGGCCAATATCCGCGAGGAAAAAGGTTATACCTACGGAATCGGCAGTTTTGTCCTTCCCTTAAAATACGCCAGTTACCTAATTATCTCCACCGAAGTGGGCAATGAATATGTGGAACAGACCTTAAAGGAAATTACCAATGAGATGACAAGGCTACAAACCGAACTGGTCTCAGCGGATGAACTGGAAACTGTCAAAAGCTATTTGCGTGGAGAATTCCTGAGGGACTTTGATGGCCCTTTTGCCTTGGCCGGCAGCTTCAAAGCCATCAATGATTTTGACCTGGACTATTCGTACTACGACAACTATTTGACTACCCTGCGTAATATTTCATCCGAAGAAATACTACGTTTGGCACAGCAGTACCTTGATCCTGAAGATTTCTATACGGTAGTGGCAGGAAGCATGGTTTAAGGGGAAAGGCAGTGATCAGTGATCAATGGTCTGACTATCCATCAATCCTTCAGCCTTTAGGTCTCTTGAAAGCTTTTAACCATCCATCTTCCGCCCTCACCTGGAACCTGGAATTTTAAACTATAGCCTCTCACCCCTACCCCATCCCATCCACCGGGATGCTGAACTCCTCAAGCTTTTGCAGCAGCTGATCTTTTTTGATGGGCTTGGTGATAAACTCATCGCACCCGGCCTCGAAGGCTTTTTGCTGTTCCTCACTTCCCGAGTAAGCCGAGACGGCTATCACGGGCAAATCTTTTCTGAAGGACTTGATAAGGCGAGTGGCTTCAAAGCCGTCCATTTCAGGCATTTTCAAGTCCATCAGAACAAGTTCTGTCTCC
Source organism: Prolixibacteraceae bacterium (assembly GCA_035297625.1). GTDB lineage: Bacteria > Bacteroidota > Bacteroidia > Bacteroidales > Prolixibacteraceae > Aquipluma. The sequence continues at coordinate 12,157 of DATGYU010000077.1, forward strand.
GGGTGATCTTCACACAGCGTCACTGCTTCAGTGCCGTTACGGGCATGTAAAAGGGTAAGGGTATCACTTTTCAAAAGAACGCTGATATAAAAGAAATTGGTATCGTCATCCTCTGCTATCACAATGGTCTGTTTTTGCTTTTTACCTCCTGACGCTCTGCCGCCCGCTTTTTGATCCTGTGCCCTGACCGGCTCTTCCAGCGGTATCGAAAAGTAAAAGATGGATCCTTTACCTTTTTCCGATTCCATCCATATCTTGCCTCCCAGAAGCCCGATGAAGCCTCTGGCAATGGTAAGGCCGAGCCCGCTGCCTTCATAGCCCCGGTTGCTAGCCGTGTTCTCCTGCATGAAATAGTCAAAGATTTGTTGCTGGCTCTGCTCCTGGATGCCCACCCCGGTATCTCTGACGAAAAACAGCAATTCGCTCTCG
>DATGYU010000078.1:0-1850 GCA_035297625.1 Prolixibacteraceae bacterium
AGTTATTTTGCCTACGACATGAAGGAAGATTTTATGGGCGGCTACGACCATGGAAAACAAACCGGTACGGTACATATTGGCGATCACAACATTGTCAAGGGTGCCAAACTGTGGGAGTGGGGCTCTGGCCCTGTTGGCCAGGCTACCGAAGGAAAACTTACAGAAGGCTCAGGTCCTTATGTTGAAATCATGGTAGGCGCCTTTTCTGATAACCAGCCCGATTATAGCTGGATCCGACCATACGAGGTGAAAACTTTTAAACAGTACTGGTACCCTGTGAAAGATATTGACGGGTTTAAAAATGCCAACCTGAACGGGGCAGTTAACCTTGAAAAGAGAGAAGGGGGCAAGGTCTTTTTGGGTTATTACTCCACCTCGATGGTGAAAAACGCAAAGATCATTCTGAAGAAAAACGGGCAGGTGATCTTTGAAAAACAGGCTACTGTTTCTCCTGAAAAAACTTTCACTGCTACTGTCAATGTAGCAGGAGACTTTAACGAAACCGACCTTTCCACAGAAATGATCAATACGCAGACGGGTGAAACGTTGATTTCTTATCAGCCCAAGGAAAGAAAAGAAGACTCTCCCCTGCCCGAGATCGTAAAACGCCCGGCTTTACCCAAAGAAATGGCAACTACCGAGGAGCTTTACCTGACCGGCAGCCGTATCCTGCAATTTGGCAACCCTACGCTCAATGCCATGGATTATTTTGACGAGGCGCTTAAACGCGATCCATCGGATATCCGTACCAATACGGCTGTCGGCAACGTGTATCTTAAGAACGGGGATTATGCCACCGCCCGTAAATATTTTGCCACGGCCATCAAGCGTCTGACAAAAGACTATACGCGACCCTCCACCTGTGAGGCGCTTTACCTGCAGGGCATCACCTTAAAAGCCATGGGTCTTTATGACGAGGCCATCGATACCCTTTACCGCGCCACCTGGGACTATGCATGGCATTCGGCCGCCTATTTGGAACTGGCCCGAATATCCTGTCTGAAAGGAGATTTTACAAAAGCCCTGGATCAAATCAACCAATCCCTTTCCACCAACATGGAAAACAACAGTGCTATTGCCCTGAAAGCTTCCATCTTAAGAAGACTTGGGAATATGCAGGAAGCAGTTGATGCCCTGGGAAATATAACGGAGAAAGATCCGCTGGATTTCCGCTCAGGCAATGAAGCCTACCTTTTGTCACTTAAAAATGGGAATAACTCAGAAAAAACACTGTCAGCGCTGAATCGCAAGATGCGTGATTTTGAGCAGAACTACCTCGAACTGGCTGTAAATTACATGAACGACGGGCTGTATGACGAGGCAGAAGAGGTGCTCAAACGTTTCAAAGGCAAAAACCAGGAGGTAAGTTACCTGTTGGGCTACCTGGCCGATTATAAAGGACAAAAGGAAGAGGCAGATAAATACATCCATGAAGGTTCTTTGTTACCAGTTGATTATGGTTTTTCTTTCCGCCTTGAAATGGTAAAAGTGCTGGAACTGGCTTCAGAATATTATCCCAAAGATGCCAGGCCGTATTATTATCTTGGCAACCTGCTCTATGACAAGCAGCCTAAAAAAGCCATCGCCTCCTGGGAGAAAGCGGTAGCGCTCGATCCTTCTTTGGCCATTGCGTGGCGTAACCTGGGATGGGGCTATTACCAGAATAATAAAGATGTGGCTAAGGCTATTTCAGCCTACGAAAAGGCCGTATCGCTAAAAAAGGACGATCCGGTTTATTATGCTGAACTCGATCCTTTGTATGAGTTAAACAACACCCCTATTGAAAGAAGATCAACATTGTTTGATTCTGTGAATGACATAGTGAAAAAACGTGATGACTCTTTTGTACG
>DATGYU010000079.1:0-2034 GCA_035297625.1 Prolixibacteraceae bacterium
AATATCGAATAAGAAATAACAAATGTAAAAGTATGGCCTGGCCTTGAGATACTTCCTTATTTCTTATTTGTTATTTTTTATTCCTGATTTTTTTCCGGATCAATCAGAAATACTGCGGATAAAAATAAATAACGAATATCGAATAAGAAATAACAAATGTAAAAGTATGGCCTGGCCTTGAGATACTTCCTTATTTCTTATTTGTTATTTTTTATTCCTGATTTTTTCTTTATTGATTGAATTTCACAACATTTCTGCCGGATGCCGCGATACATTAAATCATCCTGTAATACAAATAAAAAAAGGAAGCCATAGCTGACTTCCTTTTGGTGCCCAGAACAAGACTCGAACTTGCACACCCTTGCGAGCACTAGTCCCTGAAACTAGCGTGTCTACCGATTTCACCATCTGGGCATTTTGCTTTTCGTTTAAAGCGATGCAAATATAAAAACAATTCTTTATTCTCACTTGGTTTTATTCACCGAAATTGAATTATTTTTATTCACTGTATAGAATTTCTCCGGATGGAATACCTCTATCAGCGGGTCATTCATCGGTAGATTTCATCCATTGGTCGTTTTTAATGCGCATAATTGCAGAACTTTCTTTCTCTTTGTATCTATAATTCATGCAAGTTGCCAGCATCAGAAAGATGGCCAACCTGACCATTGACAGTTATAAACAAAAAGAGCTGCCGGCGACTGGCCCCGGGTCATCAGTTGCAAATTGCCGGCAGCTTAAATAAATAATAGATGGATCATGCTAGAAAAATATGTGAATGATTATACTGCTCATTGGGAAAAAAGCGCTCCTTCTTTTCCATTTATCAACAATCGATATGAGCTATCGGAGAAATCTTCACGCGAGAAGATCCTGGATCAATACCTTGATTCCATCAAAGCGCTTAGAAAAAGAAGGCTATCGGGTAAAAAAATGGATACTGCCGAAGAACAGTCTTTCTTCAACAATACCCAGCATATACTTTGCCATGCCCTGGACTTTAATATGCAACAGCTGGGGTTAATGTTTTCGGATGACATTAAAGAGGTAACCCGGCAATTCGTAAAACAGGCCCGTCAGTTTGACAGTGAACTTTCCTTCCAGGATATTTACCAGGGAGGCAGAAATGTTTGGATCATGAACGGCTTGCAGGTGGTGTTGGGCCTGCCGGTTAGACTGACCCCTTCCATTTTTGCCTATAGCATGCTTTACCCCTATACCGACAACCTGATCGATGATCCTCAGGTTAGCGCATTGGATAAGTTGATCTTCAGCCACAATTTTCACAAACGGCTCGAAGGACAGTCGCCAGTTGCCAATAGTACCGCTGAAAGCCATATTTACCGGCTGGTTGGGATGATCGAGGAGGAATTTCCAAGAGAGGAATATCCCGGAGTATATGACAGCCTGATTGCCATTCATGACGCCCAGACCAAAAGCCTGCAACTGATGAATAACGGCAGCGGACTTACGGAAACCGACGTTTTAATGATATGCCTGGAGAAAGGCGGTGCATCCGTTGTGGCCGATGGTTACCTGGTAGCGGGCAAACTGACCAAAGCACAGGAATATTTCCTGTTTGGATACGGCGCTTATCTGCAACTGCTCGACGATATCCAGGACGTGGAAGAAGATGGCAATGCCGGGCTGAAGACTGTCTTCTCAAAAGATACGGCTTCATTGGAATATAAAATCAACAAGACTTACTGGTTTGGCGAACAGGTGATGCAAAGCCTGCCACTTCTGGGAGGAGACCTTACAATCTTTCAATCACTGATGCGAAAGAGCATGGATTTGTTCATTATTGAAGCAATCGCCCAAAATCCCGGTTATTACAGTCCTGAATACACTCGACGCATGGAGGCACATTCCCCTTTTGGGTTTGAATATATTCAACGACAAAAAGATCAGTTTGCACCTTACAAGGGGTTTCTGCTTACCGCCCTTGAAGAACTGGCTTTCAGTGAATATACGCCCGAACGTCAAATAACTTTTCAATCTTAACCTTAACTTTGGAATATCTTTGCATTACAT
>DATGYU010000080.1:0-13288 GCA_035297625.1 Prolixibacteraceae bacterium
GACGGCACTTTCTATACAGATCAGGCATATATGGATGCCAATCACCTAAAAAGTGAATATCTGAATAATTTTATGCGCAATCAAATGTTTGCTTCTTCCATTCACACCTTTTTTACAGATCTGGATAAAAAACTAAGAAAACAGTTTAACTGTGATTCTTTAGTATCAAGAAGAGTAAATCATTATCAGGTTGGAGTTATTGGTTCTGACATTTTAAGAAATAAAATCCTCATCATAGATTTTCCAAATACAAGAATGTGCATTGTTGATTCAATCGATTCTATCTATCGAAATAACTTTGATATGGTAGAAATGAAAATTATACGCTCATGGCCTGTTATTCCTGTACAGATTAATGGAGATAAAAAATGGATGATATTTGATACAGGATCCAGCAATAACGAGCTTTTAACAACAAAATCAAACTGGAATTTATTGGGCGATAAAACAATGCCTGTTGACACCCTGGGACCTTCAAACAGTTGGGGAACTCCTATTTACGTGTATGGGAGGCCTTTAAATCATGGATGTAAAGTTGGCAATGCCAGTTTTAATAAATGCCGGATCTGGTACACTAACAGTGAAAGAATAGAAAAGCTCATAAAGGATAATAACTTATTTGGGATAACAGGGAACGCGATGTATTTGAACAAAACAGTCATGCTGGATTATAAAAACAAACGCTTTGGGGTCATAAAATAAACATCATGAAGGAGAAAATTGTATCAAAGGAAGATTGCTCTTACAGGCAGTAATCAAACATATCATCCAGTAATGCCATTCAGTTATGAATTAATTCCTTACATTCGTACTATTCCTAACCTTTACCATGATGAAACCAAGAATCTTAACCCTGATAGTTTTACTGGCTATGACCGTTTTTACAACATATGGACAATCCCCCCGATTAAATGTGGTGGTGCTGGGCGCGCATCCAGACGATGCTGACATCAGGGCAGGCGGGACGGCTATTCTATTGGCCAAAGCAGGACATAGGGTTCTGTTTGTATCTGTTACCAATGGTCAGTCGGGGCATCATTTGATAAAGCCCAAAGAGTTGGCTGCAATTCGTAAAAAAGAAGCTGCTGAGGCTGGTAAACGTTTCGGGGTGGAATACCGGGTGTTGGACAATTTCGACGGAGAGCTAACCCCTTCCCTCGAAGTCAGGCGTCAAATCATTGGCATCATACGGGAATGGAAGGCTGATTATGTCATTGGTCACCGGCCCAACGATTATCATCCCGATCATCGCAATGCCTCCATCCTGATGCAGGATGCGGCTTATATGGTCATAGTGCCCAATGTGGTTCCTGAAGTGCCTGCCTTGAAAAAGAACCCTGTATTTATGTACCTGGAAGACCGGTTTCAGCAGCCACAACCTTTTCGACCAGACCTGTGCGTAGATATAACCGAGGTGTATGATCAGAAGATATATGCCATGTCGGCCCATGAATCCCAGTTCTTTGAATGGCTCCCTTACACCAGCGGGCAGTTGGATCAGGTACCAACAGATAAGCAGGAACGCCTAAAATGGCTGGCTGGAGAACGAAAAATGCCCATGACCAAAGATAAGATGGATTGGCTGGTTAAGTATTATGGAGAGAGCAAGGCCAAAGAAATCAATCAGGCAGAAGCTTTTCAGATATGCGAATATGGTCGTCAGCCTTCAGCTGAAGAGCTAAAAGAATTATTATCGGAGCTAAACCAGTAGCTACGAGTAAATAGTTAAGGACTTTTAAAGCCTTTAAGGAGCTTAAGGCCTATAGCAATAGATAAACATAGACCACGCAGCCCAAACTTTAAACTTTGAACTTTAAAATAAAGGGCTTTTAAGCAATTCTCTCTTGCTTATCTTGTGCTCCTCTTGTACTAATGCCAAATGGCCAGTAAACTGGGCAAAAGCTGACAATACTGGTAATGATTAACAGGCCTGCCACTACCAGCAAAATAATGCCCACAGTTCCTGAGATGACATTCGCTACGTAGAGGGCAATGATGACAAGAGCTGCTCCTATGCGGACAGCTTTGTCGACTGAGCCAACGTTCTTTTTCATATCACTGAATTTTACTTGATTAATAAAACTTCATGTATCGCTTTCACCAATGTTTCTTTGGGAATTGCTCCCAACGTACTTTGTGGATTGCCTTTCTGAGGGATGAACAGTAAAGTTGGCAAGCTTTGTATGCCAAGATTTGCTGCCAACTGCTGTTCTTTATCGGTATTCACTTTATAAACGATCAGCTTGCCCGCGTATTCACTGGCCACTTCATCCAGACGAGGGGCCATCATACGACACGGGCCGCACCAGTCGGCATAAAAGTCGATAATAGCAGGCTTATTGCCAAGGTACTTCCATTCTTTATTATTTTCATAATCAAAGACCATCTTTTTAAACTGTTCGTTGGTAAGATGAATGACAGTACCAGCCTGTTCTTTTTTGGGCTGGGCAAAGCTGCAAGCCATTAATAGCAGCATCAATGCCATAGAAGTTATTATTCTTTTCATTTCAATTCACTTTTAAATTCTGCATCCTCCCTTGCTACAAGGGCTATTTACAAGGAAGAAGCCAAGCATAGCGCCCCAGATGGTGCTCATGGCAGGGTCGCTTGTAATGCCGCACTGCCCGGAGGCACATCCCACAAAATGATAGTACAGGTAGCCTGCCAGCGCGCCAATGACTATGGACAGAAATGGCCTCCAAAAGCGCCAGGAATGAAAGAACTTACTACCAACACCTGACTTGTTTTCGATATTATTCTCCATTTGTTGCATTAAAACCTATTTTATTTTCATGTTTAACCTGTGCCAGGCTCCCCCATTGTAGACATTTACAAAGCCATTGGCTTGGAGTATACTTTTTGCAGTGGCACTTCTCATTCCTGAGGCACAGCAGGTAATGACGGGCTTCTTTTTATCTTTCAGCTTTCCGAGATTTTGAGAAAGACGGTCTACTGGTATATTGACCGACCCATTGATATGTCCGCCGGCATATTCCCCACTTGTACGAACGTCAAGAATGATCGCTCCCTCCTTCATCAGTTGGGCATAATCGATTGTCTTGATTCCAAGGAGTTTCTTAATTGATTCAATCATAATTCTTTGTATTAATTTTCAATTCTAACAATTACTAATTATTTTCATGTCAAAGCTATTAAAGTACCTTACAGTTAGGAAGCTTTTGATGATAAATCATATCTGCTCTTGAATTGAATTACCTCAACTTATTTATTGAGATAGATACAGAAGTCGCACAAATTGTATTTTTTCAATCAAGTTTAATCTCCTGATGTTAAAAATTATACCTTCCTTTAGGTACATGCACCCATTCCTAAATAAACTCAAATCTGTTATACGGGTTAATACATATTAAAAATATTTGTACATTTATAACTTAACTTGACGCGCCAATAGCTTAAATAAATACCTATTGGTTTCAGTGACTTATGGATCAGAGATACATTTTACACCTAATATTTAATTCTCTTATATGAAAATTTCGGTAGTAGGAACCGGTTACGTAGGCCTGGTTTCAGGAACCTGTTTTTCGGAAACCGGCATTGATGTGGTTTGTGTGGACGTAGATCAACGCAAGATTGATCTCTTGAACAATGGACAAATCCCAATTTATGAACCCGGACTGGAAGATATATACAAAAGGAATGTCGATAAAGGCAGATTGACCTTTACCACTAATTTAAAAGAAAGTTTAATAAATGCCGAAGCTGTCTTTATAGCTGTGGGAACTCCGCCAGATGAGGATGGAAGCGCTGATTTAAAATATGTCCTGGGAGTTGCCAGTGAAATTGGCAAGCATATCGATCATTACATGGTAGTGGTAACAAAAAGCACTGTTCCTGTCGGCACTTCCTATAAAGTAAAAGCTGCCATTCAGGAAGAGTTAAAAAAACGCAATGCTGAAATTCCTTTTGATGTAGCCTCCAATCCAGAGTTTTTAAAAGAGGGCAATGCTGTGGAAGATTTTTTAAGACCTGACCGTATAGTGGTAGGTATTGAATCGCCGGAAGCAGAGAAGACCATGAACAGGCTGTATAAACCTTTCTTATTAAATGGTCACCCGCTACTGTTTATGGATATTGCGTCTTCCGAAATGACCAAGTATGCCGCCAATGCCATGCTGGCTACCAAGATCAGCTTTATTAACGACATAGCCAACCTTTGCGAGTTGCTGGGGGCTGATGTAACGATGGTACGCAAGGGTATTGGTTCTGATGCCCGAATCGGCAATAAGTTTATTTATCCTGGCACCGGTTATGGGGGCTCCTGCTTTCCGAAAGATGTGCAGGCGCTGGTGCGCACCGCTGATGAACACGGGCATTCACTTGAAATATTGAAAGCTGTTGAATCAGTGAACTACAGGCAGAAATCAGTATTGTATACTAAGATTACAAGCCATTTTGGCGATGACCTTAAGGGGATGCGTTTTGCCATGTGGGGGCTGTCATTCAAGCCAAAAACCGATGATATGCGTGAGGCTCCTTCTCTGGTAATCATTGATTTACTATTAAAAAATGGCGCATCTGTTGTGGCCTATGACCCGGTAGCAATGGAAGAAGCACAACGCATATTAGGCGATAAGATAACCTTTGCTAAAGATGAATATGATGCCTGCATTGATGCCGATGGGTTGATTGTAGTTACCGAATGGCCTGAATTTAGGGTCCCCAACTTCAGGATACTGGGCAAACTATTGAAAACTAAGACCATATTCGACGGGCGTAATATCTATGAGCCGGAAGAAATGATGGAGCTGAAGTTTAACTATTACAGCATCGGGCGCAAGCCGGTTATCGCCAGTTAGTTTCAAGTTTCAAGTTTAAAGTTTCAAGTTTCAAGTTTCAAGTTTAGCTTCGGAGAGGCATTATGGGGATTTATAGTTTAGTTAAACTATTAGGGACTTTGGGGACTTTAGGTCTTTGTGGTGAACTACGCAACCAAGCTTGAAACTTTGAATTTGAAACTTTAAACTTTAAACTATTTCTCCCTTGCCATACTGATTAACTTTTGGTGTATTTCCATAATTTTCTGTTCACTGATGACTGGGTAATCCGTAGGGTCTGAAGCACCATCAGGCAATAAAAGCTGGTCCAGCATAGCTTCCATCTTACTTTTATCGCCTCCCTTACCAATTGCAGTATCGATCCATCCCAATGCATTGGTTACCCGCATTTCTATTTCCCGGAGCAGCCTCTCAGGTTCTTCCTTTTCCATGCGAAGAAGCCTTTGCGGGCTATTTTTAGCCATTTTGCGAAGGGCAATTAGAGTGTATGGCGTTTCTATTGTTTTCATTGTATGAGCCTTTTAAATTGAATTAACCCACTATTTAAAGGATATTTGACTCTGGCCTTCAAGTTAAATAAAACCTCTTAAATAGTCAATTGGCGGGTTGTTAATTATTTATAATTATCATTAAATATTTACTAATTAAGAACTTAATCGTATTAAATATCGTAATATCTCTAATAATTACTACGAGTATTCACTTAAAACAGTTAACTATGGCTCACAATGAAATGTACCAGCAATGTATCGACGCTTGTTTGCGTTGTGCATCCATTTGTAATTATTGTGCATCATCATGCCTGGAGGAAAATGATGTAAAAATGATGGTTCGATGTATTCAGCTTGATATGGAATGTGCTGCAATTTGTACAGCTGCCGCCCAGGTAATGAGCATGAACGGGCGAATGTCTGATATGATTTGCCGTGTCTGTGCTGATATTTGTCAGGTTTGCGGTGACGAATGTAATAAGCACAAACACATGGAACATTGTGTCGAGTGTGCAGAAGCTTGTTTTATGTGTGCAGAAGAATGCCGCAAAATGGCAAGCATCCATATCTCATAGCTTTGACTTAAAAGCAATAATGCCAAATAACTGAGCAGGTGATTAAAAAATAGCCACCTGCTCAGTTATTCCTATTTTTTAGGCTTGAGAATAATCGATAAAAGAATACAATCCTCAGTCATTCTTTCTTATTTTTAGGGCTGCAAAAATCAAGCGCTATGATCGACTCCACCAAACATCACTGGGATACCATCTATCAGACCAAAGCTGAAAATGAGGTCAGCTGGTATCAGACCTATCCTTCGTCATCGATGAAAATGATAGAGTCATATAACCTACCGTTAAATGCCAACATCATCGATATTGGCGGTGGAGACAGCCGTTTTGCGGAAGCCTTGATTGATAAGGGCTATACGAATATCCATGTGCTTGACATTTCTGAAAGCGCCATCCGAAGGGCAAAGGAGAGATTAGGAGAAAAGTCATCCGTAATACAGTGGATTGTATCAGATGTTACTGATTTTGAACCATCGGTAAAGTTTGATTGCTGGCATGACAGAGCAGCTTTTCATTTCCTGACGACAGAGGATCAGGTCAATAAATATGTGACCCTTGTTAATAAAGCAGTAAAGCAAGAGGGATGCCTTGTCATCGGGACTTTTTCTGAAAAGGGACCTTTAAAATGCAGCGGACTGGAAATAAAGCAATACTCGGAAGCCTCTTTGGCTGAAAGATTCGGTGGATCTTTCCAACTGGTAGAATGCTTTTATGAAGATCATCACACTCCCTTTCAATCGGTTCAAAACTTTGTGTTCTGCAGCTTCAGAAAGAGATCTTCAAAATGATTCAGGAGTTAATCTCAATAATCACTTTGCAAGCGGCAGGGTAAAATAAAAATCAGAGCCTACCCCCTTTTGCGATTTCACCCATATGGTTCCCCCCATTAATTCGACCAGCTTTTTAGAAATGGCTAAACCCAATCCATTGCCTCCATATGTTCTGGAATCTGCGTTTTCAACCTGTCTGAAGCGCTCAAATATTTTTTCATGGAATTCAGGAGCAATACCAATACCTGTATCCTTCACATGAAACTCTGCTAATCCATCCTTTATCTGAATGCCTACACTGACAAATCCCTGCTTAGTAAATTTCCCCGCATTGCTTAATAGATTATTAAGCACCTGACTTAACCGCTCAGGGTCACATAATACAGCTACATCCTTCACGTCATCCGAATAGCCATATTGAAATTCAACAGGTGCATTCCGGTATTTCATCTCATACTCCCTGACAATATCCTTCAGGAAGTTATTGACCGGTAACTCTTTCATCTTAATATTAAGCTCCCCAGCCTGTATTTTAGAGATATCCAGTATATCATTGATTATGGCCAGCAGGTACTGTCCATTTTTTACGATCAAATCAATGAAATCTGCTTTTTGTTCTTCCTCATAATAGGAATCCCGCAACAATTCAGAGAATCCGACAATACTGTTTAGGGGGGTTCTGATTTCATGGCTCATATTGGCCAGGAATGCTGACTTGAGCCGATCACTCTCTTCCGCTTTTTCCTTGGCTGCAATCAAATCAGCTTCTGCCTGTTTACTTTCATTGATTAACTCGGTATAAACAATAATTCCGCCAACAGTACCATCGGCGCTATACCACGGGCGGCATTCCCAACGCGTCCAGTCAACCGTACCGTCTTTATGTTCGTAAGGGTCATCATTCCCGCTGGATGTTTCTCCGGCCAAAGCCTTCTGATGGACATCCTTCCATTTCTGAGGCAGATCGGGAAATACATCATAATGATGTTTGCCGATAATATTTTCTTTGATATGATAGTCTTCCAGATATCGCTGACTTACATAGATATATTTTAAATCCTTGTCATGAATTGCCACACAACTTCTGTTGTGCTCTATCACATAACGCATCAATTCATGGGAATGCGCAATCTCTTTTTCAGCCTTTTTACGGTCAGAAATATCATGAATAATAGAATGAAGATAATTTACACCGTCAATTTTAACCTTGCTGCTGAAAACCTCCACATCTGTTAGAGATCCGTCCTTATGCCGATGCATGAATTCAAAACGACATTGATCAGAGGTTTTCATTTTTTGCATTTCAGCCATAGTCTGTTTGGAGGGCAAAGTATTTATCTGCTGAATTTTCATCTTCCGTAATTCCTCACATGACCATCCATAATATTCACCAGCAGCTTTATTGGCATCTACTATCTGACCATCATAAGGATTGATCAGCAACTTCACTGCAGAATTATTCTCGAAAATAGCACGGAATTTTTCTTCACTTTTCTGAAGCTTTTCCTCCGCCTTATGACGTTCAGTAACATCATTCACCAAAACATATCTGGCAGGCCGGTTATTAAACATCAACGCATGAGAAACAATATTTACTGTAACTGTTTCGCCGTCCTTTTTGATATGTCGCCATTCTCCTGAAACATTATACTTTGGTTTGTTTTTTGAATTATGCTGGGCGAACCTGATAAAATCTTCCGCTGGCCGGATATCAAATGCCGTCATTGAAAGAAACTCGTCCTCAGAATAACCATAAAATTGAATGGCAGCATTATTCACCCTTACAAAACTGAGGCTTTCCTGATCATATATAAACATGGGCTGCGGGTTATTCTCAAACATATTGCGATAACTCTCCTCGCTTTGCCTTAATGAATCTTCTGCTTTTTTTCTGTTTGTAATATCACGAATACTGCCGATTAGCTTTTGTGGTTTCCCATATAGGTCCAGCCATATTTTTGCAGTGACGGTACAGGGAATTACTTCACCATCTTTAAATTGAACAGAAATCTCAAAGTCTGAAATACTGCCTTGCTCAAATAATGCATTTCGCAGAACTTCCCGTTCTTTGATATTGATAAACACATCTTTGATCGTTTGTCCTATAAAGTCCTCTCTTTTATATTTTCCCCTTGTCATCATTTCAACAGAAGGACTTATTTCTAAAAGTACCCCATCCAGAGATGCCTCATAATATACATCATGCACGTTTTCAAAAATACTACGGTATTTATCCTCACTGTTTTTTAAACGTTCTTCAAACAACATCTGATCCGTAATATCCCGATTAGACCCACGAATAGCCAATAATGCTCCTGCCTTATCAACGATAGGACAGCATACATGGCCGAGCCATCTTACCGCTCCGTCAGCTCTAATTATTCTGAAGTTTATTTCTCCAGCTTGAAAAATAGTATGTACCTCCAGTAAATGTTTCCTGTAGATTGTTTGATCATCCGGATGAACAATCCTGTTGAGCAAATCATAGTCTGCCATAAATTGTTCTCTTTTATAACCGGTAATTCTTTCACATGAAGGTGAGCAATAAATAAAATGCCTGTTTTGATCAATCAAAAATTCCCAGTCATATGCAGCATCAGCTATCGTCTGGAAGATATATTCATTCAATTTTGATGTTTCACCTGATGGTGTAAAGCCTTCAATCACGGTTTGTGCCTCATTCAGCATAACAGGTTCTTCATCAGCAACCAGGATACTTCTTTTTATTTTTGACATCGCCTTGATCTGAGCAATCAGTTCAGCTGGATCAACAGGCAGGCTAAGAAAACCTTCCGCTCCCGCTTCCAACGCTTTTAACTTCCATTCTTTATCCTGATTTGTTAAAAGAAATAGTACAGGGATGTTGTTTATCTTTTGATCTTTCTTTAATTGCCGGCATATTTCCATCCCGTCCATATGGGCAAAAGATGCATTCAGCAATATAACATCAGGTGTATTGTCAATAGCCCATTGAATACCTTCCGCGCCATTTATAAAAGTATAAATAGCTGAACCGGGAAAAGCTTCATAAATAATACCACTTATGCTTGCCTGATCATCATTGTCATTATCTATCAAAAGGATTCTCAACATGTTTTCATAACTTAAAGATATTCCAAATGCCTAATTGTTATTACAATCTTTTGGTATCGTAAAGCTAAACCTGGAGCCGCACCCCCAATCACTCTCTACCCATATCTCTCCATGATGTTTCTCAACAAATTCCTTGCACAGTAATAAGCCCAGACCGGTTCCCTTTTCATTTGCAGTCCCGTTGGTACTGAAATTAGTATCCAGCTTAAAGAGTTTTTGCTGATCTTCTTTACTGATTCCCTGGCCATAATCGCGTACAGTAATCTCTACATAGGTTTCATTCTCAAGGCAGCTGATCTCGACCGATTGATCAAAATAAGAAAACTTAATGGCATTGGCTACAAGGTTCCGAATGACTGTTGTCAGCATATTCCTGTCAGCCATTATAGCCTGGTTTTCAGGTATTAAATTGAGCAGTCTTATATTTTTCTTCTTGGCATTATCGCCCTTCAATTCAAAGATATCATCCACTAATTGATGGAGCAGCAGAGTGGAAGGAATAAAAGCAATTTTGTTTTCCTGGGTACGTGCCCATTCCAGCAGATTCTCCAAGAGATTGTATGATTGCACAATGGTTGAATTAATCAGATCGGCAAACTCAGCGACAGTTAACCTGTCGAGTGAATAAGCTTCATTTTTCAACATGTCGCTCAAGCCAATCAAACCATAAAAGGGACTTTTCAAATCATGCGAAATGATAGAGAAGAACTTATCCTTGGTCGAATTCATTTCTCTCAACCTGGCTTCACTTGCTCTTAAAGCTGCTTCTGCCTGTTTGTGTTCAGTTACATTGCGGAAACACCATACCCTGCCCAAAATGGTTCCTTCAAACCGTTGAGGCTGTGAATAACGTTCGAAGATCTTTCCATCTTTAAATTCCAGCAGATCAAAGGATATTTCTTCATTATTGGATATCAAATACATTACTTTCTTTTCAAAATCTTCAGGATCTTTAAGTTGATCCAATACATAGGAAAGTAATTTCCCATTATCCCTCGTAGCTATAATGTTCTCAGGTATCTGCCAAAGTTCAACAAATTTCTTGTTGTAGTTGGTAACTCTTCCATTGTTGTCAACAACAAGTATCCCGTCAGCAGTAGATTCAAAAGTAGCCGTTACCAGTGAATAGGAATGCTCTCTGGCTTCCTTCGACCTGCGGCGCTCGATTACGTTTGCAATCTGGCTGGCAATAGAGTTGAGAAAACGCAGATGACTTTCCTTATACACATTTTCTTCCTTATAATTTTGAAGTACCAGTACCCCAATACTCTTGGATTCTGTTCTCAAAGGGACACCGATCCATGAGAGCGTAGGAGATCCAATAAGTTCAACTTCATTTTGTTCCTGAAGCTGATGAAAAGCTGAAGGAGTAATGATGATTGACTTTCCTGTACGAAAAACATAGGAAGTACAGCTTTTCGAAGATATCGTGACTGGAGGTGTTGAATCGAACTGATCAACAAAATAGGGGAAACTCATCTGCCCCGATTGCTCATCTTTAAGTGCAAAATAACAATTCTCGGCATAGATTACTTTCTTAAGAGAATCATGAATCATCTTCATCAGTTCGTTCAGATTGGCTGTGGTCGATACACTGTGTCCAATCTCCGATAAGATCTGCAATTCCAGCTCACGTTGCTTGCGTTCAGTAATATCGCGATTGATGCTTAAAAAGCCTAATATATTACCCGATGCATCCAGCAAGGGATTATTGGAACTGTCGATGGTGATAAGGCTCCCATCTTTTGCTTTGTTTACAATCTCATGGTTGAAAGCATCCTTACTTAATAGCGTATTCCAAAAAGACGAATATAAAGAGGCAGACGACAAGTCCGATTTTAATAGGGCGGGTGTCTTCCCTAATACTTCCTCAAAAGAATAACCATAGATCTTTCTAAAGGATTCATTGATATAGGTTATTTTACCTTGCGGATCGGTAATAAAAATGGCATCATTGGAATGTTCCATTCCAAGTTTAAATTTCAAAGTCTCCTGTTCCTTCTGTTTTTTATCAGTAATATCTGTAAAAGTCACAACTGCTCCAACAACCTTATTGTCTTCACAAATAGGGGTACAACTCCAGTTTACAGGAAAACAGGTACCATCTTTTCTCCAGAAAACTTCACTTTCATTGTGGTGCCGTTCACCGTTTATCAGGGTTTTTACAATTAAGCATTCATCCTCCGGATAAACACTTCCGTCAGGTTTTGAATGATGCCAAAGGGTATGGCTGTGATGCCCGATCAGCTCTTCAACTGAATATCCCAGCATCAGGGCTGCCGACTGATTACAGAAAGTATGATTTCCTTTTAAATCAAGGCCTAAAATACCCTGAGCCGCCGAGTTTAAAATCATCTGATGCTGCCTGTTCAGATTAGCCAGCATCTTATCTGCCTTAATGCGTTCGGTAATATCGATTCCAAAAGAGATAGATCCTGTGGTTTTTTCTCCTTCCCGAAGCAAACCGTTTTGCCAGGATATTATCCTCTCTTCCCCCGATTTTGTAAGAATAGGATTTTCAAAAGTCTTGGGCATATTTCCAATCCGGGTAAGGGAAACAAATTCATCCCATACCTTTGGATATCTTCCCCGGGGCACCATTACCTCAAACCAGTTTTTCCCTTTAAGCTCGCCAAATTTGTACCCTGTAATCTTTTCGGCAGTCTCATTAAACATATTGACCTTGCCATTTTTGTCCAACACAACAATGATCACATTGGCTGTTCGGATAAGACTTTCCACGAAGTCTTTCTCATGCGATAAAGATCTTATTATTTCCTTACGGTCAGATACATACCTGGTCATCGGTTGGAATATCAAAAAATAGATCACCGGAGCAAGCATGATTACCAGCAAAAAGCTATCAAATATAGCTTCACTCATTGATGGCAATGGAACGATATGGTCCATTACAACCATTATTACAATTTCAATTATAATGATTGTTCCTATAAGGGCAAGTATTCGCTTTACTGGCGAACGGTATACTTCCCTGGTAGTCTCTATGGGTCTGTTCAAAAAATCCACCTATTTCAATTTTCCTATGAATATTCTACCATTTAAAGGGGTCAATTTAGTAATTAATTTGAATTAATACATGATACCGCAAGTGTTTTATTCTATTTTACTAGATTAAATGGAACCATCAGAAATGACGGTAAACAAAATAGAAATAGCGATAACCTTTAGAGATTTGAGGCAAAAAGACATACCCTTTGGCAGTATCCTCTGCAAGAAGTTTTTTGTGAAATTTTGTGATTTTTGGTGTGAAGACCGAATTTGTAATTCCCGGCATAAAATCAACGTCCATTCCCTTTTATTGATGTTGATAAAAGATGGTTTTGGATCAATCAGAAATGCTGTGGGTAAACTAAATAAGGAATATTGAATAAAAAATAACAAATGCAAAAGTATGGCCTGGCCCTGAGATACTTCCTTATTCCTTGTTTCTTATTCCTGATTTTGTCTATATTGATTTAATTCCTCAACATTTCCGCTTGATCCTGTAAATCGACTAATTGTAAATAAATAAAAACGACCGGCATTGCCAGTCGTTTTTATTG
>DATGYU010000081.1:0-3504 GCA_035297625.1 Prolixibacteraceae bacterium
CCTTTTGCCAGTTAAAGGAATAAGGTTCGGATACGGCTTCTCCGATTATTTCACCGTTACTGTAGAACTGCACCTTGGCAATGCTCCCGTCAGGATCCGTGGCTGTTGCCGTAATTAACAGGTCAGCGTTTTCAGCAAAAAAACTGTTGTCTGCCGGAGCTGCCAAGCTCACTACAGGGGGAAGTGAAAGTTGAACGATCACAGGTACGGAAGTGGATACTTTGATATTTCCTGCTGTATCAATTACTTTTACACTTAAATTATAATTACCGATTGGCACTTTTGTCCATGTATACTGATAGGGCGCCGTTGAAGCCTCTCCAAGCTTTTCAGTGCCATTATAAAATTCTACTTTCGAAACCGGCAGATCGCCCGTGGTGGTATTGGCTTTAATGGTAATGTCAGTGTTGGCGCCAAAGATCTTGTTAACGGCAGGTTCTGCAATGGATACCGACAGGCTTTTCACCCCGGCTTCTTTCCATATCCCGTAACAGCTGCCTGCGGCCCATAACTGCCGGGTCGCCGGGTTTACCCTGATGGAAAAAACTTCATTGGCCCCGTCTGTTAAATCCTGGCTTTGTCCCGTACGGTTACTGGGGGTAATATTCTGCCATGTTTTACCTGCATCGGTGGAACGCTTGACACTGGCATCGCTTTTATAAATGTTCTTGGCCCCGGCACAATAGACCACCGAAGGATCTTGCGGGTCAACCGCCACCGACTGGATGGCCACTGCGTTGTATTGGTCTTTGGGCATTAAGGAGGTCAGTTCTTTAAGTCCCGAGCTGTCATACTGGTAAAGCCGGTCGCCCGAAGTCACGATATACAACCTACCCCGTTCATGGTCAATGCCAATATCTGCTATTTCATAGTTCAAGGTAACAACCATACTCCAGCTGTCTCCCTTATCTGTTGATTTTACCACCTTGGTGCCATCTGCCCCGTATACTTCCATGTCGCCATAAAGGTTGGCAATAAAAACACCCTTACAGCCTTGCATGGTCTTCCAGGTATTTCCTAAATCTTTACTGTAGTAATTGCTGAAATAAATGACATCGGGATCTTTGGCATCGCCGCAGCCAACATCCAGCCCTGTGCAGATCATGGAAGTATTGACAAAGCTAAGGCCCCCGTTTTTGCTGATAGTAAGCTGTCCGTCCTGTGCCCAACCGGGAGAGTTCTGGGTAACCAGCACATTGGCGCTTGCCGCATAGGCCCCGTAGGTAAAGCCGCCCCATCCCTGGTTGGCCGCATTGCAGTATTTCCAGCTTTGCCCGTCATCTTTTGTAAAAGCTCCGTTGTAATCCTGGGAACCTACGTAAACAAGGTTGGGATCAAAAATATTAAAGTTGAAAAAGCCTCCTACCAGTATTCCATTATAGCCGTTGGCATCCCAGGCGAAGTTTTTGCCTGCGTTGCTGCTGCTTGAGATCCAGTCGCCCCCCAAAGCCCATACACGGTTTTTGTCGGTTGGGTGCCAGGCAAACTTTTGCAGACGGTCGTTATAGGGCATAAACGAATTGGCGTTGCTGCGCTGGGCCTGTGCCCAAGTCTGTCCTCCGTTGACAGAATAGTAGATAGGACCTCCCCAGTCGTTTACCTTGTTGCAGATGGCCATGTAGTTTTCATCGGCAGGGCTTACATTCAGCGTGGCCACTTTGGTGGGGTAGGTAGCTGAAACAACGGCATTGAATGTTTCACCCCCATCTGAGGATACATACAGTTTGGTAGCGGTGGTGATAAATACCTTTTCGGGTGAGGTGATTACAACATCCATGTCCACAATGTTCTCTGCCGACTTCTTTACAAAGGTAACGCCTCCATCGGTGCTCTTGTAAAAACCGGTACTGTTGGCAATATAGACATCTCCTTTTTCAGGATGGACTTTCAGTATGCTGTTGCCATAATTGGTGTTTACCCTGGTCCATTGGGCGCCACCATCGGTTGATTTATACACCCCACCGGCCGGGCATGAAAAGTAAGCAATGGTCGAATAGCCCAGGTTTTGATCAACGCTTGCCTTTACAAATTCCACCTTGTCGGCAAAGCTGCGGTAACCGTCATAAGTTCCAAGGGGCAGTACCTGTTTCCAGGTGGCTCCCTGATCGGTGGTAAGGTAAAGGCCGTGACTTTGGTTGTTGGTACTGTTTGCGCCAACAGCCAAGGCCCTTTTATTATTATTAGGGTCAATGGCAAAGCCTGCATTGCCGCGTGCAGAATACCCTACGTTGCAGGGTACCCAGGTTTTCCCACTGTCGATACTTCGGTAAATGCCACCTACATCAGTTCCCATCAACAGGAATGATCCGTCGCCGTGATCGCATTCAATGGACTGGACCACCTGGCAGCCTTCCCCGCCTATAAGTCCCATGTTTTTTACCGTTGAAGTAACCAAAGGAACAGCCTGCCACTGCTGGGCCTGAGACTGGATAACACTGAATGAAAAGATAAGGGAGAGAAAAACATTTCGCAAAGGTAAAAGCATGACTAATATGAGGATTAGGTTTAAGTTAGATCAAATAATAGAAAAGAAAATAAGAAATAGGAACGCAGATCTAGCGGATAAAAGCTAATTTTAAAAAATACAATATATACTTGTATACACTTATAAAAAACAACTTATAATCCGTAATAATCCGCTAGATCCGCATTCCTATTTTGTTTTATTCCCGTATTTCAAATTTGCCTTTATGGTTATAACAATTACAAAAAAGTCATCTGTTTCCAAAAAAGTGTTGGCCATCTACAACAACATAAATCTTAATTAATCGCAATGTCGTTGGAGGAATTGAAAATTCAGAAAACACAATGTTTGAGGTTAAAATTTACTTCTGCTTATCAAAAGTGACATTCCAATTTATTCGGGTTGTGTTTTCAAAATTCAAATCGATTCTTAAAATGTTTTTATCCACTTTTTTTACGGAATAATTTTCAAAGTCATCGTACAACTTATTTTGCTTGGGTGACCAATCATAAGTGTCAGGAATATAAACCATCACGCTGTGAGAACTTGCCTTTGGGCCCAAGGAAGTACCTGACAGCGTGTTGCTGCCGAGATCGAAATTCATGTCTTCTATTTCTACTGCACCCTGCATTACATGGCGGGTTGTGGAAATAAACTGAGGAACATTTTTCTTTTCGTGAAAGCTAAGCAATGTTACACTTCCCGGATCAACTTCAATATTCACTTCTTTAGAAAC
This sequence comes from Prolixibacteraceae bacterium, assembly GCA_035297625.1. Classification (GTDB taxonomy): domain Bacteria; phylum Bacteroidota; class Bacteroidia; order Bacteroidales; family Prolixibacteraceae; genus Aquipluma. Next base: position 3,201 of record DATGYU010000081.1, read on the forward strand.
TTCGCCCAGAAATTGTTCTTTCCAGAAATCGTAACACAGATAAGTCTTGTTCGGGTCGAGCCATAAACGCTGCATCGGAAATGTTTTTGTAAGCAGTTCATTTAAATCGGGATTAAAGAACCCGGCAACTGTCCAATTGTCAAATTTCCTTTTAATATTTACCGTAAAGGCAGTTTGAGGATTGGAATCCCACAGATCGACTGGTTTTGCATTTTCTCCAGTTGAAGGAAATACTTTTGTAAGTATCTCTAGTTTTGATTTATCCATCGTTAACAAACGATCGCCTGACATTGTATTTCCTCCG
>DATGYU010000082.1:0-7216 GCA_035297625.1 Prolixibacteraceae bacterium
TATGGATTACGAACAGGTAGATCATGACTTTACGGTTTCTTACCAGTTTGAGTTTAAGGACAAATCAACATTCTCTGGCGGGGTTAAGGACTTTTATACCAGGCTGGACAGGGATTTTGACCCCACCCATATCAGTGACACAGTGCTGGTAAAAGGATCGGAATATTCTACCAATCTGGGCTACCTGCAATATCGTTCCGATGTAAGACGACTGTTCAATTTTGGGACCACGCTCTCTGCCGGTGGCTTTTATAATGGAAATATAAAAACGGTGGAAGGGATATTGGTTTATCGTTACCAGCCGTACATGAACCTTTCTTTTAATTTTTCATACAACGATATCAGTTTGCCTGCTCCCTTCGAAAAGGCTGAATTCTGGCTGTTAGGTCCAAAGTTAGATCTTACATTAAGCGATAAGGTCTTTTTCTCAACTTACGTACAGTACAACGAGCAAATTGAAAACATGAACATCAATATGCGCTTTCAATGGCGTTACAAGCCCGTTTCTGACTTTTTTATCGTATATACGGACAATTACTATACCGGCAACTGGAGCCCCAGGAATCGGGCATTGGTGGTCAAATTATCGTATTGGTTTAATTAAGCAAGGGGCATAGGGCAAGGAGCGTGGAGAAAAAGTTTCAAGTTTAAAATTTCAGGTTTCAAGTTGCACTAAGGATAGGGTAACTAATTTGGTTATTCATCTGAAGAACTTAGAGTCTTGAAAGTCTTTCGTGTCCTCGCAAAGGAGCTTTTTAAAACAATACTATGAATGCTGGCTTGCTGCATTGCCTTCAAAGAATTAATAATCAATAACTGAAGGGCTTAAAAAACTACCAAAAATGGATATTGCCGCATATTAATCAAATCAAAATATAATAAGTACTTTCATTATCTTTTGTTCATTAATTGTTCATCTTTCATTCGAATTTTCGCGAACAAATACCGCATAAAAGACGATCAATTGTTGGTTAGAATGCCTTATTGATTAATATCTGATGATACTTTGATGAATCTTTTCCAAGTAAGTTTTCCAAAGGCTTAGAAAGCGATAAAAGCAGTGGATAGTGCAGGCATTCAGCTTATTAAAATCTGCAGTGAATCTTTTTTTTACTAAAAAAAGTGAATTAAAGGTATTATTATTTACTTCTATTTCCAATTGTTTGAATAGTGATTAGTGTTCAACCCATGTTATTGAAATATTTTTCTTTTTAGAACTTTTCAAATACGCCTAATCCAAACAGGGCAAAATCATATTTAATGGGATCAAGGGCATCAAATTCACGGAGTTTTATGGTGATCTCTTCCACTGATCGCCAGTCGTTCTGAGTGCGGGTTAGCAATCCCAGTTTTCGGGAAACGCTGGCTGTATGAACATCCAGTGGGAGCATAAGGGCTGATGGTGAAATTTGTTTCCACAATCCAAAATCAATACCCTTGTCATCAGCTCTTACCATCCAGCGTAGAAACATGTTTAGCCTTTTGGCGGCAGATCCTCTTTCTACATCTGATACATGTTTTTCTGTTCGGGGCTCATGTTCCAGTTCAAGGAATATCTTTCTGAAATAAACCAGTGCACTGAATATGGTATGATCCTTTTGAAATCCCTCGGTAAAGACTTTTTCAAGACCTCCATGATGGATATATATATTTCGCAGGGATCGTAGAAAATAGAGGCAGTCTGTGCTGTTGAAAGTGCGGTGTTTAAAATGGGACAGATCGCCCCATGATTCAGCAGGAGTATTTAGAAGAAAATTGATGGGATCGCCTCCCATATAATTCATCAATTGTAAGGCATTGCGAATAATCGTTGGCCGCTGTCCCCAGGCAATGGTGGCGGCAAGGAATCCAGCTATTTCAATGTTTTCTTTAGTGGTGAATAAGGACGGTATTTGTATTGGATCCGTCTCAATAAAGGCCGGTCGGTTGTAGACAAGGTACTTCTCTTCTAAAAAAGATTTTATAGGATCAGATGGCATATGAGTTTCATGTTTCAAATTCCAAATTTCAAGTTATGATTCTCGCAGGGTTAGCGATATGCAGCGACTTTAAAGGCATTAAGAACAATAAAGTCTTAAGCAACGCTATTTTAAGAGGCTAAATGGTTTGAGGTTAAAGGTAAAGTGAGCGCCAGGTAAATCGTAAATTGGCTTATTGTAAATAATTCCCCTTTCCAGGCTCCCATCTCCTGAAAACTGAACACTGATCACCGGCTACTTTTCAATCAGCCCATCCTTCATTCTGATGATCGCATCGCTTTGGGCTGCAAAACTCTCGTCGTGGGTGACGATTACCAATGTTTGTTTAAAACGGTCGCGCAGGGTAAAAAACAATTGATGAAGGTCTTCACGGTTTCGGGTATCAAGGTTGCCTGAAGGTTCATCGGCCAATATGACCGATGGGTTGTTGATAAGGGCACGGGCTACAGCTACCCTTTGACGCTCACCGCCCGACAGTTCATTGGGCTTGTGGTTTAATCGATGTGACAGGCCCAGGAAATCAAGATATTCTCTTGCTTTATCTTCTGCTTCCCTTTTACCTACTTTGGCAATAAAAGCCGGAATGCATACATTTTCCAGTGCTGTAAATTCTGGCAATAAGTAATGAAACTGGAAAACAAAGCCTATCTGGCGATTTCTAAAGTCGGCCAGCTGCCGGTCGTTCAATCCTGAGATATTCTGCTGATTGATAAAAATGTTTCCCTCATCCGGACGGCTTAAAGTGCCTATTATCTGGAGCAAAGTAGTCTTTCCTGCGCCACTGGGTCCTACAATTGAATAAAGTTTGCCTTTGGGCACCTCCAAATCAATACCCTTCAGTACCTGAAGTTCGCCAAAGGATTTAGTTATTTTTTCAACCTTTATCAAAAGAGAAAATGTTTATATTGAATAATCCAGGTCTTTGTTTTCTTTTGACTGGGTATCCGATGAAGTTTGTGCTGTTTCTACCGGAGTGCTGGAAGTGGTCTCTGCAGCTGTCTTTACATCCGTTTCCAGTGTACTGGTCAAATTATCGGTACCTGTCTTAATGTCGCTAACAATACTATCAGTTCCTGTTTTTACTTCATTTTTTATCTCCTGGATATCACTGGAAATGTCGGCAGTATGTTTTTTAATACCTTCCTGTATATCCGTTCTAGCTGATTGTATGGTTGACTGTATGTCACGGATATCATCTCCAAAACCCCCGCTGCTTTCATTGATTTCCCGCTTTATTTCATTGGTTGCTTTCTGGAATTCACGCATGGCCTTGCCCAATGTTCTTGCAACATCAGGAATAGCTTTGGATCCAAAGAATAACAAAAACACAAAAATGATTAGTACAATTTCTCCTCCACCCATATATTTTCTTTTTACTGGTAGCCAAATTTTAAATCATGGCAAATATACAAACTTGTTGATAAGAATAATTGAAGATGAGAAAGAATGATATTAAATACTATAAAAAGGATCAATGCAGAAGGTTGTTAGAAAAGCAAGGACAAGGGGCAATGATCATTGATCATTGGCAGGTCCAATCCTTCAGTCTTTCAATCCTCCAATCCATCAGTTTTTAAAATCTGGAACTTTATACTTTGAAGGCTCCCACCTCTCTACAGATTTTACGATAGATCCTTTAAAAAATAAAGCAGGAATTTCACCGGTAGTTTACCAATGAAATCCCTGCTTTAGGATTTTATGCAGCAGAAAGCTTACAGTCTGTCTACTTTCTTTACTTTTCTGATTGTATCGTATACAATAGGAGCGGCCACAAATACAGATGAATAAGTACCAAATCCAATACCTACCAGCAGTGCAAAGGTAAATCCTTTAATGGAGGTTCCTCCAAAGATAAAGATAGCAAGTAATACTATAATTACTGTCAAAGAAGTACTAAAGGTACGGCGCAGCGTAGAGTTCATGGCATGGTCCATTGTATCAGCCAGGGTACGTTTCGGATATAAGTGTAAGTATTCACGAATACGGTCATAGATGATTACCGTGTCGTTAATTGAATATCCTATTACAGTAAGCACGGCAGCAATAAATGCCTGGTCTATTTCCAGTGAGAATGGAAGAATTCCATAGAACAAAGAGAATGCACCCATTACCATTATCGCATCATGGGCCAGAGAAACAATACCTCCAACACCATATTGCCAGTTGGCAAACCTCATTACAATGTACAGGAAGATAAGTACCAAAGAGAAGAATACGGCTAAAATAGCATCTTTTCTTAGGCTATCGGAAACCGTAGGTCCTACTTTCTGGGAACTCAGCAGATTTACTTTATTAAATGTTTCAGCTGAAACATCACCTACAAAGTTAGCCTTTTTAAGCCCTTCGTATAGCAAGTTTTCTACCTCATTGTCAATGTTTTCACTTAATTCTTCAATCTTGTATCCGGTAGTAATACGTACTTGGTTAGCGTTGCCGAATGTTTTTACTTCAGGAGCTGAATTAAATACACCTGTTAATGCACTCTGTACATCGGCTACTTTCACATCATGGTCAAAACGAACCACATAAGTACGGCCTCCCTTGAAGTCAATACCCTGGTCAAAACCACGGACAGAAATTGAAATGATTGAAACTACCAGGAAGATACCTGAAATAGTATAGAAGATTTTACGTTTTTCAAGGAACGGAATATTTACCTTACGCAGCCAGTTTCTGGTGAAATCGGTAGTGAAAGTGATGTTCTTGTTTTTACTCAGTTGTCTTTCAAAGATTAATCGGGAGATAAAAATTGAAGTAAACAAAGAGGTCAAAATACCGATGATAAGGGTAGTAGCAAAACCTCTGATAGGACCTGAACCAAACAGGTAAAGTACAATACCGGTTAATAAAGTGGTTACCTGACCATCGATGATGGCAGAATAAGCGGCATTGTATCCATCTGTTACAGCAAGTCTAACGGATTTGCCGGCCAAAATTTCTTCCTCAATACGTTCATAGATCAGTACGTTGGCATCTACGGCCATACCCATTGTTAAAACGATACCCGCAATACCCGGTAAGGTAAGCACGGCTCCCAGGGATGCAAGTACCCCAATCAGGAAAAATACGTTAACAATAAGAGCAATGTTGGCGGCCATACCTGCTTTTCTGCTATAGAAAAATAACATATAGGCCAATACCAGCAAAAAGGCAATTGCAAATGACCACAGACCGCTCTGGATGGCTTCCTGTCCAAGAGATGGACCTACTACTTCTTCAGACATGATTACTGCCGGTGCAGGCATCTTTCCGGATTTCAGAATGTTGGCAAGGTCGGTTGCTTCTTCGATACTTTCCAAACCTGTAATAGAAGATCTTCCACCGGAGATTTCGCCATTCACATTAGGATAGGAACGTACATAATTATCCAAAACAATAGCAATGGATTTGCCTACATTATCTTTTGTCAAACGAGCCCATACTTTGGCCCCGGTGCTGTTCATGGTCATGGATACTTCCGGACGGCTACCCATGTCAGCATAATCCTGACGGGCATCGGTAATCACATCTCCTTCCAAAGGAGCACGCCCATCCCTGCTGGTAACCTTAATAGCAATCAGGTTGAAATATTTTTCATCCTTATCAATAGCTTTAGCAGTCCATTTGAAATCAAGGTTGCGTGGCAGTACTGCCCTTACCTGTTCCATTTTTAAATAGGCCATTACTTTGGCAGTATCTGTGAAAATAGCAGTTCCTACCACAGGGCCGCGGCCTAACTGTCCTTGCTGATTGGCATAGGGTCTTAACACCATAAACAATGGATTCTGTTTGGCCATATCACTTGTTTTACCAACAGAGGCAGAATCTGGTGTTGATTTGTTTTCCAATTCATTCAACAGTGAATTCTTAGCGGCTGCAGCAGCCTTTGAAGTGGTATCAGCTATGGTAGCAGGAGCAGCTGTTTTAGTAGCCTGTATTTCTGTTAATTTTTGATTGGCCTGTACCAGGTAAGGATAAACCTCCTGGTTGTCATATGTTTCCCAGAATTCAAGATTGGCTGTTCCCTGCAACAGTTTACGCACACGTTTAGGATCGTCAATACCAGGTAGTTCTACCAATATACGTCCGGCAGTTTGCAATGGCTGGATGTTTGGCTGAGCAACCCCAAAACGGTCAATCCTGTTTCGAATGATGTTGAATGAATTGTCAATAGCCACCTTTGTTTCCTTGCGCAACACATTTAATACTTCCGCATTGGTTGAATTGAATTTCACCTGATCTTTCAACTGCATGGTATTAAAGATAGAAGCTAGTTTACCATTTGGAGCGATCTCTTCAAATGACTTTCCAAACAAGGTCACGAAATCTTCCTGGCTATTTAACTGTTTCTCCTTTGCCAGTCTGAGCGCGGCATTAAATGTGGAATCTTTACTGTAATTAGACAAGGATTTAATAAGGTCAACTACCGAAACTTCCAGTGTAACGTTCATACCCCCCTGTAAGTCGAGTCCAAGACCCAGTTCCAGCGCTTTTACTTCCTTGAAAGTGTATTTACGAAGGCCTAATAAATTATAGACTACCTCGCTTGACATAGAGTCAAGATATGCCTCCTCTTTGTGTTTGTCCCCTTTTGCAAATTTCTTTGCCGCGTTTTCAACCTGGCTTGCCTTAAAGGTAAACATGAGCTGATAGACGCATATCAAAGCAAGAAGAATTGCAAAAATTCTGATTGCACCTTTGTTTTGCATTTGTTATAAATTTAAATAGTAATATTAATAGGAAATTAATGTTTTTGCTTGTGCCCAAATGTAATAATGAAATTTTTCAATTATTCCCAGGCATGCTTTATACCGAGTTTGCCGAATCCAATTAAGATCCGTAAATCATGAAAGCGGTGGAATATCGTCAGGGCTGAAATAAATCACCCTGTTAAATGGCAAGGAATGAAAAGAACACAATACCGGAAATGATGAATGCAAAGTTTCGGCTTTCATCATTTGAAAGGTTCTTTGATTATAATGTTTCAATAGAAATTTGTCCTGCGTATATGCTAATTTGTAACGAATGGAGAATTCGTTTGAAGGAGTCTTTAGATTATAGGTGTTAACCTGATTGCAAACATACATTTTTAAACCATCAGCCTGATTCTGTACTGGAGATTTGGTGTGTGCACCCATTGATCTTTGGTTGGTTGCATGGTACATATCAAACAAAGCAGCCGAGCCCAGCAATGCAATGAGCATGCAAAGACGCAGAATCAATTGTTTGGAACAGTACTTCTTGAAAACCATAGACTA
>DATGYU010000083.1:0-4132 GCA_035297625.1 Prolixibacteraceae bacterium
CTTTGGATAATTGATCAGGATCACCGGTTTCTTGAAATGTTTCTCCACCAAATAGCGCTCATGTTCACTTTGCAGGTCTGTTCCCCACTCTACCTTAAACTGGAACTTTCCTTTTTTATAAGGCGCCGAATTGACAAGCACCTCAATGGCTTCGGTATAGGGAAGACGTACAAAGTCGTTCTCCTGGACAAACCTCAGCTTCTGGATCAGCTCCATGGAACGTTCTTCCATAGGCTTGTTCTTTTCTTCTTCCTGAAGGCGCTTGCTAAGGAATTCCAGATCGTCCATGCAGTTATCAAGGGCATATTTAATCAGGTATTTCAAAAAGTCTTCGGCCAGGTCCATGTTGTCTGCCAGCTCGTAGAAGGCCATTTCCGGCTCTATCATCCAGAACTCGGCCAGGTGGCGCGCGGTATTGGAATTCTCGGCCCTGAAGGTAGGACCAAAAGTATAGATATCGCTCAGTGCGGTAGCACCCAGCTCCCCTTCCAGCTGACCCGATACGGTCAGGTTGGTTGACTTGGCAAAAAAGTCCTGGGAGTAATCCACCTTCCCGTCTTCCAACAGCGGGGGATTTTTGGCATCCAGGGTAGTGACCCTGAACATTTGTCCTGCCCCTTCCGCATCCGATCCGGTAATGATGGGGGTATGCAGGTAAACAAAGCCTTTGTTGTTGAAATAGTTGTGAATGGCAAAGGCCATGGCATGACGAATACGGAAAACAGCACTGAAAGTAGCCGTGCGAAAGCGCAGGTGGGCATTCTCGCGTAAAAACTCAAGGCTGTGTTTTTTGGGTTGAATAGGATATTTATCCGGGTCGGATTTACCGTAAATAATGATCTCTGTGGCATTTAATTCCACCGCCTGGCCAGAACCCTGCGAGGCCACCAAATCGCCTGTAACGGCCAGAGAAGTACTTGTATTGACATCCTTCAAAAACTCCTCACCAAACTTTTCCACATCAGCAACAACCTGCAAATTATGAATGGTGGAACCATCATTTAAAGCGATGAAATTTACATTTTTACTGCCTCTTTTGGTTCTTACCCAACCTTTTACCAGTACCTGCGAACCGATGAGTTCCCCACTGAGTATTTCTTTAATTTTCAATCGTTTCATGCTATGTGTATTTGCTGATCGTTTACTTGTAATATGTTGATTTCAAAGGCTACAAAAATAGGTTTTTATCCCTTATCACCTACCTGCTCCCCTTAAAAACAGGGTATGTATCTAAAAAATTAAGATTTGTAAAGAATAGGAACACAGATCTAGCAGATTAAGCGGATTAACACGGATAAAAAAGAATACAGGAATATTTTTTAAAATCTGTCCCGATATTTATCGGGATCCGCTCAATCCGCGTTCCTATTTTTTATTTTAAAATCTTATCCGTGTTCTCAACCTTCTTGAGCAATTCAATCTGTGGCAATAATCGCTCCCAGGTTCTCTCCGGTATTTTGGCACCCATTACTTCCACCACGTTGGCTGCCAGCAAAGAGCCAATCTTTCCGGCCACTTCCAGATCAAGGTTTTGAGTAAGGGCATATAAAAACCCGGAGGCATAAATATCGCCTGCCCCGGTGGTATCGATACTGTTGGCCGGGATGGCATCAATGCGGATCACTCGCTCACCGGTTTTGATCACTGAGCCCTGCGCTCCCAGTTTGACAACAGCGATATTGCACATTTGGGCTATGCTTTCCAGGGCATCCAGCGGATTCTGTCCTGTAAATGCCAAGGCTTCCTCCTCGTTGGCAAAAACAATATCCACGTAATCCCGGACCAGTGTATGCAGGAATTCCAGGTTTTGTTCCACAATATTAAAGCTTGCCATGTCGATGGATACCAAAAGCCCGTTTTCTTTGGCCGTCTTCATGGCCGCCTCAATCAGGGCATGGTTTTGCACCAGGTAACCTTCAATGTGCAAGATCCCGTATTGGCTGAAGATTTGCGGGGTCATTTCTTCAGGTACCAGTTCAAGGGCAGCCCCCAGGTAAGTGCCAAAGGTTCTTTCCGAATCCTTGCTGATCAGGCCCGTTGCATGGCCAGTACCGGTTGCGCTATAAAAGAAGTGAGTATCAATATTGTTGGCCTTGAAATCGCTTACAAAAAAGCGGCCCATCTCATCATCAGAGATCTTGCCAATATAACCGCATGACCCGCCCAGTTTGGCGATCCCATGAACCGTGTTGGCAGCCGACCCGCCGGTTTGGATGATACGATCATTATTTTTTGTCTCTTTTTTTATTTCTGCCGAAAGGACGGCATCCACCAGGGTCATGCTTCCTTTGGGTAATCCAAATTTTTGTAAGACAGCATCATCCGGGATATTGATCAAAACATCGACAAGGGCATTTCCAATCCCAAGGATGGATTTTTGTTTGTTGGGAGCAGCAATAATTGAATTCATGAAAAATATTTTTTGCAAAAATATTTTTTCTTTTCGGAAAAGCTACTATTTTTGCATCGCTTTTAAAGGGAACGCCCTTATCAAGAAAGCAAACAAAATCAAATAAATTCTCTAGTAGCTCAGTCGGTTAGAGCGGCGGACTGTTAATCCGTAGGTCGTAGGTTCAAGTCCTACCTGGAGAGCCAAAAAGGTCAGATCACAAGTCTGGCCTTTTTTGTTTATAAGGCAATTGCTCAGCCTCTCTTAGAGCAGTCCCCGGCTCGAAGGGATTAATGGGATCAAGTGCAAAAGGCGGTGGACTCTTAACTGCCGGGTAAACCATTTTATTTCTTTAAAGCCACTAAAGCGGTAAATTCCACCGGCTCAGCCAGCAAATCCGGACTCAGCTGTCAAAAGCATCGGAAAGGGGGTAAGGCAGAAGTTAATCTCATTTTTATCCACCGTCATTTCAAATTGATCCTTTTATTTCTATTGTTGAACAAGATCTCAGACTTAATCACAACACTCTAATTTGCTAAGCATATTCGTATGTCTCTTTTGGTAATACTTCGATTAGAACCTTCTTCTAAATAGCTGAATATGTGAATGATATGGCTAATAATGATCATATTCAATTGTGCTTTAATTTTTAGTGAACCCCGGTTTATTTTTCCATTTTTAGTTCCTGAAATTCGTATAAAATGCTTAAATTTACACTTACAATTAAAGCCGACAATAGCAGCAGATTATTGGTTAGATAAAGCGAAAATTAAGCCTTTCAACATGTAAAAAATGACTGGAGGCAAAAATGAAAAAGTTGATCGTTTTATTATTGATGGCAATTTTGTTGCCTTCTTTGGCAAATGCTCAGGATTTTTGGCAGCAATCCAATGGACCTCATACCGGAGATATCCGGAACCTTGTTATAAACTCCAGCGGACATATTTTTGCCCCGGCAGATGCTGGGCTTTACCGTTCAACCGATCATGGTAAGAACTGGGTATTGACCGGCCTGAAAGGTACGGGTATCAGGTCGCTTGCCATCAGAAATAATGGGGATCTTTTTGCCGGCACGATCGATGGCGTTTACCGTTCAACCGATAACGGAGAGAATTGGTCGCTGATGGGTTTGACAAATGAGTGGATTGTTTCCTTTGCCTTCAATTCCAGCGGGCATATTTTTGCCGGTGCATACTGGCTGACTTCACCCGGAGGAGGCGGTGTATACCGTTCCACCGATAACGGGGAGAATTGGACCCGGGTTGGCCTGATCAATAACTATGTTGGTTCTCTTGCGGTCAATTCCAGTGGGGACATCTTTGCCGGGACCGAGTATAACGGGATCTTCCGTTCGACCGATAATGGCAATAGCTGGACGCAATTGAGTAAAAGCGGGCTTACTTCTGTTCAGTCGCTTGCCATCAATTCCAGCGGACATATTTTTGCCGGGGTCTCTTTTTACGGCATTTACCGTTCTACCGATAACGGGCAGAATTGGACGCCGGTCAATAAAGGGTTGACGGATCTTTATTTTCGGTCCCTTACCATTCATTCTAACGGGGACCTTTTTGCCGGGTTTGATAAGGGCGGTGTCTTCCGTTCCACCGATAACGGGCAGAATTGGACACCAATCAACACGGGTCTGTCGAATCCCAGGGTTTATGCTCTTGCCGTCAATCCAGCCGGGCATATTTTTGCCGGAACGGAGGTTGGCGTTTCCCGATCAACCGACAATGGAGAAAA
>DATGYU010000084.1:0-10858 GCA_035297625.1 Prolixibacteraceae bacterium
GCTTACCAGATGAAAAAAACAGAAACGGAATCCGGCACAGTCTATGCTGAAGAGGATTTCAGACTTGCCCTGAAACAACTGGAAGCGGCCCCCTTACAAAAAATGTTCGATACTTATATCGAACGCATAAACTCACGGGGCGAACTGGGAGTATTGAGTTCTTTGAACCAGCGGGTATGGTCGGAATATAAGGAATTACAGAATTATTTAAACTATAAATTGAATCAATAATTTCAAGATAGAATGTATTTCAAATTAATAATTGCCAGTGTAATTCTTTACCTTTTGCCTTTTCCCGGTGCGGTTGCCCAGATCACCCAGGAGGGAAGAAATATACCCTATTTTAGTTCTTATACGGCCCCTAAAACCTGGAATAGTTTTAAATCGGATGTCTACCTGGGAGGGGGTGCCCTTTTTGTAAACAGCAATGGTGATTTGCCGGTAGACCTAACCCAGGGAAAAGGTTCGCTAGTTTTTGAATCCACCAAACCCTCGGGATACTGGAACGTATTGTTTCGCATCGGATGGGGCATGCCGGTCGACTATCTTAGAATGGGAAACAAGGCCCTGCTCCACCTGCGCTTAAAATGGGAAGCTGTTGCCACAGGTGCAGATCTTGAAATTCAGGTATATACTCAGGAAAACAACATTGCAGCAGGTTTCCCCGAACAATATGCAGGTGTATTGCTGAGTAAATATATTCAGCCTTCGCTGGATTGGGCGGATGTGTATATCCCGGTAAGTGATTTTCAGAAGAACAACCCGAAGATCAACCTAAGCCGGGTACCCATTCTCAGGTTTGTTGGGGTGGGCACCTATGCCGATACCAACAAAATGTATGTTGAAAAAATGGAGATCGTTCCATCGGCCAATAATCCCTACCAGGATGCCATTAAAATTAACCAGATAGGCTATCTGCCCGAACAACAAAAAATTGGTATAGTAAGTTATGAAAAAGGCAGTTCTACGATTGTACCCACCAAATTTACAATCATTGGCATTGCCAAGGATTCTGTTGTGTATTCCGGGTCCTTAATCCGCCAGACTGTCACCGACGAAGCGAATTGGGGCCAGGATGGAGATGAGGTATATCATGCCAATTTTACCACTTTCAAAACACCTGGGCAATATCGTATGGTGGTTGATGAACTCAATCAGGTGTCCCAGCCTTTCGAAATTTCGGATACCGCCTATAATCAGGTTTTCAGGGATGCACTTCGCTTTTTTTATTATTCACGCTCAGGAGAAGCCATTCAGGAGCCATTTGCTGAAAAGCATGTAAGGCCATCGCTTTACGAGAGCGGAGTGGCCGCCACCTATGACTATAAACCCGGAACCAGGGATGTTAAAGGAGGCTGGTTTGATGCCGGCGACACCCACCTGGATGCCCATGCCCCTTACGAGGCGGTATGGTGGCTCCTGGAAACATTAAGACAATTCGAAGATAAGGTTCAGAAACAATCCTTGAACATCCCTGAATCCGATTCAGGAGCCAATGATATGTATGAACTGATAAAATATGAGTTGATGTGGTATGAGAAATTATGGAACCGTGATGGGTCTACCCATTTCTTCGTGACTCAAAATAACCGGAAGACTCCAACGCTCAGTGATGTTACATCTTCTTCCGCAGCTGTATTATCGGCCTTGTTTGCAAAGGCCTATCCGTTGTATAAAAAACATCCCTTCTATGCCGCTTATGCCGACACCCTGTTGTTTAAGTCTCAAAAATCATGGGAATGGCTTATGAACCATCCAAAGAATGTGAGTCCCATTGAGCCCTCCACCGGAAAGGTGTATGGTTATGCAAAAGATGACGCGCATGACCAGGCAATGCGGGCCATAGCGGCAATCTCTCTTTTTAACGCAACAGGAAATGCCACCTACAATACCTGGTTTACTTCCCGCTTTAAAGACCCTCTGTATGATTACTATGACAACCAAGCTTGGGGTGGAATAATTTCAGGCCTGGAGCAATCGGAATTAAACCTTGGTTATATGGACTATATCCAATCGCCTCAACCAACTGCAAACCAAACTGTTATTTCAAAGCTTAAAGCTGCCTTTATCACCCAGGCCAACTGGACCATGCAGCGCATAGGATTTACCGCCTACGAGATTCCCCTGGCAGCACCCAACCATTTATTCTGGGGCTCATCCGGTTTGATTGCCACCCATGCCTACATCTATGATCAGGTTTACCAGTGGACCAAGCAGGTAAAATACAAAAATGCCATTTCCAATTCAGTGGATTGGATCCTTGGACGAAACCCTGTTAACTCCATTTTTGTTACCGGATATGGGGATACCATTCATGGAGTCGACATTTACAGCTTTTTCTGGGATGATAATTTCAACGCCCCGCCTGGTTACCTGTGCGGCAATATCATGGCATATGATGAAGCCACCATTCCGATCATTAAATATCCCTGGAAACGTTTTTTAAACATCCAATCCGCCCCTACTTTGGAACCGGGTATTTACTGGAATTCGGAATTGGCCTGGCTGATGGGCTACATGGCCCAAAATGCAGGCCCCAAAAGAGACTGTACGGGAGCAATTAACGGTCTTGCTTACCTGGATGCCTGCCAAGAATGTGTAGGAGGAAATACTGGAAAAACGGCCTGTATTCCAAGCCATGCCGAAACAGTTTCTAAGGATGATTTGGGGCTAAATGTATATCCCAATCCTTCTGATGGAAAATTTATAATCGCTGGTAATTTAAAGGGTAAGTGGCAGATTTATAATTTAATGGGAGCACTCCTTTTGTCAGGACAAAATGAAACAATAGATTTATCGGCATATCCTCCCGGGCTCTACCTTTTTAAAATGAATGCAAAAACTCTGAAAATCACTAAAAAATAAGAACCTTCCTATTCTGAAATCATGTTAAAGAGAACAGGGAACTGTAAATGAAGTGTAAGATGTACGCTTTTTTGAAAACCTTTTAATCCAGTCGATTTTCTGATAAAAGTGTATGAGCATCCATTCAATTACTGGATGCTAAATGGAGGATGTTGCTCTTCCATTTAACCACTATACGTATTTTGCTTCTGATACCTTTCTGATACTTTTCTGATACCTTTCTGTAACCTGAGGTTACAGAAAGGTATCAGAAAAGTATCTAATGAGTATCAAATAAAGCAAAAGAGTTCGATTACAATAGAGGAGTAGTGGCTGTTCTCAGAAACTTGGACTTTAGTCCAGCTTGAAATAAAAAAGGACTGATACCATCTTCACAGATTGTATCAGTCCTTTTTGGTGAGATAAAATATTTTCCAGTTTTATTGGAAGATACTAATTGATCTTTTTATAAATCAACTCAATTCCATTACCTGTTTTAAGATTCCTGGTATATTTTTTATCCTGTGCATTGTTCCAGTGTTCAAATACACCCAGACTTGGCAAGGTAGTACCATCCTGTTCGGGATCATATTTGGTTTTTGAGGGAGGGTTATTGGCCATAGCGGATTCCATCAGGTAATAATCGCTGTACATCATATCCGGGGCATCCGGCCATTCGTTGATGATGAAATCCAAAGCCACCGCATCAACTGCTACCCCATCCTGGGAAGCAAAAAGACTATTGGGCCATTGCCCGTTAAAAGGAGCCAGTTTCCATTTATAGGCAGGAACCTGATCCACGAATTTATTGCCATAGATGCCATCGATTAAAAACAGCATGGTCTTTTCACCCAAGTCTTTGTGTCCTAAATAGTCAGTAAATACCAGGTATTTAAATGAACCATCCTTATTTTGACTAAATCCACTGGAATGGGCATTCTTACGCCAGTCATTTTCAATGCTGGTACATCCAAAGTAATTCTTTGCGCTTAGTGTAACACCCTGGCTAACGTGTCCTTTTAGCAGAGCCATGCTAATTACGTAGTCGGCATCAATCATGCATTTGGCCAATCCTTTTGCCACTTTGCCGTTGTCAGCCGAATAAGGAATGGCATTGGCAACAAATTCAGCTTTTTCACGTCCATCCATTCCATCATGATCTATATAATGAACATTGGGAAAGATGGCATGGCATTTCTCATATATATTATCGGTAATAAAACGACTTGGGTCAGCTACCGTAATGTTTTCCTGTGCAATTTTAGCTTCATTGACAAGGCTCTTTAACAAGGAGAGAATCAATTGCGGGTTGGCATTGATTTCATTGCTGCTTTTATGGGCATTTGTGTTATTGTTATTGATTTTAATAGCCACCTTTTCACCTTGTTTGTATCCTTTTGCATTGTTATGCTTTACCTTGTTGAAATAAGTAAATAAAGCATCCCACGCCTTGGTTTCATTTTTTTCGTTGGTTAAGCCTGTTAATGTTTGGGAGAGCAATTTATCCACCTCTTTCTGGTTATTATACTGATCTTCCCACCAGAAGCCGGTTTTACCGTCCCAGGAAGCAATATTTGGATTGTGAGACCAGTACACTCTTCCGGGATAGATACCACGGGCAACACCCATTGGTTCATTGGCCTTGTACCAAATTTTAAGAGCATCCGTTGAGGTGTTGGCTTCAACGTTTGACCTTGATGTCATTACCATAGCGGCACCGATGCTTACCAATAAAAACAAAATAGCAGTGGCGTATTTTGACTTTCTCCAGAATTCACGGGCTTTTGTAAATGCAAGAGAAGTTCCCATCAGGGCCATTATCCAGATAATAAATCCTGACATTAAAGGAGCAGCTGCACGCATACAGGGATAGGTTGCCCGAGAAGGTTTTGGAATTACCCGAACCAGAAACCATATGGTAGAGGTAATGCCTACCACAATAATTGAAATCCTGGCTACCAATGGGTCTTTCATTAGCTTATAAAGCCTGGCAATAAGGGTTAAAAAATTCTTTTTCATATCTGCTGGTTTTATTTTGTTAGTCTGAATTCTAGAAAATCGTAATTCATGTTTCCGTGGGTGACCGTTCTTAGGGTCAGTACATGAATTCCTTTGGTAAGTTTTACAGTGGCAATCGCGTTCTTTCGGTTCCAGTGATGCCACTGACGCCAGGCAACAGGTTCCTTGTCATTTCGTGTAGAGGGAACTACTAATTCGTCGGTAAGCTTTTCCCCATCCAGATCCAGGGATATTCCCCCATCTCCACTGGCGGTATACATCAGGTCAACTTCGTAGGTCCCTGATTTCATTACTTTCACCGTGTAATTGATCCATTCACCCGGTTCGGTCCATCCTGCATAAAGTTCTCCCATGATAGGTTCCACCACATTGTATGGATTGTTGTCGATGTCCCCGGTTTTGGTGTAGGAAATATCTACTCCTTCCTTCATCCGGAATTCATTAAGAAAAGTACCATTGGGCGGGTTGAGTTTGCCGCTGCCATTATTAACGGCATCGGTATCATGGTAGGCTACTCCTTCGCCTCCCTGGTCATACAATTCGCATTGAACTTTTCCGGGGATGTGCTGGATGTTATTATTATAGGGCTTCTCTTTTGCAACATTTTTTGCATTAATAGCTGTTACAGATAAAATTATAAGGATTACAATTAAAAGAAATTGATCAACCAGGACAACAAGCTTTTTCATTTTTTACGGGTTCTAATGTTTAATAATTCATAAGAGCTTTTCCT
Source organism: Prolixibacteraceae bacterium (assembly GCA_035297625.1). GTDB lineage: Bacteria > Bacteroidota > Bacteroidia > Bacteroidales > Prolixibacteraceae > Aquipluma. The sequence goes on from DATGYU010000084.1 coordinate 5,597, forward strand.
CGAAAATTAATTGTTTTTCAATTATATAGCCATACAAATATTTAATATAAGCCACAAATAAAAATGAACTATTGTTTTAAATTAGTTCAATATAATCCTTACTATAAAGGTATTATTAATAACCCATTATACAGATAGACATCCAATGTTTTAGAACCAACAGAAACTGCCAGCAATAAAGTTACAGGTTACTGTTGCTACTTTTATCTGTTTAAAAATTTAGAAGCCCAACAGTTTCATCATCTTTTTGGCGATATCCGTATTTTCCATGATACCGGTGAAGTTTTCTGCACCGGGGCCATATGCAAAAACAGGAACCATAACAGCGGTGTGATCTCCGGAAGTGTAAGCTGCGCGCACTTTTCCAGCAGCCATATCTCCACCTGTGAGGGCCATTCCGCCTGTTTCATGGTCAGCAGTTACAATTATTAAAGTTTCCCCGTCTTTAGAGGCAAATTCTAGTGCTTTTCCAATGGCACGGTCAAAGTCAAGCATTTCATTAACGATATAAATGGTATTGTTGGCATGACCTCCCCAATCTATTTGAGATCCTTCGACCATCATGAAAAAACCATTTGTATTCTGATCCAGGATCTTGATCGCGGTTTGAGTTGCAACAGGTAAATCCATTTTACGTTTGGGATATACTTCATTGTGTTCGTCAGCTGTTAACCCGGCAAGCTTGCCTGATTTTACTTTAGCAATGTCATCCATGTTTCTTAGTACCTGGTAGCCTTTTTTCTCAAGCTCTTTGGTCAGATCACGTTTATCAGCTCGCTGCGCAAAATGCTTGTATCCGCCGCCAATAAAAACATCAATATTGGATTTTAGAAAATCTGCTGCTATATCTTCATAGCTACCCCGACTCCCCTGATGGGCAATAAATGATGCAGGAGTAGCATGTGTAATGGCTGAAGTAGAAATCAGCCCGGTACCCATATTCTTCTCTTCTGCCATTTCAAGGATAGTTTTTATGGCTACAGTATCTGTATTTACCCCAATAGCACCATTGTATGTTTTCTGTCCGGTAGAAAGAGCAGTTCCACCAGCAGCGGAATCAGTTATATAATTATCGGCTGATTGAGTTTTAGAAAACCCAACACATTTGAAATTGTCAAGAAACAAATGCCCTCCATTGGCAGTTAAGCCCGCAAAGACCTGGGCCACTCCCATGCCATCACCAATCATTATTATCACATTTTTAGGCTTTTTGGCTTTGAAATCCTGGGTGAAAGTTTTCACCTCATATCTAGAGCCTCCCAAATATATCTTGGTAGAATCAACCTTAGATATTACTTTGTAATTCTCCTGCCCAAAAACCAGGTTGACAGACAGAAATAAGATGACGATGGCCAATGCTTTTAATTTCATTTCAGTATTATTAAGGAATAAATTATTTGCTGTATATATTTTAAAGCTTCTAACCGCATCTGGAAAAGCTTATATACTTGGAGCAAAAATAATTGAATTTGCCAGAAGGTGATCCAAATGGGGATATTTATTGAAAATAATGGGAAAGAAATTAATCATTTATAGGAAGGTATACAACAAGGTAATGAATAAATTGATTTTCATTACCTTGCCATAAATAATAAGAAAATGGTATTTTTACTTCTTCTCTTTGACGGGGATTATGGCTTAAATAATTTAACCCTGACAGCATTCGGTCCTTTTTGTCCCATTTCAACTTCAAAATTGACAAGGTTACCCTCTTTAATGGGTTCAAGCAGGTTGTTAATATGAACAAATACACTTTCCTGGGTTTCTGAATCTTTGATAAACCCATATCCTTTTGAATCATTAAAAAAAGTAACAGTTCCTTTTCTAATAGGATCCAGTATTACATCTTCCTTTTTAGGTATGCTAATGGCAATATCTTCAAAGTTGATATCTGTTCTTTTTCTATCAGGATCTGGTGGTGTCGATGAAATCATTCCATTTTCATCTACATAAGCGATCATGTCTTCAAAATTCTTAGACTTATCACTATCCTTTCTATCTAATCGCTTTTGTTCTTTATCTTTTCTCTTCTTATCCTTCTTATTTTTTACTTCCTTTTTGTTGAATGATTCCTGAGACCTACCCATAATTTGTTTTAAATTTTATTTTTAACCTTAAACGATCCTATTTTAAATAACATTACCACTTATCAAATAATCAAATTCGATTATATAAATATCAATAAAATAACCGTTTGAAACTAATGAAACATTATACTTTTTCAAAGATAAACTTTTAGACGGAATATTTTGTCAATTTAAGTAGTAATAACTCTATTTGACCGCAATAAGAATTTACGTAAGGTTATTCGACAATTTTTAATGGCAAAAAAGTAAGTAAATACACCTGATTTTCATCAAAACTTTTATCCGGCTTAGTAGTTATGGGGTATTGAAATTAGTAAATTATCAAAATAAGTATAAAAGGAATCCTTTAATGGGATTTATGGGTAAAAAAAAACTCCGTAACCTAAAAGGCACGGAGTTTTCAAAGATTGGCGACGACCTACTCTCCCACAAGTGAATGCAGTACCATCGGCGCTGGCGGTCTTAACTTCTCTGTTCGGAATGGTAAGAGGTGGAACCCCGCCGCAATAGTCACCTAAAGCTTTCATTGATGTTGGCTTACGTTTTTATGGCAACACCTAAATATTTTTAACATACCGGGAAAGGAAAAAACTCATTTTTCATTGCTTATAAAGCCATCAATTTACCTGTAACTACAAGCGAAAGTCTTCGGGCAATTAGTACTACTCGGCTATGACGTTACCGCCTTTACACCTGTAGCCTATCAACGTCGTGGTCTACGACGACCCTCAAAGGAAATCTCATCTTGAGGTAAGCTTCGCGCTTAGATGCTTTCAGCGCTTATCTCGTCCATACATAGCTACTCTGCAATGCAGCTGGCGCCACAACAGATTCACCAGGGGTATGTCCACCGCGGTCCTCTCGTACTAGCAGCAGGTCCTCTCAAATTTCCAACGCCCACAACAGATAGGGACCGAACTGTCTCACGACGTTCTGAACCCAGCTCGCGTGCCACTTTAATGGGCGAACAGCCCAACCCTTGGGACCTTCTCCAGCCCCAGGATGTGACGAGCCGACATCGAGGTGCCAAACCGCTCCGTCGATATGAGCTCTTGGGAGCGATCAGCCTGTTATCCCCGGCGTACCTTTTATCCTTTGAGCGATGGCCCTTCCATGCGGAACCACCGGATCACTATGCCCTACTTTCGTACCTGATCGACTTGTCAGTCTCACAGTCAAGCTCCCTTGTGTCATTGCACTCTACAGACGGTTACCAATCGTCTTGAGGGAACCTTTGGAAGCCTCCGTTACTCTTTTGGAGGCGACCACCCCAGTCAAACTACCCACCACACATTGTCCCCCGAATACTCGGGGTTAGGTCCCAGATAAGCAAAGGGACGTATTTCAAGGATGGCTCCACGATTCCTGGCGAAACCGCTTCAAAGCCTCCGTCCTATCCTACACATCACTTACCCAGGATCAATGTGAAGTTGCAGTAAAGGTGCACGGGGTCTTTCCGTCCCGTTGCGGGTACTCGGCATCTTCACCGAGACTACAATTTCACCGAGCTCATGGCTGAGACAGTGCCCAGATCGTTACACCATTCGTGCAGGTCGGAACTTACCCGACAAGGAATTTCGCTACCTTAGGACCGTTATAGTTACGGCCGCCGTTTACTGGGGCTTCGATTCAATGCTTTGCCTTGCGGTTGACATCCCCTCTTAACCTTCCAGCACCGGGCAGGTGTCAGGCCATATACATCATCTTTCGATTTAGCATAGCCATGTGTTTGTGATAAACAGTCGCCTGGGCCTCTTCACTGCGGCCCCGCTTGCGCGGGGCGCCCCTTCTCCCGAAGTTACGGGGCGATTTTGCCTAGTTCCTTAGCCATGGATCACTCGAGCGCCTTAGGATTCTCTCCTTGACTACCTGTGTCGGTTTGTGGTACGGGTTTTCAATACCTGAAGCTTAGAGGTTTTTCTTGGAAGCCTTTAGGATCACTATCCGATTGCCCGAAGGCTCTCGGTACTGTCAGATTTCGGCTCAGGAAGCGGATTTACCTGCCTCCCTCATCACCTACACCCTTTAACGTACTATTCCGTCAGTACGCGGATCTTTCATCACTCCGTCACCCCAATCGCAGTATTAAAAAGTATTGGAATATTAACCAATTGTCCATCGAATACACCTTTCGGCTTTTCCTTAGGTCCCGACTAACCCTGATCCGATTAGCGTTGATCAGGAAACCTTAGTCTATCGGCGAGGAGGTTTCTCACCCCCTTTATCGTTACTTATGCCTACATTTGCTTTTCCAAACACTCCACCGGCCCTTACGATGCCGGCTTCAACGCAGTTTGGAATGCTCCCCTACCAGTGACAGTAAAACTGTCAATTCATAGCTTCGGTGATATACTTTATGCCCGATTATTATCCATGCCCGATCGCTCGACTAGTGAGCTGTTACGCACTCTTTAAATGAATGGCTGCTTCCAAGCCAACATCCTAGCTGTCTGTGCAATCAGACCTCGTTAGTTCAACTTAGTATATACTTGGGGACCTTAGCTGATGATCTGGGTTCTTTCCCTTTTGGACGTGGACCTTAGCACCCGCGCCCTCACTCCTGGTAAGCATCTTGCAGCATTCGGAGTTTGTCTGGATTTGATAGGCGGTGAAGCCCTCGCATCCAATCAGTAGCTCTACCTCTGCAAGACTCGTAACCAAGGCTGCACCTAAATGCATTTCGGGGAGTACGAGCTATTTCCCAGTTTGATTGGCCTTTCACCCCTACCCACAGTTCATCCAAGAACTTTTCAACGTTAACTGGTTCGGTCCTCCATCCCGTGTTACCGGGACTTCAACCTGACCATGGGTAGATCACAAGGTTTCGCGTCTAGCGCCACTGACTTTACGCCCTTTTCAGACTCGCTTTCGCTTCGGCTCCGTCTCTTAAAAACTTAACCTTGCCAGTGACGACTAACTCGTAGGCTCATTATGCAAAAGGCACGCAGTCACCCCACAGGGGGGCTCCTACAGCTTGTAGGCGCACGGTTTCAGGTACTATTTCACTCCGCTGTTCGCGGTTCTTTTCACCTTTCCCTCACGGTACTGGTTCACTATCGGTCTCTCAGGAGTATTTAGCCTTACCGGATGGTCCCGGCAGATTCAGACAGGATTCCTCGTGTCCCGCCCTACTCAGGATACTGCTAACTTGATGACTCGGTACGTGTACGGGGCT
>DATGYU010000085.1:0-14346 GCA_035297625.1 Prolixibacteraceae bacterium
GTAAGATGCGTTGTTATCGGAAGTAAGATAGAGATGGACAAATACCCGGTCATTTCCATAGACCTGCGGGTCTCCCAGTGGTTCACCCTGAACAGGAACAATTCCCAGCCCTTCTTTTCCGGTACTCTCCGCCAATAATTGTTCTACCCATAATCCGAAATTCTCAATAGAGGAAGAAACAGCAAAAGTAACCTTGTCCCTACCACTTCGTTGAGCCATACCCAACAAGCAGCCCAACCCAATTGCCGGGTTGATGGCAGCCGGTATAAAAGGATCACAGCTTTCTTCCATTTGCCGGGCATTCATCAAAAGAGCTTTGATATCAATTCCCATCAGGGCCATGGGCAGAAGTCCGAAATAAGTGAGTACAGAATAGCGGCCTCCTACATCAGATGGGTTGATAAATACTTTTCTGAATTGATACTCTTCGGCCATTTTTACCAACGGTGTACCTTCATCGGTAATCGCGACAAAATGTTTCCAGGGTTCCGATTCATTCATCGTTTTCATCCTATCAAAGAAATACTTGAAGAAAGACAATGTCTCCAATGTTTTTCCCGATTTACTGGCTACGATAAACAAGGTCTTTTCGATATTAATCTGCTCTTCTACCTTGTGAATGGCTTGAGGGTCGGTGTTATCCAAAACAATCAGCTGCAGATATCCCCTGGCCGTATCGAAGGTTTCGCGCGCCACCTCAGAGCATAAACTGCTGCCCCCCATGCCTAATAATACGGCGTATTCATATCCTTCATTTTTTAAGTCTTTGGCAAATGAATCAAGTTCTTTTGTTTTATTCATAAAACTATCGGGCAGTGTAATCCAACCCAGCCCATTGATGATTGTTTTCACCTGATCCGGATCAGTCTTCCACAGATAGGGATCTTTGGCAAAAAGACGCCTGCCTGCCTGTTTCTCATCCAGAGAAGCATAAGCAGCTTCCAGTTCTTTTTTCAAACTACCCGCACTTATTTGCATCTTTGGATTTTGCGCTCCCAACATGTCTGCTCTTTTCTTTGCCAGGTTCCCTATCAGCGTGTTGTAGGCTTCCTTAAATTTTTGAATACCTTCATTCTCCAGTTGTTGGGTAACAAACTCAATATTGATATCAAAAGACATCAGCTGGCCAAATAACTGCCGGGCCTCGCCCAGCCCTTCTGCTATGGTATTTTCCCTCAGTTTACCATCCCTGGCCAGGGCATCAATGGTTTCGTCAGGAAGGGTGTTTACCGTGTCGGGCCCTATGAGGGATTCCACATATCGAAGATCTTCATACAAAGGGTCTTTATTACCGGTACTGGCCCAGAGCGGCCGCTGAACATGAGCACCCTTTCCCTCCAAAAGTTTCCATTCTTTACTGCTGAACAGTTCTATGAAACGCTGATAGGCAAGGCGCGCACTGGCAATACCTGTCTTGCCAATCAAAGAAGCTGGCGAAAGATGATTTTCCATTCGCTGCCCTGCTTCAGGAATAATATGATAGCCCAGCAGCTGATCGGTCAGCACATCTATCCGGCTGAGAAAAAAGCTGGCTACTGACACCACATTATTGACTGGTTTGCCTTCTGCATCCCGGCGCTGAAGCGCACGGATATATGCTTTGGCTACTTCAACATATCTTTCCACAGAAAACAACAGGGTGATATTAATGGGAATTCCTTCATAAAGCATCTGCTCAATGGCAGGAATCCCTTCCTTAGTGCCCGGTATTTTAATATAGCAGTTGGACCTGTTCACTTCCTCAAAAAGCCGATGTACTTCGTCTATGGTACCTTTTGTATTTCTGGCCAGGTATGGCGAAACCTCCAGGCTAACAAATCCGTCAATCCCACCCGACTGTTCATAGACCGGCTTTAAAATATCGCAGGCATCCTGCACATCTTTAACCGTGAGGATTTCATAAATTCTGGAAGAGCCGTTTCCTTGCCTGACCAGTTCGTTTATCTGCTGATCATAGCTGTCGCCCTCGGCCATGGCTTTGTTGAATATACTTGGATTGGAAGTTATCCCTCTTAAACCTTGCTGGGTCACTCTATTCTCAATCTCCCCGCTGGTGATTTTTTCCCGGGTAAGATTATCCAGCCAATAGCTTTGCCCATAATTTAACAGATCAATTAAGTTATTCATATTGATTCCTCCTTCATATTTTTATTCTCAATTGCAAATATTTTATCAAGTCTTCTCACATACCGCTCTTTGGTTAGAAAGTGTGCATTGATAAAAGCATCAACAATTTCATAGGCCAGTTCAATTCCTATAATGCGCTCGCCCAGGCACAAAACATTCATATTATCATGTTCAACCCCCTGGTGTGCTGAATAGGTATCATGGCATACCGCTGCCCGAATCCCCTTGAATTTGTTGGCAGCAACACTTATTCCTACCCCGCTTCCACAAATAATGATGGCTTTTTCAGCTTGGTGATCGAGAAGTGCCTGAGCTGCATCTGCCGCATGATCGGGATAGTCGGAAGGTTCCTCGTTAAAGGAGCCCAGATCAAGCACCTCGTATTTTTTTGCATTCAGGTACTTTATCAACAAGCCCTTATACTGGAAGCCTGCGTGATCGGACGCGAGAATTATTTTCATTGCTTACCATTGTTTTAACATTATTGACAATATCGTTCACCGTAAGACCATAATGCTGGTAGATTTCTTCATAAGGGGCACTGGTTCCGAATTTTGAGATGCCCATTATCTCCCCCTGGTCACCCACCCATTCATCCCATCCCTGGGGGGAGGCGGCCTCCACGGCAAGCCTTGCCTTTATTTCGGGGGGCAATACCTGATTGCGGTATTGCTGATCCTGCATTCTGAACAGTTCCCAACTGGGCATACTTACCACGCGGGCATCAATAGATTCCTTCAAAAGCTCCTGTTGGGCTTCCAGGATTAACTGAACTTCCGATCCCGTGGCAATCAATAGGACTGATGGTTTTTCTCCTTGTTCCTTTGACAGGATATAAGCCCCTTTCATTAATCCTTCGGCTGATGCATAACGACTCCTGTCTATAATGGGCAGCTTTTGCCTGGTCAAAACCAGCATCGTAGGGCCTTTTACATTTTGAATGGCTGCTTTCCATGCATAGGCCGTTTCATTGGCATCAGCCGGACGGATGACATGGATGATTGGCATGGCCCTGAATGAAGCCAGTTGTTCAATGGGTTGATGCGTTGTACCGTCTTCCCCCAAACCAATTGAATCATGGGTCATTACGTAAATGACCGGCAATTCACTGATACAGGCCAGCCGAATGGCAGGCCTTGCATAGTCGGTAAAAATGAAGAAGGTGGCAGCATATGGACGAATACCTCCATGTGCCATCATCCCTGAACTGGCAGCACACATCAGGTGTTCCCTAATCCCATAGTCCATGTTCCGGTTGGCGTAATTCCCTTTTTCAAAATAACCTGATGATTTGATCAGTGTCTTGGTGGAAGGTTCAAGATCCGCGCTTCCCCCCATTAGCCAGGGCAATGGGGCAGCAACCGCATTAAGGAAGCCTGAAGAAATCTCTCTGGTTGCTTTTGGCCCGTCAGAGGGCTGATATACCGGGATATCCTTATCCCAGTCGGCCGGTAATTCCTGTCGTAGTGCATCCTCGAATTGTCTGGCCAGCTCAGGCTGCGCATTTTTATACTCTTCCATCCTTTTATTCCATTCCTCCTCCAGCTTCTTTCCCTTATCAAGGGCCACATTCATATGAGCCTTTACTTCATCAGGAACCCAAAACGATTTATCCTCAGGCCAGCCATAGAATTTCTTGGTCAATTTGATCTCTTCCGCTCCCAGTGGTGAGCCATGGGCTTCCGGGGTATCCTGTTTATTGGGCGACCCATACCCTATATGAGTTCTAAGAATAATAAGAGAAGGCTGGTCTGTTACTTCCTTTGCTTTTGTAAAAGATTCAGAGATGGCCTGAATATCATTTCCCTTATCCCCCAGGTTCTGAACATGCCAGTGATAGGATTCAAAGCGTTTGGCCACATCATCCGAATAGGTAAGTGAGGTGTTCCCTTCAATGGTGATATGGTTATCATCGTACAATACAATGAGTTTGCCCAATCCGAAATGCCCGGCAATGGAAGCTGCTTCATGGGAGGCACCTTCCATAAAATCACCGTCGCTGCAAAACACGTAGGTATGATGATCAACAATGGTATGGTCTCTTGTATTAAACAAGGCTGCCAGATGTGCCTCGGCAATCGCCATACCAACGGCATTCATAAGTCCTTGCCCCAGAGGGCCGGTAGTGATTTCAATGCCTGGAGTCATTCCTCTTTCGGGGTGACCGGGGGTGTTACTGCCCCATTGCCTGAAGTTTTTAATATCCTCCATTGAAATATCGTATCCGGTAAGGTGAAGAACAGCATATTGCAGCATGGAGGCATGACCATTTGAGAGGATGAAACGGTCCCGGTTAAACCATAATGGATTGGCAGGATTATACCGCAAATGCTCCATCCATAAAACATAGGCTGCCGGGGCCAGTGCCATTGGGGTACCGGGATGCCCCGAATTGGCTTTCTCCACTGCATCCATGGCAAGGCAGCGGATCGTATTGATGCTTTTTTCTGCTATATTCATATTTTATAATTTTTATCGGTAATGGATCATGTAATATCTTGTTTCATTTTAGGATTACATGATCCATTTATATTTAAGTCAAATTTTCATGAACCTGTACAGTAAGTATATAAATAGGTTTCATATTTTCTGTTAATAAATATTATACACATTATACTTTCGCTTCCGGAGGATCGGTAACGCCCCCATGCTTTAGTACCTCTGGCATATCAAGGCGTGCAACACCAATGCGGCTGTCCGCCATTCCATAATATACATCAAACCGATCGGGGAACCCAATATCATCACGCCGGTCAATGCCGGTGGGAAAAACTACATTAGGAATTAATCCATTACGTTCTTTGGGTAAAGAAGGCGACAGTACCGGCTCCTCTGAACGATAGCGGATTACGCGCGGATGTTCCTTGGAGAGTACCATCATCCCGGCAGAATAGCATAGATCATGTTCCGCATTTTTAGGATCAGTCCATTTACAAACACCATGATAAACGATCAGCCAGCCATGCCTGCAATGCACAGGAGGAGTTCCACCTCCAATTTTAAGCCTCTCCCATTGTGCAACCGGGGAAGCCAGTCGTTGGTGGGAAGTAAACTGCCCATGACGTAAGGGTTGTTTTTCGTCCGGGGAAATTGGACAAAAGGAAATCCAGATACTTTCCCTGTCAAGATCCAACTCACGTGAAGAAGGATGATGCTTGGTTTCTTCTGGTCGGGTACCTGGAAATAGTGGCCTGTGAAGTATGGCCAGTTCAGGATTCAACGTGGGATTGGGAATACTTACCGGGAAAAGACTGGCATCTTTATTATCCACATTGGTAAATTCAATACCCTGATAGGGCGCAAAGGTCGCAAGCCCTAACCGCTGCCAGTGAAACAGATCATTTGAACGGGCCATAGCAATACGTGGACCATTGGGCGTGAATGCAGTGTAGGTCATGATGTAGTGTCCAAGAGGCTCTACATAACTGATACGGGCATCTTCGCATCCGCCACTGCCATCGGGCCGCTTCTCATAATCGGCTTCAGGCTCCAGGGCTATACCAAGCCTTTCAACACCAACAGGATTACCCGCTTTGTTAAACTTTACCCTGGCAATGCCGATGCGGGAATAATTGCCCCTGGCCACAAGCCGGGGAAAAAGGTAAAGCGCTCCATCCGGCCCCCTGGCGGCTGCAGGATTCAATACCCCTTCCACCTCCATGGGGTTTCCCGGTTCTGGCTCCATAATGATGCCCAATCTTTTCATTTGAATGTCACTCATTATTGATTCTCCTTTCTGTTGTTGATTGGTTCTTTGTTTTCCAAACAGGCAATGATCGCTTCAATTACCCGTTTTGATTCCTGTGGATCTCGGACCTGTATGGTGACAACGCCTGTTTCTGTAGCAGGATGATCGTTCCCTCCGGGAAACAAGGCATCCCCAATAAAAATCATCTCCTGAATAGAAATGCCCAGTGTATCCCTAAGCTTTCTAATTCCATAGGCTTTGTCAATGCCCGGCTTGGTGACATCAATAGAAGTGGTGCCGCCAAGGCTTACAGAAAATTCAGGAATAAGGGTATCAAGAACTGCTTTCATCTTCTTTCGCCTTGAGAAATCCGGATCCCATTTTTCCTTTGCTTCTATGGGAGCCTGCTGTCCCAATCCGGAGAAGGTAATCTGGCTTCCCCTGTCCTCGATGACTTCGCCCCATACCTTTTCTTCCTTATAGCCAGTGGAAACCATCACCTGCTTTAGTGAACTGATAATTTTTTCCTTTTCTTCAGGCGTAAAGTCCTCTGAATAACGTTTGGTCCAGTTGGTTTCATATTGATAAAATTTGGTACCACAAGTAGGAAGCAGAAGTAGGTTTTTCAAGCTATCGTCTGATACAAGATTCGACAGTACCTGTTTTTCAAACTGGGGCCAGTTGCCCCCAGAGATAATGGACACCTTTGCAACGCCCAGAAGCGCTTGCAGCAGTTTGGCCATTTCTGCATCAAGTGGCGATTTACTTACCGCAAGCGTGCCGTCAAGATCAAATACAATCAGTTTTTTCATAGGTTATGCTCCTTCCGGTATAGAGATTTCCAATAAGGTGATGGTGGTATTAGGATAACAGGAACATTCTCCCAGGATAGCAGGCAGCAGTATCACGTCGCCTTTGTTAATGGGATAGCGGTTAGCGTTGTATTCTATATGCCCCCCGCCGGCTATGCAAACCAGTATACGTGGCACATCAGATTTACCAACCTTAAACTGCAATTCACCGTGTAACCGGCAAACGATAAAATAATCACAATGAAGAATCCGTTCACGTAACGCGGGTTTTACTTCTTCGACCACCGGCATTACAGGACTTACTGCTCCTTCGGAAAAATCAATACATGTTAATGCCTGATCCACCTGAAGTTCACGAGGCTTTCCTGTTTTTGGGTCGATATGGTTCCAGTCATAGAGACGGAATGTTACATCGCTGTTCTGCTGAATTTCAAAAACGACCACATCACCTCCAAGGGCATGGACGGTTCCTGCTGTAATGAGGATACTATTCCCCGGCTTTGGGATAAAACTTTCAAGATGATCCTCCACGTGCCCATCCTGGATAGCCTGGCGAAGGGATTGTTCAGTGGTACCTTGTTTTAGACCGGCATAAATTTTGCTTTTTGGCCCTGTATCCAACACCACCCATGCCTCCGTTTTACTGCTTTCGCCCGGGGGGATCAGTTCTGAGTGCTTATCAGAAGGATGCACCTGAACGGATAACATCTCATGTACATCAAGAAATTTCAACAGTAAGGGGAATCGTTGAAAGCGTTCTGCATACTTTCCCATCAATTGCTCAGGAAACTGATGCATCAATTGACCGATTGTACTTCCTTTCAGTGGTCCTTCTGCCACCTGGCTTTGATGGTCATCACGGTCGCTGAGCAGCCAGGCTTCTCCAATTGGGTCTTTCCCTGGCAGAGGTGCTGTCAGCAAATTTTCCAATTGACGACCACCCCATAACCGGTATTGATAAATCGGCTCAAAACGAAGGGGATATAAGGATATCTGATTCATAATTTTAAATTAGAAATTACATTTTCTTGTTGGCTGGCGCCCTTCATGCTTCAGGTATTTGCCAGCAAATCAAAATATTCATCATCTTCATTCTTCCCGCCCTGGCCTTTGCCGATGCTTTCATAAGATTCCAAAAATTCTATGGAACTTACCCATTTCACCATTTTATATCCCAATTGGTTTTCTATCCGAAGCCGCAAAGGAGCGCCATGTTCTACCGGAAGTGGCTCATAATTCATTTCCCAGGCCAGGATCGATTGAGGTTTCATGCAATTATCCAAGGTATTGGTGTCATAGTAAGTTCCCCCATAGAGGCCTTCCCCGAAGGAATAAAAGGCGACGCAAGTAACAGAAGAATGAGGCCTTACCAGTTCAATGATATTTCTAATAGGCAGGCCTCCCCATTCGGCTATTCCCGACCATCCCTGGATGCATTGCTGCATGGTAATATTTTGAACCTTCCCTAATTGTTTGAGTTCCTCAAGCGATAATTCTACAGGGTTTTCAACCAACCCTCCTATTTTTAATTTGTAATCCTTAAAGTTGTTTTCTACATGTTTATTCCAGGCATCCGAAGCAGGAATCTTACCATTGGTCCAGAAATAAGGTGAAATATCTTTTTTCTCATAATAACTTGTTGGCTGAAAACGATTGATCGTTAATCGCCATAAGTTTCCATTAATTGCATCATTCAGATGTTGAAGCGTCCGTGCTTTGCGCCACGATAGCCAATGAGCCAGAATAGCCGTTGCGATGATGGCCAGCAGAATACCAATTCCAATGGTTAACCCTGATAAATTATGCGGCTCATCAGTTCCCAGGATGATATGATTCATATTTCTTACAAGGCCTGATAATGCCACCATGGTAATATGGATGATGATAAAAAATACAAAGGATATCATGATTAGAAAGTGGATGGAACGGGCACTTTGGCGGTTGCCAAATAATCTTTGATACCAGTGAAAGCGGCTTTCAATGGCAGGGGACATTGCAAGCCCGGTAAGCATTGCCAATGGCGCCAGGATAAACACTACACCAAAATAGGAAAGTTGCTGCAGGGCATTGTACTGATAAAATCCATCAGGCTCTGCAGGCATATGAAAGGTTACGTAATGTACAAAAACACGCCAGGCATCAGGTATGACGTCCAATGAGGAAGGAACAATACGCTGCCACTGATGGGTGCTAAACAACAGGATGATAAAAACAGCTCCATTGATGACAAAAAATGGCACATTGAGGAAATGCCAGGCCCTGGCTATGCCAATGGAGTGGCGATAACCGGGCAAACCTAAAACTGGGCTGATATAACGGGCATCGTCCTTTGCGGTCCACGATTTATCCTTGGGTGCTTTTACAGGAGTAAAACGAATCCAGTCTGTACCGGGAGTACATCCGTTATTCCAATATAACCGGGGATGATCAACCAGTATGGACAAGCCACTTCGAATGATAAGTATCAGGAAAAAGAAATTAACCCAATGATTCAATATCAACCACCATGGAAAACCTATTGGATTAGCCTGCGTGACAACAGAAGGCCTAAAGGGAGGATCGGCCGGCAATCCAATGGTTAAATACTGCAGCCATGCTCCTGCCACCGGCCCCAGTAGTATGATACCAAAAGCTATTGCCATATATGGTTTCAGTACAATAACCATACGCCTGTCCGCAGGATAATGGATGGCTTTTTCTTCTTTGGTAAAATAGGCGAACATCTTTTGTTATTAAATAAAGAAAATCACACTTAGGTTACATATTTATTCAATTCCTGTTTATCTAATGCTTACGCAATGGAGGTTTGCACCAACCATTGGAAACTCTTGATTATTACTAAGCAAAACACCTCATTTTAAGTTGAATGCAGTAAAAACTGTTTTTCCCAACAATCTGAATATGCGCATTGTTCTTTGATAATGAATAATTTAATCTTAATTATCATTTGACCTCTATAATATGTGCAGATGGAATAATGGGAACACCTTTCCGTAGAGAATCTCCCCTCAAAGCCAGGATAGAAAAAATGACGATGACAATGGACTCCGTCTAAATAATAGCTTTGGTCAGGACGATATTATTGAAGCAGATCAAATACAAAAGCCGTTTGATAAAATTATAAAGCAGGCAAAGGCAGTACACCTGATTTTTCAAACTGATTGGCCTTACATTGCCACTATCTGTACTAATGCGAATCAAGGGTCCAGCAGGATGTGCTAAAAAACTCAACATGGTTGGTATTTGAGGCATCCATCTGTTCCAATAAATGATTCATAGCTTACCATCAAAATTCAGGGTAAGGTAATATCCCGGATGGATCACATTTGGTATTAAAGTACTATTGATATACTATTGTAATACTAATATAAAGATTTTAGTATTACAATAGTATATCAATAGTACTTCAAATGCATATCTGGTCCAATTGGATTTACAATTTGCAGGAAAAGAGTTTATTATTTTACTGGTATTTGTATGATCCTATTCAACCCGCTGGTACCAGGGTCAAATTAACAGCCAAGCCTTTGTTAAGCGGTCACTTGTCTGCCAGAAGAATATGTAGATATCTTCAAATTTCAACCCTTGATTCGCATTACTAAATAAGATAGATTAGTTACAGCTATGGTACAGCTATCGATCAGACAGGGCAATAGATATGTAATGCTGGCTTAAGACCCAGGAGAAACGATTTAAAGAAAGTTAGCGGGATAAAAATTTTAGGCATCATGGAGCACCATCCACCGTGTTTTCAGATGGACCCAAGAAAAAGGGAAGTCTGGTAAAAAACACATAGACCGTTTAGGATCATCTTACTTATTTAGCTGATCCAAAACCTCTAAATCCCCCAATAAGGTAAGGGATATAGGATATTCACAATAGAAATTTGAGGACTTTAAAGACTTTAATAATCTAAATAGCCATTTATGAATTGCATATCGCGCTTCACCACTTGGAACTTGGAATTTGGAGCTAGAGAGACTTATCAAACGTCAGCTTGAATACAACCACTTCGGGCCTGTTGCCTATCCTGACAGGCGGGCCCCAAGAGCCATAACCTGAAGAGACATAAAAGTTGGTATTTCCCTTTTTCAGGTATCCCCAGCTAAGTTCAAACATTCTTTTGGTAATATAATTAAAGGGCCACATCTGTCCATGATGGGTATGGCCAGACAGGTGAAGGTCGACATTGTTCTCTACCGCCTCATCCAGATGGTAAGGCTGGTGGTTCATCACAATAACAGGCTTCAGGGGATCAGTACCTGCCAGCAGATCAGCAAGCGGTTTAACTCCACCGGGCACCCTTGCTGCTGAACGGTCATTGCGACCCACCAGCTGAATGCCATTGGGAAGGGTTATTACTGAATCCAGCAGCATCTTGATGTTGATACTCTTTAGATAAGGCAGGGTATTTCGTATCCCACCGATATATTCATGATTACCGGTAATGGCATATACCCCCAGCGGAGTTTTGATATCCTGGATATGATGTCCCAGGTTTTTTCGGAGCACGGGGGCTATTTCCCCGTCAACCAGATCGCCGCAAAGCAAAACAAGGTCAGGCTTTTGTTCCCTGACAATATCCAAAAGATGCTTTTCACGGCTTTCGCCAATCAAAGCACCAAGGTGAATATCTGAGGCCATCAGTATTTTCACTTCTGAGGGGCCTGTAACCTTTTTATGAATCGTAAGCGGTATTACCTTCACTTTGGTCCAGATCGCGTTAATATGTCCTCCTATGACGATCAATGAGACGACAGCAAATACTCCTATTCCTGTTTGCAATCGCATCGTGGGAGTAAAAGAAGGCAGGAAATGAAAAAAGTAATTGGATAACCTGATAAAGTCTACCACCACAAGGGCAATAAAAAGATAAAGCATGTAGGCCAGCCAGAAAGATCCAATGCGGTAAATCCATTCACTGAATGCGGAAGTGGCCGTTCTTTCCATGATAGCACCCACAATAAACAAGGGAGCGATGGTAAGGAAAATGGCTATAAACCATCGCTTTACCGTTGGGTTTAATGAAAAGGCCTGCAGACCGCGTACAAAAAGGTAATAGTTGACCGATCCGTATATTAAAAGAACAATTCCAAAGAAGATTAAAAAGGAGGTATTGCGCATGGGATGGTATTAAAATAATGTTTGAACACGATTTAAAGATTATAGGACGGACAGGAAACTTCTAAACAAGATTAAAAGATTATTTGATGAACAGTATTAAAAAGGATACATGTAGTAATCCTATCCATCCTGTAATCATTTAATCTTGTTCAGAAGTATCTTCAACCTCAATCACTTCCTGAATGTTCATAAACTCATTGGAAAAGCGATCAAGCCATTCTGTCAGATCTGAGGCGAAAACTACCTTTTGTACCTTGGGC
This sequence comes from Prolixibacteraceae bacterium, assembly GCA_035297625.1. Classification (GTDB taxonomy): domain Bacteria; phylum Bacteroidota; class Bacteroidia; order Bacteroidales; family Prolixibacteraceae; genus Aquipluma. Next base: position 12,012 of record DATGYU010000085.1, read on the forward strand.
ATGCTTTCGGTAAGTCGGTCAATCTGCAAATAGTTGATGCTTTTGATGACCAGCTCAGCATCATCGATAAACATCATTTTAACACTGCCAAGATTTAAGGCGTATAAGGAATAGATAAGGTTTAAGCGTTTTGCAGTGCCAATCACCACATCAGAGCCCATGTATATCTTATCCTTCTGATCGTCTATCTTTTGATCCTCACAGGCAGTGTTTACACGTAAATCGGTATAGCTGCCCAATCTGTCGAATTCAGCTTTCAGGGCTGCGCCGTGTTCCTTATCAGGTACAATGACAATAGCCCTTGGAACATCAGCCAATGAAGCTTTAAGTTTATTTAGAACACTCACCACGATGGTTGTTGACTTTCCTGCACCATCCGGGGCAATGCACATCAGGTCACGGCCGCTTTTTATCTTCGGAATGCAAATGCTTTCCAGTTCAGTAGATTCAATGAATCCGTTCTCTTCCAGGGATTCAAGCAACGCATTATCCAATTTCTCTTTGATCATATATATTGGGGTCTAAAGGGCGATATTGCCATTAGTGAATAACAACAGCCGATAATTACAATTGATTGTATATTAATTAGAAGGATAAAATTTAATCGAGTACAAAGCGGTAGGTAATGGTTCCTACCTGGAAAGCAGGGGCATTTGCATCAGCATTGAACTTGGCCTGCATGGCTGCCTTTTTGGCTGCAGCTACCAGTTCGGGGTTGGCGGTATTGGATCCTTTGGCACCTGCTTCCGCTTTGGTAACCAAGCCATTTTTATCAACTGTCACCTGAACTACCACAATTCCTTCTTCATTACCGGGATAGTAAGGCTTGGGCAATGAAAGTCCGTTCCTGCCATCAAGGCTGTAGGATGGGCCATTCCCTGTTCCCCCGCCCGGGCCGTATTTATCGACATTGGCACTTCCATTGGGACTGCCCTGATTGCCTGGGCCAAAGGTCACGCCTTGAGAAGTACTTTTAGAATCCGCTGAGCCTTTGCCATTACCTCCAAAGGCATTCTTCGCCCTGCTGTTGATCTCACCAGCCTTACGTTGCTGTTCTGCAGCCAGGGCCAATCGTTGCTCTTCCTCTTTCTTCTGCCGGGTTATTTCAGCCTGACGCAGCCTTTCTTCATCGATGGCCTGTTGTTTATCCAGTTGCTCCTGCCTGCGCTTTTCTTTAAGGACCTTGTCTTCTTCCTTGTTCTTCTTTTTTTCCGATTTCAATGCCACGGTCTTCTCATAATCCTGTGTCAGTAACTCTTCCTTATCAACAGGGGAAGCCACCTTTTTGGCAGGCGGAGGGGATTGTACTGCATTACTTGGGACCTGGCTCTCAGCTTTGTTTTGCACAGGAGCTGCTTCACCAGGAGCGGGTTCTTCCAATCCAAAGCCTGTATCCATGTCTCCAAAGTTTACCAGGATACCTTGCTCAGTGGGTAAAGGCAGCGGGGTGATAAAGCCAAAAAACATCAGTAGCAGCAAAATCAACGCATGGGTGATAATGGTGCCTACTAAACCTGCCCTATGTTCTTTGAAATAATCCATATTATTCTTCCGGAGCTGTTGCCAGTATCATTTTAATGTTAAGGCGCTTGGCGATATTCATTATATTCACAACCTGTTCAATAGGAACAGTTCTATCGGCATGAAGAGAGATATAGGTTTCTTCCGAATTCTTTTTAACCTGCTTTTGCAAAAATGGTTCAATATCGGAAAAAGCAACTCTTCTGATATCACCCTCTTCATTGACATAGTATTTAAGATCAGCAGTTATTGAAACCGTTGTGATTGCCTTCGCGATGGTTTGATTATTACTCTGAGGCAATAATAATTTAAGTGCATTAGGAGCGATCTGGGTGGATGTGATCATGAAAAATAACAGCAGAAGAAAGACAATGTCTGTCATCGAAGCCATACTAAAGCTTACCTCTACCTTATTTCTACGTTTTAATGCCATGATATTTGTTTATTTTGCAGGTTCATTTAACATGTCCATGAATTCAAGTGTGGCAGCCTCCATATTAAATACAACTTTTTCCACATTGGCAACCAGGATATTGTATGCAAAATAAGCTGTAATGCCAACGATAAGGCCAGCTACGGTTGTTACCATCGCCTGGTATATACCAGAAGATAACAATGTAATATTGATATTATTTCCTGCATTTGCCATATCATAAAAAGCTTCAATCATACCAGTTACAGTACCAAGGAAACCTAACATCGGTGCCCCCCCGGCCACGCTTGCCAGTACCGGAAGACCTTTTTCCAGCTTGGAGACTTCAAGATTACCCACATTTTCAATAGCGGTAGTAACATCAGCCATTGGACGACCAAT
>DATGYU010000086.1:0-7509 GCA_035297625.1 Prolixibacteraceae bacterium
ATTACCGTATACTTCATCCAAAAGGCTAAAATCCTTCATGCCTTTTGTTACCGGATGTTTTTTATCCGCAATCATCACCGGAAAAGTAACATCATGCTGGTAAGTAGAAGTTTGGGGGGTGTCCTTCTCTTCATGATATTTGCCGCCTACAATGGTTTTGTATTCCGGCCAATCCTGGTAAGAGCACAGCGAATGGTGCAGAAAAAGCAATCCTTTACCCATTTTGAGCAACTTATAATAGCTCTCTTTTTCTTTCTCTGAAATGGTTCCAGGCATATCATAAAATACCACCGCATCATAAGTCTTTGGATCTATTTGCCCTAGCTGTAAATTGGCCTCCGGATGCTTAAGTTCTTTATAGCTAATGCCTTTCATACTATCAAACATTTGAAAGAATGCTTCGCGGTCAAAATCATGACCCCCGGTTACAATGAGAATACGGATATCTTTTGCAGAAACGCCTGAAACAATCACTCCAATAAGTAAGAAGAGAAGGAAAGTTAGCTTTTTCATGGTTAAAATAGTTGGATTACTTTTTTCAAAGCTTCAATAAAAAGATCGATTTCTTCTTTGGTATTATAGAATGAAAAAGAGGCGCGCACAGTTCCCTGTATGCCAAAATGGTCCATCAACGGGTCGGCACAATGATGTCCTGTCCTCACGGCAATGCCAAACTTGTCGAGCATGGTGCCCATGTCAAAGAAATGAACCCCTTCCACATTAAAGGAGATGACTGCTGACTTTTCTTTCTGTGTGCCGTAAAATTTAATACCCTCAATTTTTGACAATTCCCTGGTGGCGTAATTCAGCAGTTCAGTTTCCATGGCGGCAATGTTGGCCAGCCCGATATTTTGCACATAGTCAATGGCTGCTCCAAAAGCAATTACCCCGCTGATATTGGGAGTGCCTGCTTCAAATTTATAGGGAAGCTCATTGTAGGTGGTGCCTGCAAAGCTAACTTCCGAGATCATCTCCCCGCCACCCTGGTAAGGGGGCATCTGTTCGAGCAGTTCTTTCCTGCCATACAGAACACCCACTCCATTGGGACCATACATCTTATGGGCTGAGAAGGCATAAAAATCAACTTCCAGATCCTGTACATCAATGCTTAGATGAGGCGCTGCCTGTGCCCCGTCCACCATCACATGAACACCCCTGCTGTGTGCTTTTTCAATGATCTTTTTAATGGGGTTGATCGTTCCCAATACGTTGGAAACATGGGCAACGGCTATAATTTTTGTCCTATCAGTAATCAGGGTATCCAGCTTATCAACCAGCAGCCCGCCCTGATCGTCAATGGGAAGCATTACCATGCGTGCTTTTTTACGCGTCGCCATCATTTGCCAGGGAACAATGTTGGAATGATGCTCCATTTCCGAGACAATGATTTCATCCCCCTCTTTGATAAAGGCTTCGCCATAGGAAAAGGCCACCAGGTTAATGCCTTCCGTGGCTCCCTTGGTCATGATGATCTGTTCACGGGTAGGGGCATTGATCAGCCTGCGGGCCTTTTCGCGCGTATCCTCGTAGGCCAGGGTAGCCTTGTCGGCCAGAAAATGGGCGGCACGGTGAATATTTCCGTAATATTCCGTGTAGGTTTTATTCAATGCATTAATTACCTGCTGAGGACGCTGGGTAGTGGCCGCATTGTCAAAATAAACCAATGGGCGGTTGTATATTTTTTGATTCAGGATCGGGAAATCCTCTCTTATGATATTTATATCTAAACTCATGATAGCTTTATCGTTATAGTATTTAATTCAAGTTGGCAGCTACTGGCTACTGGCTGCTAGCTACTTGCAAAATCATGTTGCTATTGTCTGTTTTTGTACTTTCAACAAAGCATTTTTTGCCAGAAGCCAGCTGCCAGTAGCTTTTTTGCTATTCACGTCTTGTTCAATCTCCAGATTTTTATAACCGCTAACTTGCGTTATTTAGAACAATTCTGGAACTGACATTTCTTAACAGTTCAAAGATAAGAGAATTAATCAAGCCAACAGGAACAACAGCCCGGTCTTATGATTTTCGCCTCTTTCCTCCCGTACCGGCAGATGGGAGGGACAATCGCGTCAGTTTTTGAATGATTTTTCTTCCCCGGGCTTTTATGCCGGCCGATCCGTGGTGCTCCATCTCCTGCCGTATCAATTCAATCAGCTCGCCGGCAAAGTCAGGTTCTTTCAGGGCAATTTGATACAATGCCTGCATGGCATGGGCACGTACAGCAATGGGCTCAGCGGCCGAGGTAAAGGTATCGATGCAGAAGTTTAATAATTCACCCATCTTTTCCTGCGGAATTTCATTCAGGCTGATCAGTTTCAGCAGATGTCTTTTTTTTCCGGCATTACGGGTAGTAAATACAAAATCAATCATCACGGGCAGGTAGGGAATAATCAGTTCGGGATGTTTTTCATGTATCTTGTCCACCATCCATGCTGCCCGCCAGTTTCGGTCTTCACTGTCATCAAAGGAAAGCTTCATCAATGCCTCCAAATGTTCAGGATGATCATTAATATGCCTGACCACCAGAGCCAGGTTTTCCCACGATTGGATGATTGCCAACAACTCTTCTTCTGTCAGTTCTTTCATCAAAAAAAACCAATTAATGGATGATTATAAAACCCAATAAAGATAAAGGAAGTTTAAAGATAAATAATGCGAGTCAAGGATTAAACAGGATATGCTAAAAAAATTCAACATGGCAGGTATTGGAGGCATCCATCTGTTCCAATAAATCATCCATGGTTTACAATCAAAATTCAGGATAATGTAATATCCAAAATGGATCCCATTTAGTATTTAAATACTATTTAAGTACTATTGTAATACTAAAACCTCCATTTTAGTATCACAATAGTATATAAGTAGTATTTTATATAAATATCCGGTCCATATGGATTTACTATTTTTCAGGAAAAGAGTTTATTATTTTACTGGTATTTGGTAGGATGCTATTAAACCGGCTGGTACCCGGATCAAATTATCATCCAAACCCTTGTTAAACGGTCACTTGTCTGCCAGGATAATACGTGTCTATCTTCCTATTTTCAACCCATGACTCGCATAAATAATTATTTAATCCAGGTTGCTGGCTGCTGGTTTCTGGTATCCGGCAAAACCTTGCCGCTATCATCATCCATTACTTTAGATCGGCACTTAATTTTTAATACAGATTGGCCATCCATTGCCACCAACGCTATATCAAAGCTAAATTTTTATTTTTTTTAGATAACCCTGGTATAGCCTTGTTGGCAATGAATGGTACATTTACAGTTAAAACATAGTGTAAATTGAAGAGAACGGGATGTATTAAAGGAACCATCAAAATGGTAAAAGCCTAAAGACAGAGGAATGCTTGCCATGGTTCTTATGCACTTGAATACAGATGATTTTTGCAGGAGTAATTCAAGATTTATTTTACCTATTTTGTAAATTTATTCCTAAAGAAATGATGGAGGTATGTTGTGCCATAATAATCCGTGAAGGGAAGATGCTGGCCGTGCAAAAAGGGCCCGGGAGCAGTCATCCCTGGAAGTGGGAATTTCCCGGGGGCAAGGTCAAATTGTTGGAAAGCCCGGAGCACTGTATGGTAAGGGAAATTGAAGAAGAACTGATGGTCCGGATAAAAATCGTGCAGCGGCTTGAGGCGATTGAATTCGATTACGGGACAAAGCCCTTTTGCCTGCTTCCGTTTGTATGCCGCATTGCATCAGGAGAAATTCACCTGACAGAGCATGTTGCCATGCACTGGATGAAAGGCGATGAGTGGGAAAGCCTTGACTGGGCGGAAGCTGACAGGCAATTAATCCTCAAAAACAAGGATCGGTTTAAAACACTGTTGTTATAATCTGATATTTATTTTATCCACTCTGGAAAGATGACTGCAATGGCAGCAAAGACAGCGGCCCAGCTTAAGATGGAAAGAATCATATACGACAGGGCCATTTTATGCTTGGGGTAGTATTTGTTGATCAAAAAAGCCCCGATAGGCAAACTTAAGATGATGGGGGAGGCTACAATGATGCCCAACAAACCATATTTAGACCTGAACCTGACGATCATCCTGCTTTTTTTGGTGAAGACTTTCTCTCCGGTCACCCCTTTTCTCCAGCCAACCATTCTGCGGTATTTCAACCGAATGGGCCTTGGAGTATGCTTCCACAAAAAGGTTTTTACATGATGGAATTGTTTGAGGGCAAAACCGCTGAAATGGTAAAAAAAGATAAACCCGGCGATTCCACCTAAAGTTACAGAAATTAATGTTTGCTGAAAGTTCAAGCCTATAAGCAGTGCATAGGGAAAGGTTAAAACATATTTTACAGTGGCCAGCAAAAATACCTGAATGATTTTAAATATAGCGATCATATTCTTCTCCGTCTTTTTCCTCAATAGAACTGCAAATATTGTGAAAATGTTGTTGGTAATAAAAACTTATCTGCCTGATTTTTAACTTTATTAAGAATATTTAATCCTTAATTTTAAATATCTTTTGTTCATAAATTGGCTATTAGCCTATACATAGGCGTTCTGATAATTGCAACATTAAAATTTGAAATAAGCAACCGCAAAAAAAATATAAAAGAGCCTTCATTTTTAACAAATTAGAACTGCCGGAAAGGATACTGATTACCGATAACCCTTCTCATGTTGTGGAATTTTTCTCCACCTTTCCATCTATTTTAAGTTTATTGGTATTATCTTTATAAAAAATCACAGTAATCTCTGGTGCCAGAGATTTAGAAGATAATGTTCCCTTGAACTAATAGTAACATTTAAACCTAATAAGAATGAAAGTATTTTTTTTGATTGCATTAATGATTGCCTGCACTTTGGCAGGTGTGGCTAAAAGTCCAAAGGTGCCATTGTTTAATGGTAAAGACCTTACAGGCTGGAAGGTTTACGGAACTGAGAAATGGTATGTTAAGGATGGTCTGCTTATTTGTGAAAGTGGTCCAGACAAGCAGTACGGCTACCTGGCTACCGAGAAATTCTACAATAACTTTATCCTGGAACTGGAATTTAAGCAAGAGGCCAATGGCAACAGCGGGGTATTTTTCAGATCGACCATCGACGGAACAAAAATATCCGGCTGGCAGGTTGAAGTGGCCCCGCCCAATCATGACACCGGGGGTATTTATGAATCCTACGGCCGTGGATGGCTTCACCAAATTCCCGATAAAAAGGAAGGATACCTGAAGATGGGGGAATGGAACAAGATGAAAATTAAGGTAGTGGGCGATCACGTGACTACCTGGCTGAACGGCCACGAGATGACCAACCTAAAGGATGAGAAAATAGGCAAAGGCAAAGGTTCGATTGCCCTTCAGATTCATGATGGAGGCGGCATTAAGGTAAGCTGGCGCAATATGGTCATCCAGGAACTGTAAAAGCTACTGGCGATTAGCAACTGGCTTCTGGCAAGAATGGCTCTGATCAGAGTACATTTTATGCCAGCAGCCAGTTGCAAGCCGCTCTCTTCCATTACTCATTTTCTGAGCTCTATGCTCCATGCCCCATGCTCCTCACCCCTTACCCTTATACTCCGGGGATATTAATTCCCTTTATTTTGCGGTAAAGGTCAAGGGCATACAAATCCGTCATCCCGGAGACAAAGTCAACGATTGATTGTATCTTTTCATATGTTGTCAGATGACTTCCCGTGTATTGAGCAGGTACCAGCTGCAGCATCTTTTTAGAAATACATTCATCCGGGTTTAAAATTGCCTCAACAAATACTTCCAGCAGGGTGCCGATGATCTGGTAGCCTGAAATCTCCACCTCTACCACCGAGCGGTCATTGTATATATTCCTGATGCTAACTTGCCTGATCGTCTTCATGGCGGCCAGTGAGTTGGCCTGAACATGCTCAATTAAAGGACGCTGGAACTCTCCGGATAATATATCCTCCTGTTTTTCCCAAAAGCAATTAACGCATTCAAAGGCTAGCTTGCCAATCACACTGGCTCTAAGATAAGCAATTTGCTCATTGGGGTCGGATACCAGGTTAAGTGTTTCATTTATCCGGTTAAGCTGCCGGGCTTCGGTTTGGGGATCGAAGAAGTTCATAAACAGCTCCCGGGTCATGTCATATCCATGAATCTTTAATTTATGGGCATCCTCCAGGTCCATCAACTGATAGCAGATATCATCGGCGGCCTCTACAAGAAATACCAATGGATGACGGCAATATTTGGCAGGATTTTCACTGCTTTGAATCAGGCCAAGTTCATTGGCAATCCTACCAAAAATAGCTTTTTCCGACTGAAAGAATCCAAATTTGGGCTTATGGGTAAGCACCGATTCAAAAGGATATTTGACAATGGAAGCCAGGGTGGTATAAGTCAAGGCAAACCCGCCATCACGCCTTCCATGGAACTGGTGGCCCAGTAAGCGGAAGGCATTGGCATTGCCGTCAAACTGGGTAAAATCTTTCCATTCAGCATCCGAGAGCTCAGCCTTAAGCCTTGGTTCTGTGCTTTTTTTAAAGAACTGGGCAATGGCATCTTCCCCCGAATGGCCAAACGGAGGGTTACCCATATCATGAGCCAGGCAAGCGGCCGATACTACCGCCCCGATCTCCTGGAACAAAGGATTCTCAGGAAGCTGATTTTCTTTCTCTGCCTTTTCAACAAACATACTTCCAAGGGAGCGGCCCACGCTGGCCACTTCCAGGCTATGGGTTAGCCGGTTGTGCACAAACACGCTGCCCGGCAGCGGAAACACCTGTGTTTTATTCTGCATCCGTCGAAAAGGAGAGGAGAAAATAATACGGTCATAATCCCGCTGGAACTGTGTCCGGCTGTGCTTATTGTCGATGGTAGCAAGATGTTCCTGCCCTAACCGGGTCGTTGATATCAATTGATTCCAGTTCATTCGAAAGGTTTATTTTAATTGCTTGCGTTTGTTGATTAAAAAGTTTGTGTGCGGTAATTATTCATTTCCTTATCCGCCTTTTTGCAATTGGGATAACAATGTTCCAGTAAGAGCCAGAATTTCTCTCCATGATTTTTTACAACCGTATGACACAGTTCATGCAGCAGAACATAGTCAATCAAATGTTCGGGAACGCGCATCAGGTGAAGGTTTAAATTGATATTGTTGGTAAATGAGCAGCTTCCCCATCGTGTTTTTGTATTTTTTATACTGACCTCCTGAAACTTAAATCCATGTTGGTCCGCCAATTCTTTCAGTCGTTTGGGAAGATATATTTTAGCCTCCCAGCGCATCACGTCAATAAGTGTCTTTTTTATAAAAGCCTGAACCTTTGGTAATTCATGGTTCACCTTTTCAGGAATAAATATTTGAATAATGCCATTGCCAATACGGTTATACACCCTGTCAGTATTGCCCTTTGTAATGGCAAGCTGATGAAAACGGGTCTTAAAACAACTGTCAGGAGCAAATATAGTTAAACCAGCATGCACCTTTGATTGTTGTTGATGTATCCAGTCTTTTTTTGATTCAACAAAGCTGATAGCATCACGGTAACGTGCGCTGGAAGGCATTGAAACA
>DATGYU010000087.1:0-3834 GCA_035297625.1 Prolixibacteraceae bacterium
TTTTATGTGGCCGCTTCCCTATCTATGCCGGTATTTACCTTCCTGATTTTAATTCAGAAGAAGAACTCATAGCTGGCATCAAAGCTGCCTTGCAAAATGGAGCATCTGGTATTTCATTCTTCGGGAAGTTGGAGGAAGGAACACTCAGGACATTGCAAAAGGCAATGGAAAAAGGATAAAAAGTGAAGATGAGAAATTAAGATGAAGAGATCGAAATAAGGATTAGTTTGGTATCCATGAAGGTTTCAAACTTCTAAGTCGATATTTTACCTTACAATAGATTACAAAAATCCATATTGGAGCATTCTGATAACAACCAAATTATATTCCCATTTTCCTCATCATATATGCGCTATTGGATCGCTGCTTATTCGTATTTTCTCGAATAAGCAGCGTATATAGGCCAATCAAAGGCCATTTAATTACCATTTTTAATGAATATTATTAAAGAAAGCGATCCATAAGAAATTACAAAGGCAATAAATATTAAAAATTAGATAGATATGATTCGTTTCCAGGGTTATGGCTCAGTTAAATAAAACCTAAAGCGCCAAATTCTGAATCAACTAGCCTGGTCTTTAATTTGATGGCGGAGAATGATATTAAATTCATTTATTTTACACATACTTGTACTCAAATTAGATAATGGGGAGCTGCGTGTAAGGGTCATTAATAAATTTGTCATTATTCTTTGGTTTTTAAAGCTTACAGGACCCGTTGATTCAATTGGTTATAGTAGTATTTTATTCTAACAGGAAACCTAAACATGAAATGTTTAATTTTTTTACTTCTGTTGTTATTTTTTTACACGGAGGGTTTTGGCCAGGTAAGCATCAATGAATATATGGCCTCCAATACCTCCACGGTTAAAGATCCGGATTACAACAATGACGCCGACTGGATTGAATTGTACAATAACGGGGATACACCAGTCAACTTAAACGGCTATTTTCTGACCGATAACTTAAGCAAACCAAATAAATGGACCATCACCAACCTGACCATTGAAGCCAAGGGATTTGCAATTCTTTGGGCCGATTCAAAAGATTCGGCCAACCATACCAATTTTAACCTGAGCGCAACGGCTGAACAGATTGGATTGTTTAACCCGGATTTATCGGTGGTTGATACCTTAAGCTACGGTATGCAGGATCCCAACATTTCATTGGGAAGATCAACCGACGGAGGCAGTCTTTGGACCTTGTTTACAAAAGCTACTCCCGGAGCCACCAACAATTCGACCAGTTATACGGGTATCGTAAAAAGTGATCCCAGTTTTTCTCTTCCCGGGGGGGTATACCACAGTTCGGTCACCCTTACTATCAAAAGCATTTTTGGAGGGGTTGTGCGCTTCACCCTCGATGGAACCGAACCCAATGAACAGTCACCCATTGCCAGTGAACCCATCACAATTGATAAAAATACGGTCGTTCGTGCACGGATTCATAAATCAGGCGAGATTTTGGGCCCTGTCAATACATACACTTATTTGATTGATACGGAAAATAAAATCAATAAGCTGCCCATTGTTTGCGTGACATCAGACCCTGTCAACTTCTGGGATGCAGAAAAAGGCATCTATACGGTACATTCGGTAAAGCCCGATTGGGAGATCCCGATCAACATTGAACTTTATGAAAATGATGGCAGGACTGGCGCCGCTTTCAACTTAAAAGCAGGAGCAAAATCAACAGGGTTATACTCATGGCAGCTGCCTGAAAAAATGCTCGGTATCTCTTTTAGAAAAGAATACGGGGCCAGCAAGCTGGAATACCCGCTTATTTTTGATAAGGGGCGAAAAGTATTCAAAACCTTCTCCCTCAGGGCCTCGGGAAGCGACTGGGGCAACACCATGTTCCGCGATGGCATGATCCAGAGTGCCTCGGTTGAAAATACCAATATTGACAATTCAGGCTTTAGGGCCTGCGTGGTGTATATCAACGGGCAATACATGGGTATTCACAACATCAGGGAGAAAATTGATGAGGATTATATCGTGGGCAACCATGGCCTGGATGCGGGAAGCTTTGACATGATCGAAGAGACCGATGCAGGTCATTACGCGGAAACGGGTGATTTTCAGGCCAACGATTATTTCCTTTCCCTTACAGCACAAGATTTATCCAACCAGGCCAATTATGATGCCGTAGCCGCAGAAATGGATATTGAAGATTTTACAGACGTAGTTTGTACGGAAGTTTATAGCGGCAACAGTTCAATTGGTCACAACTTAATGAAATATAAGCCCAAAGATACGGGCAAGTGGAAATGGATCCTGATGGATTTTGACCGTGGTTTCTTTGGAGTCAATAACCAGATGATCAGCTTCTATGTTAACGAAGACGGCTGGCCCTTCAAAAATCTGATGAATAATGCGGAGTATAAAAAGTTCTTTGGAAGAAAACTTTCCGATCTGATGTTTACCACCTTCAACCCGCAGCGGATGATTGAGCAGATTGACGACCACAAAAAGACCATCGAAGCTGAAATGCCCAACCATATTATCCGGTGGGCAGGTACCAGTGGAACAGGAAATTACAGCGGTATAAGAGCAATTTCTTCTATTGATTACTGGCACACGGAAGTTGAAAAGTTGAGAACCTTTGCCAAAGCCAGACCCGGGGTGATCTTAAACGATTTAACCCATTACGGGTTCCAGGCTCCGGTGCCAGTATCGGTAACCACCTTCCCTGCCCAAACAGGGACAGTGACCTTTAACGGATTGAAAATACCTGTTGATGTGTGTACCGGAGGCTATCCAAAAGATGAAACCATCAAACTAACCGCCTCGGCTAAAGATGGATACAAATTCATGGGTTGGAAAGTAAATGCCGATTCCATGTTTATTCCCAAACAAAGCACCTGGAAATATTCGGATACAGGCGCCGATTTGGGGACTTCCTGGAAGAATTCAGATTTTAGTGACACTAACTGGAAATCAGGACCAGCCGAGCTGGGATATGGAGATGGAGATGAGAAAACGTCGATCGGTTATGGCAGCGATGTCAATAACAGGTACATCACCTCGTATTTCAGGACAAGCTTTACCGTGAAAAACAAACAAACCTTCAGCGGGATGACCTTACGGCTCAAATGTGATGACGGGGCTGTAGTTTATCTGAACGGAAACGAGATACAACGCTTCAACATGCCCCAAGGGGACATCACACCGGGAACCCTGGCCTTAACCTCCATTGCCGGGACTGCTGAATCTACCTTCCAGACCTTCACTATTGGAACTGAATTGTTGGCAGAGGGCAACAACACAATTGCCGTTGAAGTTCACCAGGCAGCTGCTAACAGCAGTGACTTGAGTTTTGATATGGAATTATCGGCCGCCAAGGTTGGATCGCCCACTTATCAATCAACAGCCAGTGAATTGGTAGTAAACACTCAAACAGCGTTGAATATTACTGCCGTATTTGAAGGAGACGGCAGATGTACCCTTCCTGCTGAAATATCGGATGTTTTGACTTTGCACAAATCCTGCTCTCCATACATAGCAGCTGAAAATGTGAATATCACCTCCACTGGAAAACTGATTATTGAACCCGGGGTTGAAATCTGGATGTCCGACGGGGTGTCCATCTCTTCACTGGGGCCGATTGAAGCCACAGGCACTAAAACGGAACCTGTTATTTTCAAAAGCAATCCCCAAAGCCCGAATAAAAAATGGGGCAACATTACCATCAAAAATGCCCCTGATACCATTTGGTTTAGGAATGTAATCATTGAAAATGCTTCGGAAGGGCCAAACCCGGTTCGTGATATCGCGGCCCTGGCTATTGACAACTCGACGGTGGTACTGGACAGCATTTCGGTGGAGAACATATA
>DATGYU010000088.1:0-4948 GCA_035297625.1 Prolixibacteraceae bacterium
TTCTAAAACAGGCATAGGAGATATAGTATGGGTTTCCGAACCTTATGGCAGCTTTTTGGACAATAAAAAACCGGCTTGGTGGATTGCTACAGGCACAGGAATAGCCCCTTTTTACAGTATGTTTCGCTCGGGTATTTCTGATAACAGAACCCTGATTCAAGGATCCCGAAGCCTTAATCAGTTTTATTTTGAAGATGAATTTCAAAAGGTATTGTCTGACCGGTATATTCGCTGTTGTGCCCATGAGCCATCAAGCGATGTTTTTCCTGGCCGTGTAACGCAATACCTTCAGCAGATTGATAAGCTGCCTGCTGATATTTATTATTATTTATGCGGCAAAGCGATCATGGTGGTTGAAGTGCGTGATTTGCTCATTTCAAAAGGTATTCCTTATGAGCATATCCTGTCGGAAATTTATTTTTAAGATAAGGATTTTAAATTGATGATTGGGAAACCTGTCCAGTCAACTGTTTAATCATTTTATTATCTCATATTCGCAGTGCTCATCTTCTCCCTGCTTCCAGCGCAAAACATTCCAGTCCTCTGCTCCGTTCTATCTACTTGTTGTGAATGTTTTGTACTTTTGCACTTTGAAAATAAGACAAATCATGGATATTAAAACTCCGCTTTTTGGGAAGACACTCAATGAACTGACTGCTATGGCTGTTGAACTGGGTATGCCCAAGTTTACAGGCAAACAAATGGCTGAATGGCTCTATCAAAAGGATATTTCTTCTATTGAAGAGATGACCAACCTTTCTAAAAAAGCAAGAGAATTGCTCAGCGAGAAGTATGAATTCGGGCTGGTGGACGCCACCAAAGTCCAGGAAAGCATTGATGGAACCAAAAAGTATTTATTCCCCACCATAAAAGGTAAATTCATTGAAACGGCCATGATTCCTGATGAGGACCGCAAAACGGTTTGTGTTTCCTCTCAGGTAGGATGTAAGATGGGCTGCCTTTTTTGCATGACCGGCAAGCAGGGTTTCCAGGGTCAATTGTCAGCGGGAGAGATTGTCAACCAAATACGTAATATTCCCGAGCGGCATGAGGTGACCAATATTGTTTACATGGGCATGGGTGAGCCTTTTGACAATTTGGAGGAAGTGCTGAAAAGCCTTGAAATCCTGACTTCTGAATGGGGATTTGCCATGAGTCCTCGTCGTATTACTGTTTCCACCATAGGTATTATTCCCGGAATGCTTTCTTTCCTTCAGCGTTCAGAAGCACACCTGGCCGTTAGTTTGCATACGCCCTTTGATGAGGAACGTGAAAAGCTGATGCCTGTGCAGATTGCCTATCCAATCAAAGAGGTGGTAAAAGAAGTTAAAAGTTGGGACTTTGGACGTCAACGAAGAATATCGTTTGAATATATTGTATTTAAAGGATTGAATGATACCCCGCGTCATGTACGCGAATTGGCGCAACTCTTGAATGGTATCAGATGCCGCATTAACCTGATCAGGTTTCATCCCATCCCGGGTACCCCACTGGAAGGAACGGATGAAATGACCCTTCAGCGCTTTAAAGATGAATTAAACGACAAAGGAATTTTAACCACCGTGCGTGCCTCAAGAGGATTGGACATCTACGCTGCCTGCGGGTTGCTGTCGACAAAGGAGCTGGTTAAATAGTAGACTTCCCGATTACTGTGAGTGAAACATAGTGTCATTTTTAGAAGCTAAAGGTCAATCGTAAGAATCATTGAAGTAGTTAAAATCGAAAAGCCTCTTGCGACAAATCATTGAAGTGTCACAAGAGGCTTTGGTTTCTATAAAAACAAATGATCAGTTATTTAAATTCTGCCTGCAATTCGGGAAGCAGCAGCAGCGTCCAGCAATATTTCGCAATTGGGATGCAGTTGAACCACTGATGCCGGGATATCGGTAGTGATAGGCCCTAGAATGGCTTTTTCAATAATTTCTGCCTTATGGGCTCCTTTGGCAATCAGGATCAACTTTCGGGTGTGCATAATATTTTTGATGCCACGAGTTAGCCCCCCTAAAATGGTACTTTCCGGCACCTGTGTTTCACGTCTTACACGGGCTTCAAAATCGGGGTCCATGGGCGAAACCCATGTTTCAGACTCAAAGGGGGTTCCGGGTTGATTGATGCCAATGTGTCCGTTCATGCCAATGCCCAGCATTTGTAAATCGGCACCCCCACGTGCAGCCAGGCTTTGTTCAAATATACGGCACTCGTTTTCGAAATTATCAGAAAGGGTAGGAGGCATGATGAAGTTTTTCTCAGGAATACCTAGTGGACCGGCAATCTGATTCAAAATCATGGTATAACAACTTCCGGCATACTCACGTGGCAGATTGGTTAATTCATCCACATTAAACAAGGTAATGTTTGACACATCAAACGGGTATTGCCTGTAAATGTCAGATACAATTGCGTGCATGCCATAAGTGGTTTGCCCTGTTGAGAGCCCGATGACAGCATTGGGTTTTTCGAGCATCTGGGCAATAATGCGCCACGCGGCCATTCTGTCAAATTCTTCTTCTGATTGTGCTATGGTTATTTTCATAGGGGAAACAATTATTTATTAGAGATCTTTTAAGTTTTCAGTAAAAAAGTGCCCAATGGCAATCAGCGCTTCCTGTTCGTCCTCGCCCTCGACCGATACGGTGATGGTTTCACCAAATTTAGGTGCCAGTGTCAGCAGGTTCAATATACTGTTTAAACGGACTGTTTTTTTGTTTTTTGCTACGTATACCACTGATTTAAACTGCCGGGCAAGCTTTAAAAGGGCCGTAGCCGGACGGGCATGGATGCCATCAGACGCCAGGATAATATAGTCTTTTGAAATCATTGATTGATTTGCTGTAAATAGGTTATTATTTGTTGTGAATCTTCCATGCACAGGACCTGCCGGGCCACCAGGCATGCTTTTTCATGGCTGTTGTTAAGAATGATATTTTTGATCTGTGGTATGGATGCGGCTGTCATTGAAAAGGAAGTTAACCCCAATCCCATTAAAAGTAGTGTAGCTTGTGGATCAGATGCCAGTTCTCCACATAAACTTACTTCGATTTGTTGTTGTTGGGCTTGCTGAATAACTTGATGGATCAATCGCAAAACGGCCGGGTGATAGGGATTGTACAAATGGGCCACCTGTTCGTTCATGCGGTCCACTGCCAAGGTATACTGGCACAAGTCATTGGTTCCAATACTGAAAAAATCAACTTCCCTGGCCAGTATGTCGGCAATCAGGGCAGCAGAAGGCACCTCGATCATAATACCCGTTTGGATGTTTTCATCAAATGGAATCTGCTCCAGGGTTAACTGTTCTTTTGCCTCCTGAAGAATAGCTTTAGCTTCACGCAATTCCTGCAAGCTGCTGATCATCGGGAACATGATCTTCAGATTCCCAAATGCGCTGGCCCGCAGTATTGCCCGTAGCTGTGTTCTTAATAATTCAGGATGGTCAAGACAGATACGGATGGCACGATACCCCAGGAATGGATTGCTTTCGGCAGGAAGGTTAAAGTAGGGCAATGACTTATCACCCCCGATGTCGATGGTGCGGATAATAACGGGCATCTGCATTGATTTTCGTGCAATCTGCAGGTAGAATTCATATTGTTCCTCTTCCGTGGGAAATGAGTCCCGTTCCATAAACAGCAGTTCGGTGCGCAAAAGGCCTACTCCTTCACCGCCATTTTCAACCATATCTATCATTTCCTCCACTCGTGAAATGTTGGCCTTTAGTGAAATCTTGTGTCCGTCAGTGGTCTCCGCAGACATATCTTTCAGGGATTTTAGCCATTCTGAATGTTGATGGTATTCCTGCTGCAACAGGGTGTAATGAGTGAGGGTAGCTTCATCCGGGTTAATCAATATCAGGCCATTCCTTCCATCCAGAATCAACAAATCATTATCGTGAATGTCATTCAATGATTCACCGCAAGCTACCACTGCCGGTATACCTTTTGTCTTGGCAATAATGGCAGTATGAGAAGTTTTGCCTCCCTGCCGCGTTGCAAATCCAATGATCAGTTCCAGATTCATAGAAATGGTTTCCGATGGGGAAAAGTCGTCAGCAATGAGAATGGCCGGTTCCTCCATGTCCTTAAGCTGATCCCCAACCGGTTCTCCCGCCAGATGCATCAATATACGTTTCCCAATGTCTTTAAAATCATCCGCTTTGGTACGCATGTATTCATCGTCCATCTGTTCAAACAACTCAATAAGACCATCGATCACTTCTGTAAAGGCGAGCGCCACCGGCTGATGCGATTCCCGGATTTTACTTGTCACATCCTCTTTTAGCTGCGGATCATTTAAGAATTCGATCTGAGTAGCCAGGATTTCCTCTTCTTCATTCCTGAGCAAATCTTTTCCTTTATCCAAAAGGTTTTCAATATCCAGAACAGATTGCTGAACAGCCCAATCGTACCGCTCCGTTTCTCTTAGGATATCTGCCTCACTTTCCAGATATACTTTTTTTATATCGTTTCTGCTATTTCTTATCACTCTGGCTTTCCCAATGGAAATACCCGGTGAAGCACCAATTCCGTTCATTGAGCAATTTGTTTGATTTATCCAGCGTATTGATCTTAAATTTCCCTTCTCCAGTTTTTCATACTCCGAGCTCCCTGCTCCTTGCTCTATGCAAAGATGTGCAGTATGCTGGTCAGGAATCCAAACAACAACAAGCCCAGCAACAGCCAGGTGGTTTTTACATTTTTCTTCACAAAATAATATACCAGGAAGGTCAATCCCAATGGGATCATGTTGGGGACCATCTGATCGAGTACATCCTGAAGTGCCACAGAAGCATCTGTACCTATTTTAAGATGTGTTTTGATGTTCATCAGCAAGGCAGGCATGGCGCCTACCACCATCAACCCGAGAATGGAGGCTCCGGAGGTAAGTTTGGCCATCAGGTTTCCTTTCGCCAGGTTCTGAAGGAATTTATTCCCGGCATTGTATCCGATAA
>DATGYU010000089.1:0-22304 GCA_035297625.1 Prolixibacteraceae bacterium
ATGGTCATCGATCTCGATATGAAAAGAGCCGCCGCCATCAGCGGCAGCTCTTGTGATGATATCATATTCGTCAGTCTTGGCCACCCGGATGGTGTAACCCAGCCATTCGCCGCCCTGCATCCAGGAGATGTTGAAGCCCCCTTCGGCGCAGTTTTCGATGTCTACTCCCTCGCCGGTGCGAAAGGCAGCAGTCTTGTTGGCCGCTTCCGTGTCATGGTAGGATACCCCTTCTCCCCCCTTATCGAAATGCTCGGCCTGAAAGGTGCCGGGTACCTGGATAGGGTCGGTAAAATACGCATGCATGCCTTCCACGAATTTGAACTTATCCACATTCATTCCTCCGTAGGTAAAGAATTTAAACACATGAACCCCTTTTGTCAAAGGGATAATGCCCGCAGTAATGGTTTGCCAGGTAGCCCACCCTTTATTGGGAACAGCCAGTTTGCCGGTTACCTTACGGTCATCAATCTCCAGATGAAAACCTCCCCCGTTGGTTACCCCTGAGGCCACCACACACTGAACATCATAGATGCCGTCGGCTGTTACCTCAACGGTATAGTTGGTAAACTCCCCGTCGTTGGTATTGCCGATGCTGTAGCTGCCCGCACTGTAGGATTCAATATCCACCCCTTCATTCAATCGGTATTTGCCTTGCGTGTTCGAAGGGTCACTGTCGCTGTAGCCCTTACCCTGTCCGCCTTCGTTATAGTCCTCCGCTTCAATTACCCCGGGCACCTGGCGGGTAATTCCCTTGTAAGGAGTCCCATGCTCGCGGGTCTGTTTGACCATTTGAATCGACCCGTCTTCATTGTAAAAAAGCTTGTCGACACAAACGGATCGCAGGTTGCCGTTTCCCGAAAGGATGCTGTTGTGGTAAAAAGCATACCACTGTCCTTTGAATTCAACAATGGAGCCATGGTTGGTTTCACAGCCGGTCTGTTCCATGTAAATGCCCCTTGAAGTCCAGGGGCCCAGCGGACTGTTGCTGGTGGCATAGCGCATCTGGTTTCCGCCCGGGTTGGTATTGTCGGGATAGGACAGGTAATAGATGCCGTTGCGTTTGTGCACCCATGTACCTTCATGAAAATCGGTAAGGCCCATCATAGGTTTCATGGTCCCGTCAATCTCCATCATGTTATCCTTCAACTTGCCTCCAAGGCAACGCCCCCCGCCTCCCTGGTAAAAGTAAGCGGTACTGTCATCATCGATAAAAACGCAAGGGTCGATGAGGGATTCCAGTCCTGGGATATAGCCCTGAACGGTAAAGCCACCCGCGGGGCTTTTAGAGGTAGCCACCCCGATCTTCCAGGTGGAGTTCCACAAATCACCTGCCCCGGTAGGATGCGGGAAATAATAGTAATAAGTGCCATTTTTGAAGGCACAGTCGGGCGCCCACATAAAGCCCCCTTCGGGTCTTCCCCAGGGCACCTGGCTGGCACGCAGTATTTCGCCATGGTCGGTCCAGTGCACCATGTCATCGGTTGAATAAACATGGTACTGATCCATCAAATCGCAGCCCCTGGGAGGAGCAACATCATGCGAAGGATACAGGTAAAGCCGGCCATCTTTCCATACATGGGCCGAGGGGTCGGCTGTATAAATATCGGTAATAATGGGATTGGGAGCCATGGTTTGCTGGGCCGTTATATGATTTACCGATATTATCAGAATTAGTATCAACACTAAAGCTTTTAAGCACAGTTGTTTCATTGCTGTAATGGTTTGTACATAATAATCAGTGGTCAGTGATAAGTGCTATCAATTGCTGAGGATTTCAAAGACCTTTAAGTCCGTAAGGTCCAACGTGAATTGCTAATTCAATAAATGATCTACCACCCGCACACTCTAACTTTAAATTTGAAACTTTAAACCTTAAACTAAAAAAGCAGAAGGCAAGACCTACCTTCTGCTTTTACACTTAAACGTTACTCTAATCCTATTACTTAATAAATCTCAAACTTTCTCCATCATTTACCTTCACAAAATAGACTCCTTTTGTAAGGCTTGAAACATTAACTTTGGCATTAATGCCACCGGATAGCTGTTCCATCACTTTTTGTCCCAAAGCATTATAGATGCAGATTTTTGCATTGACGCCAGCCTGGGAGATATTCAGCTCGCCTACTACAGGATTTGGATACAATTTGATGGCATTTTGGGCCACGTTCTTCACTCCTGAGAGGATCTTGTTGTAATCTTCTTCAGTGAACAGGAACACATTGTCGATGTATACGTTGGATTCTTCATTTCCCAGCTGGAAGATAAAGTTATGGGCTGTGGTCGGTTTAATTCTTGTAAAGGTCACGGTATGCGTATAGGTTTTCTGCTCGTTGGTCACCGCGTCATTCCATTCCGATTTACCGCTCAGACCGTCGGGAGAATCGCCATAACGTTCCCAGCTGTTGCTTGGATCTTCGAAGTCGCAAACCACTACCCTGGAAGCCACATCTTCGTCGGTCCATGCATCAAAGATTAGCACGTAAGGGATATCAGGTTCCACCACAAAACCATTCTGAGTAAGCTGAAAGGCTGACTGGTTGCCACCTGTTCCCACTTCAGCATAAACAGCGCCGTCGATAATGGAACCAGAGCCAACGCCCCCGCCTTTGCTCCAAGGGGCAGCAATAGGGCCATCGGTATCAAAAGTGCCGCCCAGCAATACGCTTAATTCTGCCTTGTTGGTTACCTGGCCCGAGATATTCACATCCAGTGAACCGGTAACAAAAGAGCCATCGGCAGCTGTAGCCACAACAGTTACAGTCCCGTCAGAAACAGCTGTCAGAAGACCTGTGGCATTAATGTGCGCTTTACCCGTTCCATTGACCACCGACCAGTTAACAGTTTTGGCAGTTGCATTTTCAGGAAGCACGCTGGCTACAAGACGGATGGTATCATTGTCTTCAGTAATTTCAGTAGGACCGCTCACCGTTATGGATTCAACCTGCACGTTGGCCTCGGCGCCATTCAGGGTGATAATGCCACAGTCGTCCATCACATCATAGGATTCAGCGATGGCTCCTGTATTGGCCCAGGTAGCCCTTTTGCGCTCCGGCTGGTCAGAATCGCTGTCAATAACATACATATCGAAACCAATCTCGCCTGACTTATCCACGATGTTGCCATCCGAGTCTTTCAGCTTTGAAAAAGGAACAAAATATTCGGCCACATAGGGTCCCTCGCCAGCCTTGAAAGCATATTTTACACCACTGCCATCCGTCCCCAGTTCTCCATTGATGTTATTGGCTGCAAAGTTAAAGGCTACCTGGTAATGACCGGCGCCATCATTTACCCCTTTATTGTCATTCTTGGTAAAGTTGGCATCAAAGTACACCTCTATCATGTCATATCTCCAGTTGTCGGCTGCCGCGTATTTATAGCCGGGAGCAAAAACATCATCATTTACATTGATAAGGATGTAAATACCATTATCATCCCAAAGAGCTTTCCAGTAAGTAGATCCCAGATCACCCAAGGTGGGGACATCGGTCAGGTAAGCCTTATCGATGTTGTTTTTTGGCACTGAGGCCCACAGTTCATCAATCACTCCGTCGATCTGGGGAGCCGTAGTGGCCTTGTCAATGGCCGCCGTTGGCTTCTGTGCGAAGGTAAAGGCACAAACCAGCATACTCAGTAAAAAAGTAAAAATCTTGTTCATCTGTCCTGTTTTAAAGATTATACATATTAGTTAATTTCAATATTCATTCTTTTTCATAAAGTCAGATACTGACTATGCAGCTTGACGATCTTGCATCACAAACTTACCATGGGGCAGGTTACTGAACCGGTTAACAGACCGGTTAACGGGCAATATTTTTGCCTGTTTTTTATTAATCCTATGGCACGGTAACCTTTTCAGTTTGAATGTTTTCTTTGCTTTGAATTCTGACAATATAGAATCCACGGACGGCCGGGATATGCATTTCGGAAGAGGTACTGGTTCCCTGCCATAATGGTTGACCCGACAGGTTTACAATCATCACTTTGGATGAAGGCAAAAGATGAATCAGGTGAATTTGTCCGGAGGTGGAGTATACGCTGGCCGTATTATTATCTTCCACATGACTGACGGCAGTGGGAGTCCCGTTACCTTCTCCATATTCAATGATGATATCATCGAAATAAGCGTTGAATGCTTCGCCTTCGGCCGGGTGGTCATAGGCAATGATGATGCCTGTAATTTCATCGCCTATCAGTTCATCTTTACCTACCTGGCAGGTGTATTTTACCCATTGTCCGATCTCTCCCCTTGGCTGTTGTGGATGCATGGACACTCCGTTGTTATCCGTATAGCCTACCAGGGCGCTTAATTTCTTGCCTGATTTAAACAGCAGGTCTACTGAAGTGTATTTACCCCCTTCATCCATGGTATATTTCCAGAAGGAGAGCTGAAGATTTTTGGGTACTGTGATCTTTGTATCGGCAATCTTAAAATAATAATTAGACTTGACCCCTGAGTTGGAAGAGCCGGTAATCTTTGTACTGTAAAGGCCGCTTTTGGCAAACAGGGGTTCATTGACAATCTTTACCGAGGCCCCGCTGACTCCTGAGAATTCTCTTAGCTGGGGAATATAAAAACAAGGATCGATTTTCATGGTACGCGTCGAGGTAGTGCCGTTCTGGGTAAAGGTGGTAGTTCGGCTCTCGAAGCTGTTACGGTAATACATAGGCCCCTCGGAATAGGAAATGGGGATGATGGAAGTTCGCTGAATATCGCCCCGCAACATTTTAGCGGCCGTGGCTGCCAGGCGCAGGTAATAATCCGAAGAAGTCCAGATGCCATCCTTGGCAAATGTCTCGAAATATTCATCGGTTGGGATATCGAAATAATCCACTGCTCCATTGATCAAATTGGTGCCTTCTTCAAATTCATCAAGCATGGCATAGTAGACGCTGTTCAATCCAATGGACTGGGCATTGAGTATCTGTTGCCACAGCAGGCCACCCCCTTTGCGGTCGGTTTGCGAAAAAGAGCCATCGGCGCTCAGCCAGTTGCCGCTTCCGGGAAAGACCACCGGCAGGTAATCCATGCCATTCTGTTCACAGTAGGTTTTGTCGGCCTTCATATAATCGTTCAGGTAAGCAGTAGCCCCTGCGGGGGTATTGTATACGCCCACCGTCCATGGAGAGACGGCATCCAGGGCTTTGTATACGTCTGTAAAGTTGGCATTGGCATCCATGTTGGTCCTCCATCCACGAGGTACCCCTCCAACGACATAACACCCCCTGTCGTGAAAAAACTGGATCATATCCAGGCACTGCTGACGATCGGCCCCAATGTTGTAGCCAATACCCCATATCTCCACCACGGGTTTGCCATCCACCGTGGCATAGTTGGGTGAAGCGGTAAGAGCCCGTATCTGTTCTATTTCGTAAACCCAGTCCAGCTGCAGGCGCTGCACGATAGAGGCATCCGAGCCGTTCAGGTCATAGCAGACGTAAAAGAAACGTCCGTTGGCCTCAGCAGCATTTTTCACATTGGTCAGATGAGATTGTTCTGTAATGGTTACTGAACGGCCAATAGGCCCCACAAAACGCTGAATGGCCACCCCGTCCAGGTCACATTTTTTGAGCCAGGTCATTTGGCGGTCAATAATGGCCTTATCTGAGGAGTTGTACAGTCCAGTTGCCCGGCCATTGCCCAGGGGCTTAAACTTTGTGGGATACAATACAGAATCAGGATACTCTGAAAGGTCAGGGAAACTGACCACGTTGACATTCACCCCTAGGCCCGGACCGGCCACTTTGCCATAGGACCAGTGTACCCAGTCGGAAGCCGTTTTTCCCGCCCGGTGCCATATCTGGTAGCCGGCAAAAGATTTGCCTTTAAATTCTGCAGCAGGGTTGGCAGTGCGTACAGGCACAGCCTGCCCCACCGGGTCAAACACCCCAAGGTAAACGGCTACCTCTTTGATATAGTTGACCTCTCCGTTAAAGCCAAGGCGCATGTCACTTCCACCGTTCATCCGACCGCTAAAGGCCGCATCAGTGATATTGATAAAAGTGGTGATCCACTGGTTGGTCTTTGTCTTTTTAAAATCGGCTATCTTGTAATCGCCCGTCTTGGCGTTGTAGTTAAACCACAGGTTATTGTTGCTATTGTCATAGTAAGTAATAGCTACCACTACCTGGGCCTGTGATGCGGGCACTACGGATCGGTCACACTTAATGTAAAGGTATTTGCCCGAAGGGATCTTACGGCAAGCCTCTCCTGCCATCACCGCGCTTTCGGAATAAGCCTCTGCCGTTGGGCTGGTTTCATTGACAAATGACATTCCCATGGATTCAACAGGAGAAATAAATTGGATTTGTCCATCAGGCATGGAGGATATATCTACACTTTGTGCACTTGCAGCCATTGCCATCAAGCAAAACAACAGCACGAACCATGATTTCTTTTTCATATGAGTAAGCAGGTTGATAGTTTGTCCTTAAGATTTCCTTGTACTTGCCTTTACGCCAGACAGTATTCCAGCCTAAAAACTATACAATGATACAGCCATGGTGGTTACCCCTACGGTTAATAATAGGGTTAATGGATCATTTTTTAGTGTAAATAGTTATTAATCCAATTAAAGGAAAAGGAGTAGGTACATCCGCCTGAATATAAACAAGTAACAGGCAGTTACAAAAAGAGCCTGCAATTTCTTGCAAGCTCTCTTTACCTTTATGTGACTATATATTTTTACTTTCTTTAATACTGATGAAAAGATTGGGAAACAAATTCCATTACCGTAGGCAAGGCCTGGCGCCAGTAGGTCCAGTTATGGGCCCCGTCGCGGATACGGAATTCATGAGGGATGTCTTTTTTGCGCATGGCAATATGCACCATACTGTTGCCTTCATACAGAAAATCATCGTCGCCGCAATCGATATACCAGCGTACCGCCTTTTTATCCTTGTCAGGCATATTGTTGATCAGTTCCAGGGCGCTATGGCGAGAGAAGTAGGTGGAAAGTTCTTCTTTCGACATATTTGGGTATTGTTTTTCCCAGCGGGCGGAAGCCTCAGCAAGGGTTAGCGGCCCTACTGATGCGCTCAGCGGGCAGGCAGCGGCAAACAGCTCGGGATGGTGCAGGGCATACATGAACGTTCCGCCACCTCCCATGGACAGACCTGCCACGGCACGGTATCTTTTATCGGTACGGACGCGGTAATTCTTTTCAATGGCAGGGATCAGCTCCTGGAAAAAGAAATCTTCATAATTCCAGTCTCCCCTGGGAGTGTTGAAATATCCACGCTGGCCTGTATCGGCATCGGGCATCACGATGATCATGGCAGTGGCTGTACCTTCGGCGATGGCTTTATCGGCAATGGCTTTCACTTCGCCAAATTGTACCCACCCAGTCTGGTCATCGCCTGAGCCATGCAACAGATACAATACGGGATAGCTTCTCTGTGAAGTCTCATAACCGGCAGGAAGATAGATGGCATATTTACGGTCCATCTTCAAAATGGTACTTGAAACGGTAAGGTTGTCCATTACCTTTCCTTCGGACTGTGCCATTACAACAGCGGCAAAAAGAAGGTGTAAGGCAAACAGGATGATCAGGCTTTTTTTCATTGGTTGTAGATTTTAGTTAGGCAAATATATAGTTTCAAGTTTCAAGTTCCAAGGAAGGCTTAACGTTAATTGGATAGACAATACTTCGGGGAGGACTTTAAGGATTTTAAAGTCCTCAGCAATTGGACAGCGATGGCCACTGATTACTGAACACTGAACACTTCAGACTTTTTTGACTTCTTTAAACAAAAAAAGATAACAACAGGGCATGTAATCCCTGTTGTTATCTTTATCAAATAGTTTAAACAACGATTATAGCGGAGTAAAAACGATTGTAAACTTTTTACCGTTTGTTGGAACAAGGGTAAAGTTAGTGCCATCCAGGTTTTCTTTATCCCATGTGAAACCATCTTTAAAGTCAACGGTTACCTTATAGAACGCAGAAGCGGCTGGTACGGGTAGCTTAATGTTGTTATCCAGATTTTCTACTCCTGTGAAGTATTTGGCATAGAATTGCATTTTGCCAGCATCGGTTGCTTCAGGAACGGCGGCATATAACGAAATATCGCCACCCCATGGCAAGATGTACATGGTTGCTTCGTAAACATTGGTGGTTCCTTTTCTGTAAAGGGTCATGCGTGTAGGTGGGTTCCAGTTATGAGCATCGTCTTCATATTTACCCCAGCACCAGCCGTCCAGATAGATTACATCGGGAAATCCGCTTTCTTTTCTTACATAGATATTGCCTGAGAAGGCATCAATACGCACAAAATAAGTGCCCGATTCCTGAATCACGGTCCAGGTGGAGTTTCCTTTTCCGGTGAACACATCCGGGTCACAGAAGGCAGTAGCCAGGTTTACGCCCTGAGCGGTGATGCTCTGACCTTTGGTTAAGTCCATCGTACCATCATACACGAAATAATTGCCAGCAACCATGTTCAGCGTTTTGTTGGCAAAGGTCATTGTTGGAACCACCAATGCACCATTGAGATAGATGCCTTCATTGGTATATTCCAGGGTTTTGGTTCCGTCATCCAGTCTTACTTTGGTGAAAGTGTTGCCATCGGCCATCACTTTTATGGTATAGGTACCACCGTCAGTTACTACAAAGCTTGCAGCTTTGTCATCAGCCCCCACGACAATCTTACCTCCTGAAAAGGTGACATACTGTTCAACTCCGGGTAA
This sequence comes from Prolixibacteraceae bacterium, assembly GCA_035297625.1. Classification (GTDB taxonomy): domain Bacteria; phylum Bacteroidota; class Bacteroidia; order Bacteroidales; family Prolixibacteraceae; genus Aquipluma. The sequence goes on from DATGYU010000089.1 coordinate 8,687, forward strand.
TTTAAAACGGAAGACTCCTGCTACAATGTTGCCCCACATATCATCATCCGCACTGCCAGTGCCTGTATTAGGGGCAGTCCATGTCCACATCTTACGGGTACCAATGCTGGAACCTGCCATTTTCATTTTTGCTTTTTCTGTGCTTATTTCTCCGTCAGCCCAATGGCCTGAGATAGTACCCAAAATGTAAAGACTTTCATCCATCGGGTTCCAAACCTGGGTGTCGCCAATGGTCAGATCAAAACTTACCGGGTTAAAGGTAATTTTATAGTATTCCTCTGTGGCTTTGCCCACAGTGATGTCATTGGCACCCATGGCCTGGATGGCGGCCCCTTCCAGTCCCCATGCCATACCTGTCTTATCGGACTTGGAATAGATCTTTCCAACCGCATTGGCAGGGAAGAAATCTTCCACTTCAAACACATTGCCGTTTTTCTTCATTGGATGCGCTGTCCCGTTGATGAAGAGATACAACTGATCAAAAACAGGCAGATTTACATTTTTTATTATCAGGTCCTGAGTGCTAATGGCATCCTCAGAATTTTTTACCGTTACGCTGATGGTCATATCGCCTGCCACCGCATTTTTAGGCAATGCAATGGGGATATTTTGGTTTAACGCGAATGTTTTGCCAGTCAGCATGTTGGTAGTCTCATATACAACGCCTGAGCTGTTGCTCATGGTAATGGTATAAGAACGCAATCCTTTATCATCAGAGAAATTACCCGATAGGGTCACAGCATCCCCATATTTTAAATTGCTGTCAGGGGTTACTTGCAGACTTTCAATTTTAGCTTTTCCAGCATTGGGGTCAACGGGGTTATCATCTTTTTTGCAGGAGCTGTAAATGCCCAGCATAAGGGTTAACAACACAATAGATAAATACCTAAATTTACTTTTCATAAGGATTGTTTTTAATGATTTGTTATTGATTATTAGTTGAATTATTTGATGGGTTTACTATTAAAACTATCCGTTTACTTTTTAAATACCAGCGTCCCCGAATAGTTGCCTGTTTTATATTCCGTGGCAACCTGAACGACTACCCCCAATTTATTGTATCCGGTATTCTCTTCCCATACGTTCTTGTTGGCCAGTCGTACGGAATAGGCCGGATTGCCATATAATTTTTCTTCCGGGTCGGGCAGATTAAGGTAGAGCTCATAATCGCCTTTGGGCATATCCTGCGGAATGCCTACTTCAGCCTCGATAGCGTTTTCCACCATGGGTTTCCATAAACGAGGCTCCACCTCAAGGCGCACTTTATATATTTCTGCAGAAGTCTGATTTTTTAATACAAGCTCTACCAGACGAGGGTTGTACATGGAAGCATAACCCAGATTCTTTAAGATGATTCGTGCCGAAAAAGTATCTCCCGGTGCCACTTTTGGTGAATATTCAGCCGACAGTAGTTGTATCCGGTAACCCAGTTCACGGATGATATTGTTCATGCCTCCCTGGGTAATCCATTGGTCGTTTACTCCCCGGTAATAATCTTCATTCAAAAAGCTCCATCGAAGGTAGCGCATATCGTTTTGTGCTTTTGTCGCATCGGCTGCACTAACACCGTCGGGGGGACAGGTCTCCCCTCCAACCGGCAGGTACAGGCAATCCTTGTTCAGGTAAGCCTTGTCGACCTCCACATTGCCATAAGTGCCATAATCGGTAGGGCTTGCCAAAAAGCAGTCGTTGTGAAAGCCTATGCGGGCCACCTTCTGTCCACTGAATGCTTCTTCCTGAGTAAGCGAAGTGCTACGCTGTAAAAATTCCCTTTTGTACTGGGGAGTTCGTACCTGGATCATCCTTTTGGCAGGCAGGCTCTCCAACAGCTTATTCAAGACCATATATCGGCTTCCTGCGTTGTTTAATCCATTGGTGGTATAGTACCATTCGCCCCAGGAACCAATAAATCCGGCCTGCAGGACAGCAATCACATCTGCATTTCTTTCAAGATATGGCTTTAACTGTTCCAGATGCTCAAGGATTATATCAAGGGGGGCATCCGGCTCTTTTTCGTTTTCAGAATAAGCAAAACGCAGGACACATTTCATACCCGACTGGCGGATCGTTTCCATGTCCTTATCGAAATCAGCCAAGGCTTGCTGAGAGATGGGGGAACTCTTAAAATTCTTCAGATAACAGTACCTGAATACCAGGGAAATATTATTATTTCTGTAGCCTTTCAACGTCGATAGACTCAGAAAGCCCGTGCCACTTCCAAGGTTACAGGCGGAGTATTTGTAAAAGCCCCTTTCCGGGTTGGGGAAAAGTGAGTCATCAGGCTCATAGTTTACGGTGAGCAGCTCTCTGGGTTCATCAACTGCGGTCTTTTGCGAACAACAGATATTTCCTATCACCAGGATTAAAGCCAATACAGTTGATACAAGGTATATTTTCATCTGTTAATAATTTGTTTTTTAATGGTCAGTTGAAACTCGCCAATCCCGGGTACTCAGGATTCCATTGTGTGAGAAGACTTTCTCATGGCTCGTTTCTTGTTATAATAATAGATTACATAAAAATCAGGCCATGGACATTACCCATAAAGGGGAATGTCTGTGGCCTTTTATTGTTTCAATTACTGAGCATAGCCCGGATTTTGTTTTACCTCACCTTTTCCATCAACGATTACCGACAATGGCAGCGGATAGAGATACTTATACTTGGAGGCATAGGGGGCCACGCCGTTGTTAAGCATCAGTACCCGATCGTACAACTTATCAAAACGGATAAGGTCAGCCCGGTACTGTCCGCTTTCGCACCAGAATTCATGGCTGCGTTCAGTAAGCAGCTGATCGATAAAGGCCTCCTTAGTGGGGAAGTCGGCCAGTGTCTTTTCGCTCACTTTAGCTCTGCGGCGCACCTGGTTCATCAGATCCAGCGCTTCGGCGTTGACAGCACCCCCGGGTTTCATCACAATGGCTTCGGCCAGTGAGAGCAGCACCTCCGGATAGCGGTAAAGCACAATATCATTATTGCTGTAGCCCCCATTACCGGGAACTGAAGGATCCATCATGTACTTTTGGGCAATAGGGCCTAAATCCATGGTAGCCCCTGGGTTTTGCCTGTTGACCTTCTTATTGTCGCTGGAACTGACATACTCGGTAATCAGGTAAGTCTTGCGGGTATCGGTGGGCTCAAAGGAATCATAGAACCACCAGGTACTCTGAACCGTTCCCCATCCTTTGACGGGTGAATCAGAATCGGGAGGCATCGCCATCATGAACCATTGAGACATGTTGGGGCCGGCCGGTGAGGAAGGAACCACAAAAATGTATTCAGGATTGGTTTTATTCATACTGCTCAGCTGAAATAGCGAAGGGTAGTTTTCCATCAATGAATAGCCATATTGCGAACTCATTAATTCCCTGGCAATAGTCTCCACCTTATTGTAATAGGTTTTGTCGTTCACCGTCTCATGCAGGTAAAGGCGGATCAAAAGAGTCTTTGCCAAGCCTCGGCTAAACTTTCCATATTCTGCATCCTTGGGATAAGGCAGGTTTTCTCCGGCAAAGGTCAAATCATCTTCGATGAATTTAACCATTTCCTCGTTGGAAAGGCGAGGTAGTGGAACTTCCTTCAAGGGATTTTTAAGTACTTCCAGTGGAGCTATTACCAATGGACCATACATATCAAACAGGATGTAGGACAAGTATCCGCGGGCACAGCGTACCTCTGCAATATATTTATCCTTTACTTCCTGGCTCAGGTCACTGCTTTCAATGGCATCCATCACCAGGGTGCAGCGGCTGATCTTGCTAAAAAAACCAAAAGGCTCATTGCGTGTATAGTAAAAATAGGTGATCTCATCGTTTGTTTCATTAAACGACAGTTCGTGGGCCAGCTTCTGGACTCCAAATTTTCCGGCGAGAATTTCTGTATTGCAGTCATTGACAAACATCTGTCCTCTTTCAGAATCCGAATTAATGCCATCCCACCAGCTTCCCCTTAAGGGATAATAGCACGATAAAACCAAGGCTTTTATATCAGCTTCCGTCTTGGGAAAGATGGAAGGATTGATCTCAGAATAATCAACCGGGTTAAGTTCCTTGCAGCTCATCATACACAGTGTAAGCAGCAATATTGTCAGTGATCGGTATATGATTTTCATACGTATTTGCATTTTATTTAAGATGACTAAAATTTAATATCCAGTCCCAGGGTAAAAGTTCTTGCATTGGGATAGGCGGCAGTATAAGAATCCGTTTCAGGATCCAGCCCGGTATAAGGGGTAAACACGTATACATTGTTCACATCAGCATAAATGCGGAAGCTGGAGAATACTTTCTTCATGACACTGGCAGGCAGAGTGTAGCCCAGGGTAATGTTCTGCAGGCGGATAAACCATGCCTTCTGATAAAACCAATCGCCATAACCATATCTGGACCAGCCATAAAAAGAACTGGGATAAACGGTGGAGGGGTTATCAGGCGTCCAGCGTTTGTTTACAATTCTTAGTCCATTGTAAGCATACTGTGCAATACCGTCTGCAGAAGCGCCATAGGCCATGTAGGTAGGATCCATCATATTCCTGTCGAACATACCGTTAAAATCGAAACTGAAATCAATGTTCTTAAAGTGCAGGTGATTGGAAAAACCGCCAATATATCCCGGATCGTTTGATCCCATTAAACGGGTGTCGGCATCATCGATAACGCCATCGGGACTGCCAGTAAGAATAAACCTTCCGTTCTCAACCACTGGGTCTCCGTTCTCATCACGTTTATAGCCATTGATATCCTTGATGATCAACTGGCCTGGTTTTAGATCAGGCTGTGCTGCCGGAACGGGATCTCCTACCTGCAGAATACCTACCGCCACTCGGGAATAGACGGAGCGGATTGGATCTTCCGTGTTCTCATAAACGTTTGGCTTCCAGTCACCGGTTCTTTCCAGCCAGCGGTCGCGATATAATGAAAAGGTGAAATCTGTGGTCCACCTGAAGTTTTTGGTAGTCACATTTTTCGTATTAATGGTAGCTTCAAATCCCTTACTTTGTGTTTTGCCTATGTTGGCCATTACAAAGCTGACATCGTGATAGGCATTTAGTGGTTTCATGTTCAACAGATCGGAGATCACCTTGTTGTAGTATTCAAACGAAGCGGATACTTTACTGTCAAACAGGGCAATGTCCACCCCAAGGTTATATTCGGTGGTGGTTTCCCATTTCAAATCCGGGTTTTCAAGCCTTGCCGGGAATACACCCACCAATTGAATATTATCGGCATTGTTCCAAGCAGGGGATGCATAATAAGAGGCAAAAGCATTGCTTCCTATATCGGAGTTACCCGTCTGTCCATAGCTGGCACGGAATTTCAACATGGAAAGCGCAGGTTTGGCAAAGGCCATAAACGATTCCTCGGCCATGTTCCAGCCAAGGGCTACTGAGGGGAAATAGCCCCATTTATTGTTACGGGCAAAAACACTGGCTCCATCAGCACGAAGGGTAGCGGTCAGCAGATAGCGGTCGGCCAGAGTATAATTGATCCTGGTAAAATAAGACCTCATGTTATTCTCATTACCAAACGATCCTACTATTTTAGTTCCTTCCCCTGCATTGAGATTGTTCCATCTGAAGCCATCGGTAAGGAAGTTATTGTTTCCTAAATTGTCTCCTGCATTTTTGAATTGTTCTGCAGAAAAACCTGCCAGCAAGCCAAGCTGATGAATTCCGAAAGTCTTACTGTAATTAGCCGTACCTTCCATAAGATACTGCTCATTTAAACTTTGGTTGATAGTGGCAATGCCACCTGCAAGCCCGCCGTGCAGAGTTGTTTTAGGCATGTAAGTCTTACGGCTTTGATTGGCAATATCCGTTCCCGCATTTAGCTTAAAGAAAAGGCCCTTTATGGGTTCAAAAGTAACATTGGCATTGGCAAGCAAACGATCCATCAACCCTTTATCGATTACTGTCAACAAGGAGTAAGGATTCGGCTGGGTAGGCAGCAAAGGGTTGATGGGATAATTCCCATTTTCATCCACGGCCTGAATGTGGGGACCCATCTGTACGGCTGCCCGCAGTAATCCTGATTTTTCCCAAGGCTTGTCGCCCAAGGGGGTATTGTCATTGTCTATGCGGCTGAGTGTAATATTGACGCCCATCTTAAAGTACTTGTTGATCACCTGGTCCAGGTTGACCTTCCCGGTATAACGCTTCATTTCAGAATTCTTGATAATACCTTTATTATCAAAATAGTTTAAGGATACCATGAATTTTGTTTGCTCACTGCCCCCCTGTACACTCACGTTATGTTGTTGAATGCTGCCGTCACGGGTAATTAGTTTAACCCAGTCGGTTCCTTCGCCTGCATTGCCTATCTGTGTATCGGTATAAGGCAAGCGGTAAGCCACCCCGTTTTTAGGAGCAGCCATGGCAGCTTCCAGCGTTCGGTCGCCATAAGGAGCCACTGCGTTTTCCCACATCCACATATCCCAGCTTGAGTTATTGCGTGCGGTCATCCATTCCTTCAATGTAAATACATCAAAGATGTTGGTATGCTTTTGAATGGCGGTGGTGGCTGAATAGCTTACTATTGTTTTTCCGGCGGCACCCCTTTTGGTTTGGATCAATACCACCCCGTTGGCTGCCCTGGCACCATAAATTGCCGACGAGGAAGCGTCTTTCAGCACTTCTACTGAGGCAATATCATTTGGGTTAATAAAATTAAGAATACTTTGGGTTCCGGCATCCAGCCGTTCATTGCCACTGCCCGGCTGATCCAGGGTAGCGATGGGAAAACCATCCACAATATACAATGGACTATTACTGGCATTCACTGAACCGGCACCACGAATTAAGATATCCAGTCCGCCGCCCGGCTGTGCACTATTCTGGCGGATGCTGAGTCCGGCTGCTTTTCCTTTTAAGGCAGCACCGATAGAGGATACTGCGGTAATATTAACATCCGACGCTTTCACGGAAGAAACAGCACCTGTAAGGTCTCTTTTTTTCACCGTTCCATAACCTACGGCTACCACTTCTTCCAGGCCTACGGATTCATCTTCCAAAACTACATTGATCGAAGTACGGTTGCCGGGCATGATCTCCTGCATCTTCATTCCTACAAATGAAAATACCAGGGTGGCATTGGCTGGAACACGTGGAAGGGTATAATTGCCATTGACATCAGTAATGGTGCCATTGGTCGTTCCCTTTACCACCACGGTAACCCCGATCAAAGGCTGGCCCGCTGAGTCGGATACCTTGCCCGACACGGTATTTTGCGCCTGGCTTGTGGGTGATTTACCTTCCTGCGGATTTACCTCGGGAGTGGCCAGAACAATCTGCTTGCCCTTGACCGTGTAAGTCACATCGGTTCCTTCAAAGATCTTGTCCAGAACTCTTTCTACCGGACTTTCACGCATTTCGATGTTAACTTTTCTGTTTACATCGATGATCTTTTCAGAATACAGGAAGAAAAAGTCACTCTGGTCTTCGATAACCTTCAATGCATCGCTCACCGGGGTATTCTTCAAATCCAGGGAAAGCCTGGTCGTCTGTGAATACGACTGGGATGCAATGGCTCCAAAAAAGGATAACAAAATAATAGCTAGCGTTAGTTTCATTTTTAATAAGATTTTTATCCCTTGAGGAAATGAATCCCCGGGAAAATGATACCATTTCTTTTTTTTCATATTTTTGTTTAGATAAAGGTTTAATAATTTTCAGGTTATTTAAATCTGCGGCAGGAAGATGGTGGCTCATTTTCCTGCTTTTTTCATATAAACTATGTTCCTCTATAGGCTTTTATTTTTAGGTTTTCTTTGCATCGTATTAACGTTGATTGTCTTTGAGCCCGATCCTCACCTTTTGTTTTACAAAGCTGCCGTCGGGGGCTTTTTCCCTGGGCATGAGTTGAAAATATACAGGAGTGGGCAAGCTCATCAGTTCCAGTACCTGCCCCAGGGTCTCATCGGTAAAGGTGGCGGTACAGGTATAGCCTTTCGCTTTCTCATTGATAATCTCAACATCCACATTGTACCACTTGCCCAGTTTGTTGGCAATATCTGCTATCGGATCATTCTTGAACACCAGCAGCCCGTTTTTCCAGGCTACATATTTTTCGCTGTTTCCCTCCTCAAGATGAGAGTCACGGGTACCTACATTAAACTTTAAGGATTGGTCGGGCGATAATTCTTTGATCTGCCGGTGACTGTCTTTATCATACAAAATCACTTTGCCCTCCATAAGGGTAGTGACCTCCATTGGATCCTCCCCATATGCACTCACATTGAATTCTGTGCCGGTTGCCTTCACATCCAGGTGATCGGTTTCCACAATAAAAGGAACTTCCTTATTGTGAGCGACCACAAAATAAGCTTCTCCCCGCAGCTGCACCTTGCGTTCCTTGCCCTTAAACTGGTAAGGAAAGGTTAACTTTGCCCCGTGATTGAGCCATACCTTTGTTCCATCAGCCAGCATAAAGTTCATGGTGGAACCGGCAGGGGCTTCCACCACCAGATCAGAGGGAGCTCCCCCCATTGGTGCTTTATCCGAATTAAGGGTATAAAGTAACAGCGATAATACTGGAAGTAGCAGAATGGCAGCAGCACGTGTAAGCAAGGTAAGCCAACGGCCCGAAAGCCCATCCATGGAAAGTGTCACTGTTTTGGCATCCCCTGCGGGCTCAATGCGCTGATGTATTTTTTCAAGCAACAGTTGATATTTCATCTTTTCTGAAGCTTCTACAGGCTCAAAATCATTCCATACCTGCTCTGCTTCCTCCCTGTCAAAGAAATCGGCTGAGGCATCCCGCAGCAGCTCCATAATCTGATCAAACTCCTGCTCGGTGCAGTGCCCTTGTAAATACCTGATAAACTGATCTCTGGTCATTAATAAAATTCTTTTTACAATTCAATTTGAAATTGTTACCATCAGTAATACGTTTATCAGGGGCAATACCACCATCCATGAGAAAAAAATATTTCAGTATTTAAGAATAATGGAGATCAAGTCCTAAAAGCAGTGGATCTAACAATGGACCAGTTATAAGAAAAGGTGAAGGCCATCCATAAAATTCTGTACAGTCACAACTGCCATTGCCTCCAACGCTATATTTTTGAAACTACAGATAGCCTGTTATAGGGTTGGTGACCGTGGCATGTGAGAAAATGAGAATGTGAGCAGTGAGAACAGTGGTCAGTGGCCAATCCTTCAATCCTTCATTTTTTGTAAATTGGACTTTTAAACTAAAAGCTCACATCTCTCCAAAGGTTTTCCGCTTGATCCTAAATTTATGGGATAGAGTTGCTAAAAGCAAAAAAAGAGACCGGCAGTAACCGGTCTCTTTTTGTATTTTAAGCCCATGGGAGAGCTTATTTCTTTTCAGTTTTCTTTTCTGTGCTGGCATCCTTCTTGTCTTTGCTGCAGCATTCTTTCTTTTCTTTTTTAGTGTCGTCCTTTACAGTAGAAGCGCTTACCGAAGAGGCCGTTAAGCCCATCGTAAACACTACTGCCAACATCATTGCTAACCTTTTCATGTTTTGAGATTTTTTCTGGTTAATACTAAATATGAAGCAAGCTATGAAGTTTTGTAGTAACAACAAAATGCGTTAACAATTATTTAGAATAATTACAAATAAGAAACAGGCTTAAAAGCCGCTGGCTTCTGGCGGATTGCTTCTGGCAAGCAGCTAGTAGCCAGTTGTTCAACATTCATCCATCCTGAATTAAAATTGTCTTAGCAATACATATCGCGATTGCCTTTTTTGACCTTTTCAAGCAGTTTAAAGGCACGTTCATGGGCTACCCCTTCCATGGTATCCATTACATCATCAATCAGGTCTTCACCGATCAGTTTAGTTTCATAAGAAGCGTAATCCATCAGGTATTCCATGAAGGTAGACAGTGCATTGGGGTTACAATGTTCTTTGATAGACCCCGGTTTTGCCATATCCATAAAGTCGTGGCCGGTGCGGCCCAGGCGGTGACAGCTGTTGCAAAAGGAAGGGATATAGCCCATGGCGGCAATATCGCGCACCACCTCATCGAGCGGGCGCTGATCGCCCAAAGCATATTCGTTACCTTCTTCAACCTGTAATTTGGGATTCTTTTTACCCGTGAAGGCATAGCTTCCTGCCGATATCTGCGATACGCCCAGGGCCAGCGTTTCACGCCTCATCTGGGGTGTTTCCCTGGTGGACATGATGATACCGGTATAGGGCACTGCCAGCCGCAGGATAGCGATAATCTTACGGTAGTCAAGGTCAGTAACCGGCGATGGAGGAAGAGCCGAGAAGTCGGACCCCGCGGCAGGTTCCATACGTGGCACACTGATGGTGTGAGGACCGATACCAAACACAGTTTCCAGTTCGCCAATATGCTGCATCAGGGCCAGTAATTCAAACCGGAAATCATGAAGGCCAAAAAGTACCCCACAGCCTACATTCTCAATGCCAGCCTCCATGGCCCGGTGCAGACCGGTTACCCGATACTCATAGTCCGCCTTCTTCCCTGCCTGATGCACCTTTTGATAAGTTTCCCGGTGGTAAGTCTCTTGCAGCAGCTGGTAAGAGCCTATACGGGTTTCGCGCAGCCGCCTGAAGTTAGGAATGTCAAGAGGGCCCAGGTTAACATTTACCCTTCTTATTTCACTATTACCCGAATGGGTGCTATAGATGGAAGCAATAGCGTCGATCACATACTGGAAATCATCATTTGGAAAAGAATCACCTGCTGTCAGCAATACCCTTTTATGGCCCTGTTTGATCAGCATTTCGGTGGTATGGACAATTTCAGCTTGTGTGAGGGTCTTGCGTATCAGCGAATCATTGCCTTTCCTAAAAGCGCAATAGATGCACTCGTTGTAACAACTGTTGGAAATGTACAAAGGGGCAAAGATGACCAGCCGCTTACCGTATATTCTCTCCTTGATATGGTTGGCCGTTTCAAACAGATCAAACAGCTGCATTGGATCGCTGATATGGGTCAATACGGCCACATCTTCCAGATTCAGGCCTTTCATCTCCTTGGCTTTGGAAAGCACTTCACGTACCCTGGAAGGCGCCGGCTGATGATGTTGTTGCAGTACGCGGGCTATTTCTTCAGCATTAATAAATTCAGAATAGTGGGTATTCATCGGCTATTAAAATATTCGTTTTAAGGTTCGCTTTAGGTGGCGCTGATTTTCGGTTATAACCACCCGGCAGGTTTCCTACTATCGTATTAACTCGCTTTGTTTACTCTGGCCAAATGTACGAAACCCATATCATACTAAGTGCTTAATGAATCAAATAATGTGATATTATTGCATAAATTTGCCCTTTCATTTCAAACATCATGGCGCAGGAAATAATCATCAGGCAAATTTCGATTGTGGGGGTAGCACTTCTAAACCTATCCATTGCAGGCTCCTATTGCTGGCTGACCTATAAGCAAAAGATCAGGCCGGCACTGGCCATGTGGATATTTTTCACCATCGCTGTGGCCATTAGCCTGGTTACCTACCTGAAGTCAGATCACTTTACCCTGTGGGACAACATCCTGAACACGACCGACCTTTTACTGGCCGTGAGTGTATCGGTGGCCATCTACTTTTTTGGCGATCACACCACCCGTTTTAGCCGCTTCGATGTGGGCTGCCTGGCAGCCGTTATGGTGATTCTGCTCTTTTGGCTGATTACAAAAAACCATGTGATCACCCATACCCTAACCCAGGGCATCCTGATCATAGCTTATTTCCCGGTGCTTAGCCGTTTATGGAAGACCCGTGAGAACGGTGAATCGTTTGTAGTATGGACAGGCATGCTGCTGGCCCCTATGCTTTCCTTATTATCGAGCAAGGGCACCCTGGCCACCATCTACTCGGTAAGGGCTATTGTGTGTATTATGATCCTGATGCTGCTCATGCTACGAGTTGAATACCTGGCCCGAAAGAAACAATAATGACCCGGCCCTCTTATAATTTGGGGGAATGATATTAACATGTAGACGCGGGGCAACCGATTTAATGCCAATGGGCTGTATTTGTTCCTTCTGTTAACCGTATTAAGTAAAGTTAACGCTTACTTTATCATTTATTGGCAGCATTGAAATTTCATTTCCCTCAGATTTGCGGGATATTAATAAAAGCCTATTTTTGTGCATCACTCTTAAAAATCGCTCTTCTTATGATTTTTGAAAAAACAGTAGGTGGAAAAATAAAGCAAATTCGTGAAACGAAGAAGGTCAGCCTGGAAGAGCTGGCTGAACGGAGTGGGATAGAGCTATCCATGGTTCAAAAAATTGAGCAGGAAAAGAATATTCCTTCATTGGCCCCATTAATTAAAATAGCCCGTGCACTGGGAGTTAGACTGGGAACGTTTTTAGACGATACTGATTCTTATGGCCCTGTAGTGGTACGTGCAGGCGAACATCAAAAGGGGGTAAGGTTTACCTCCCAGGCCAGTGAGACGCGCGAGCACCTTAATTTTTATTCCCTTGCCTTTGACAAGGCAGGAAGAAACATGGAACCGTTCATCGTAGACATTGAGCCCGGACTTCAATCTGATTATATGCTTTCGTCTCATGAAGGGGAAGAGTTTATCTATGTACTTGAAGGGGATATTGAAATAAACTACGGCAAGGAAACTTATTTACTGAGCAAGGGCGACAGTATTTACCTGGATTCGGTAGTGCTGCACAATGTACATGCGGCCAATAATAATGCGGCACGAATACTGGCTGTGGTGTATGCCCCTTTTTAAACTTCTGAAATTCTGACCCATGCAGTTATTTGATTTTACATTTGGCGATTTACTGGAAAAGTATGCCCTTGAAACACCCGACCGGGAGTTTATGGTTTACCCTGACCGCAACCTGCGTTTTACCTATGCACAGTTTAACGAACGGGTAGATCAGCTGGCCAAGGGACTTCTGTATATTGATGTAAAACCGGGAGATAAAGTAGGCATATGGGCCAACAATGTACCCGATTGGCTTACCTTCCTGTTTGCCACTGCCAAGATTGGCGCTGTACTGGTCACTATCAATACCAACTATAAATTATCAGAGCTGGAATACCTGCTGCACAACGCCGATATTCATACCCTGTGCCTGGTCGACGGCTTTCGTGACAGCGATTACGTGAACATGATCTTTGAGCTGGTCCCTGAATTGAAGGCCAGCCAGCGGGGCAATCTTAAAAGCGAGAAGTTCCCTGAGCTGAAAAATGTCATTTTCATAGGGCCGCAAAAGCACCGGGGCATGTACAATACGGCAGAGCTGATCCTGTTGGGCCATCACATCGATGATATCGAGCTGGAACAGGTTAAGGAAAATGTCAACACCCATGATGTTGTCAATATGCAATATACCTCGGGTACCACAGGGTTCCCCAAAGGGGTGATGCTTACCCATCACAACATTCTTAACAATGGTTATGCGGCGGGCGAATGCATGCGTTATACAGCCAACGACCGCCTTCTGGTATGCGTACCCCTGTTTCACTGTTTTGGTTGTGTGCTGGCCCTATGTGCCATCATTACCCATGGAGCAACTATGGTAATGGTGGAAGATTTCGATCCCCTGATGGTGCTGGCCTCTGTGGAGAAGGAAAAATGCACGGCCCTTTACGGGGTACCCACCATGTTTATTGCCGAGCTGAACCATCCGATGTTCAACATGTTCGACCTTAGCTCC
>DATGYU010000090.1:0-16666 GCA_035297625.1 Prolixibacteraceae bacterium
ATGCACCACCATGATGCAACGGTTACAAACCATATTTTTAATGTAATAGAGCATAGCTATGCAATGTTAAGGAAAAAGGAGAAGAGTTCCAAGTTTTAATTATGCCCCATGACTTCATCATGGGCTAAATTACATTGCCACTACCGTGGCACATTGCCCTGAACAGACAATCTTCCTTTATTTGCGTCCATTAACTGCTAAAAATGTTGTTCATAGACTTTTAGGGCTGTAAGCCCGTTGTATCCTGGCCCATGGTTTCGCCGTGGGATTAAAGAGTCCAATAATCCATGAATCGGTTAATCATTTATCATTCAACATTTGCCCTGCCTGCCTTATTCATGCCCGCATTCGCAGCAACATTCCTTGCCTTTGGCCTTTTCGAAGGCTTCCTTTCCTTCTGAAAAGGAGAACCAGATGAGTCCTCCAGCACCAATCACATCGGCCCAGGCAAAGCCGGTAAGCTCATAGATCAGGCTAGCAACAAGGAGAACAACCGACATGTAGACACATATCTTTGTACAATTGGCATCCGAGATAATAGGATCAGAATGCAAAAGCCTACCTGTTGATTTCTTGGCATTCATCAGCCAGATCATCACTGCTATCGAAATCAGTGAGATAACCACCCCCCAGAAGGTAGTCTCGGGCTTGTGGTGCGTCACAAGGGATGCCACAATACCTGCCAGTAATCCCAGTGAAAGCAGGTAAAAGGCAGTACCCGTGATCTTCAACGCAGTAGTTTCAAACTCACTCTTTGGACTGTTGGGATTGTTTTTAATACGTTGTATCATGATGGCTATACCAATACCTGACATCACTTCAATAAAGCTGTCAACTCCAAAGCCAAACAAGGTTAATGTCTCATCCTCGTATCCGAAAAACATTGATACGACACCTTCCACAAGGTTATAAAATATGGTGAACAAGCTTAGCAGATAAGCTTTGTTGTATAGTTTTTCTTCTGCCACTTTTCTTTATTTAGTTTGAATAAACAGATGCTAAAGTAATGTTAATTGTTTAAATCAGAATAAGATTAGTAAGAATATTACTATAACTACCTGCCATTTAATGACTTATGCCAACTTGCTTGTAACATTCACCCAATGCTATCGCTACAGACAGTGAAATGAGTTGGACCAGGTCTGGTATTTAAATACTATTTATATACTATTGATATACTAAAACCATAATTTCAGTATAACAATAGTATATAAATAGTATTTAAATACCAAATGTGGTAGCAGTCTGATGGTACTTTGTAGCTACTTTTATCAAAAGCAAAACCCTCATTTTGTGAAACCGGTGCTCATTCTAATATCCCTTATAAGGGTTATTCAGCAAACGATCGCCCTAATGGGCCAGATGTAAGATTGGCAGGTAATTTGGATGATTTGCCCTTTGGAAAGTTTAAAGGACTTTAAGGTCATTAAAGGTGCTCCATATTCATAAGAAGATGGACTGGGTGTTTAAGCTCAATTCTTATCTTTTTCTAATGAATTCCTTTATTCCATGGATAATCTTGTCTTTGATATCCGTGGTAATTTCATTTTGCTGAACGCTTTGCACATTACTTTCTATGACAACTACCTGGATAGTAACGGCATATTCCTTTGGTTTTATTTCCGCGCCAAACCTCAGTGCCCAGGCTTTGGTAAATTCGACGCCAAAGTACAGGATGCTGGACGAATAATAGATCCAGAGAAGCAGTATCACCAGCGATCCGGCAGAACCGTACGTGCTGGCAATATTGCTGTGATTGATATAGAAAGTAATGCAGAATTTTCCGATCATAAATAACAAGGAAGAAAACAGAGCCCCGGCGGAAACATCTTTCCACTGAAGGACCGCATCGGGCAGTACCTTGTAGATAAAAGCAAACAGGGAAGCAACTACCAGTAAAGTTATCAACAGGTTAACTACATAAATAATGATAATGGCCATCTGTGGAAACAAATCCTGAAGCCTGCTCATAAAGCCTTCCATTAAACTATTAAACAGAAGGGATAGAATAAGTACAAAGCCCAGTCCTGCAACGATGGAAAACGACAAAAGCCTTCTTTTTATCATGATCTCCCACCCTTTTCCCGACTTTACTTTTAGGTTCCAGATGGTATTGATGGTATCCTGTATTTGGGTAAACACAGTGGTAGCAGCAAACAAGAGGGTAAGGATACCTACTATTGCCATGTAGTTGTTATGGCTGACAGATGCATTTTTAAGAATTTCCTGAACCTGGAAAGCAGCAGCATCACCGATAAGCCCGCTGATCTGGTCATGAACGGTACCTTCAATAGCCTGACGTCCCCAAAATAAGCTGGATATGTAGATAATCACCAAAAGCATCGGGCCAATGGCAAAGATGGTATAAAAGCTAAGCGAGGCACTGTATTTCAGTACCTTATGCTGAAGAAAACTTGTACCGGCATCTTTAAGTATTTGCCACAAAGATTTTATCTTATTCATTCAATATTATAAATCCAAGGCTTCAAAAATAACTAATTTTATCAGTTTTAGAGAATTCAGAAAGCACATTCAATGAATAAGATAAGAAGGAAGAGAAGAGAAGATGAAAAGATGAGAAGTTGAGAAGATGAGAAAAAGGAGAAGATGAGAAAAAGGACAAAGCAGAAAGGAAGAAATATCGAATATGGAATATTCAATAACCATTATCCATTAGAAGGGCTATTACTTGTAATTATATGCTAAAAATAATGATGCGTACCTATGGTTCCCATTGTCCGCAAATATTAAAACTCCTTACAGACCCTATGGAGTTTAAGGCCTATGAGGAGTTTAATTGATGAGATGCCCAACGCACCTCACTTGAAACTTATACCGGGTACTCGGGATAAGACTTTAAACTTTATACTTTAAACTTGATGATGGCTTTCCTCCGGTTCTGAAACCCAGTATCCCGAACGGTCATAATAGCTGTGCAGCTTGGTTTCATAATCACGGGAAATGATCATATCATCTTCATATTCCGGAGACTGCCTTACGGCCTCGCGCGACATGGCGACATAAATCTCAGATACTTCCCAGCCTACATGATCAATCCATTTCGGTGATATCAATACCTTTTTCCCTGTTCCCCAGCTTTTGGTATTAATTTCGAGGTAACGGATGGCCCACGTTTCGTCGTCAATAATAAAATCATCCAGATGGCCAATTTCACCGTCATTGGCTTCGATAGAATAGCCATTCACATCTTTTGCACTGCGCAGGTGTGAATCCTCTGTATTTACCCTTTCTGATGATTTTTTCCAGTCATTGGAATCGCGCGATATATGAGGCAAGGCACCCCACATCATCGAGCCGGCCCAATACTGCGGGTATCCGTAATAGTCATGATACGATGATTCATACTGGCGTGATACGGGCAGATGACTTTCCAGTGGAGGACTGTTTTTAATTTGATCTTTACTCAAATTGGTGGATATATGTTCTGCATCATTATCGACATGCAGCAGTGCATAGGGGGAAATTAATACCAGCTTGCCGGTTAGCCAGTTACCGGTATCTGCAACCAGGTAACGAACAGTCCAATGAAGATCGTCGAAAAGGAATTCTTTTACCCTTCCGAATTCACCGTCAGTGCATAACAATTTGTAATTCCTTATTGATTTTGATTTGAATAACATAGCTTTGGCCCTTTCTATTATTAATGAATATTCATTTGTTTCTAATATATAATCAACAATGATTCAGTATTATATTTAATCAAATGAATCAGAATACTGAATCTGACAGAAAGAGAAGCGAATACAAGCATGATACGAAAAAAACTTACTATGGTTTACGTTTTTTCCTAGCACAAAATTACAGCACTACAATCGTTTTCTCTTACAGAAATCAGGATAAAAGTTATATCTATTTTAGCCTTACTTCCTTGGTCTATGGAAGGCTAACGAAAAAGGACCTTAAGTACTTTGAGTAGCTTAAGGTCCTTTGTGAGAGAATTAACTATTTAACGATTCAGCTTTACCTGAAACTTGGAATTTTGAACTTGAAACTCTTTAGCATGGCCACTGCCTTATTGCCTGGAATACAAACAGCACTCGGGCAGTTTGCTGTAAACATCAGCGGGTGCTTTGTATTTTTCGGTATCATGCCCTACACTGGCTATAGTCTTTTGTATGGCATCGGAATTGGTCCTGGCACCGTCAAAACGGACATTTATCAGCTTGGTTTGCACATTCCACACAGCAGTACTTACCCCTGCAACCGATTTGGCAGCAGTTTCAATGCGTTCCTTGCACATGTCGCAGTTGCCAGAAACCTTAAATTGAGTATTGTCAGCTGCAGAGCTCATTGACTGACCAGGCGCCATGGCCCCATGGTCATGAGCTGCAGGTGCAGCAGTGCCTTCCTGGTTCATCATACTGGGTTTGCCTTCCAGCTGAGCGGCGGCATCTACGCTGAAGGCGCCTTCAGTTACAATCTCCTCGCCTTCTTTTAGTCCTTCCGTCACCACATAGCTATTGCCAAGCATAGGCCCTATTTCAATCTGCCGCATGGTAAAGACAGGCTCATCGCCGGGGCTTTTTACATAGACCACCGAACGCTTGCCAGTCCACAGCACTGCAGAACGCGGCACTACCATTTGTCCTTCAAACTGATCAAGGTTGGCCTTAACGCTTCCGGTAGCAAACATTTCAGGTTTTAGCTTACCACCGGGATTACTGATCTCTACCCTCACCTTTGCTACACGGTTTACCGGATCGATCACAGGATCGATAAATGCTATGTTTGCCGAAAAGTTGGTGCCTGGCAATGCCTGAAGGGTAAATTCAACCTTACTGCCCCTTTGCAGGAAGGCAAGATCGCTCTCGTAGGCATCGAAGAGTACCCACACGCGTGAAAGGTCGGCCACTTCGTAGAGCACGGCACCCTGGCCTACATAATCACCATTGTTGACACGACGGGCAGTGACAATACCACTGGCATTGGAGGTTATCTCCATGTTAGGCTGCACTTTACCAGAGCTTTCAATAGAGGCAATCTGCTTGTCTGACAGTTTCCATTGATGCAGTTTTTCAAGTGCGGCTTCATATATTTCAGGTTGAAGATCCTTTGTATGGGCTGCTTCAATCAGCTCCTGCTGGGCAGTCACCAGGTCGGGGGAATAAATCACTGCCAAAGGCTGGCCTTTGCGTACCGGCTCACCGGTAAAGTTTACCAACAGCTTTTCAATACGCCCTGACAGATAGGTAACCTGGCTTTGCAGCAGGCGTTCATCAGCCTGTACTTTGCCATACAGGCGAATTTCCTTTGCAGGCGCATGCGAAGAGACCACGGAGGTCATCACATTGGCAAGCTGCGCAGCTTCTTTGGTCAGATGAACGGCCATCGCATCAGAACCTGTGCTGCTCATAGAACTTAACGGGATAAGGTCCATTCCGCAGATGGGGCATTTACCCGGTTTATCCATGCGTATCTGCGGATGCATGGAGCAGGTCCACACTTCAGCCTTGGCCTCTTCTGATGAATGCTGATGTTCCTGCTCTGTAGTTGTTGCAGGAGATTTAGAGGATGAATGAAAGAATAGCCATCCAAGGAAAAGACCTACGACAATAAAAAGGATGTATCGTAGGGTTTGATTTTTAAATATTTTCATAACTGTCTTATTTACTGAATTTGAGAATAGGCCATTAAACGTTTTAATTTAGCAGTAGCGGTATTAAAATCGGCTACGGCTTCTACCTGTTTTAAGGCATAGTCGAAGGTCTGCTGGCGGATACGCAAAAGATCTGTCAGGGCTGTCCCGCCTGAAGAATAGCCCTTCATCATGATATTCAATGAGCGGCCTGCCAACTGATTTTGCCTGGCATAGAGCTTTATCCGCCGCTGTGCGTCCATATAATTTTGCACCGCCTCGTAATACTCGGTCTGCAGAGCATTGGCCGTTGCCTGCCACCCTTGTGCAGTAGCAGTCTTTTGAAGTTCAGCCTCTTCCTGCATGGCTTTATATTTCTTACGGAATACAGGCAGGGTAAGCTTTACCATGGGCATCACCATATCTTTTCCATTCATATCGGAGGCTGACATTTCGTTTTTGTTAATCAGCGTATAGTTAATCCCCACCCCTACCATTGGATTGCCCATACGGGTAACCATCTCCTTGCGTGCTTCCAGCGATTGTTTCTCATAGTCAAGCATTCCCAGCATCGGGTTATTGGACAGCATACTGTCGGCTACCTCTTTCAAGGAAATGTTCAATGAGTCTGCCATCAGAGTATCAGGCACAGCAACCTGTAGTTGCATGGGTCGGTTGAGATAACTGTTGAAACGGGCTACAATGGTATTTTGCAGGCTCTCCAAATCGGAAATGTTATTCTCCAGTTCTCCGATCTCCAGCTGTATGCGGTACAGATCAGCCAATCCCGAACCTCCCCCTGAAGGCATTGAACTACCCGGCATAGCGGAAGCAGCACCCGCAGGGGTATTTTGGTTACTGCCTGCAGAAGAACCACCCATTGTCTGCATACCGGCACCCCCTCCCGAAGAAGGCGCATTAGAAGCTCCTGAAGGAATTGGACTGCCGGATGGTGACGTACTTCCACTTATTGGAGAAGATGCCTTAAAACGCACCAAAGACAGTCTTTCGAGGGTGTGAAGGATATCAAGGTTCCTTTCCGATGTGCGAATGGATTGCTTTACTTTATAAAGCTCATTCCATGTCTGCTGTACCTCGAAGAATACCTGCAGTTTAGCATCCCTGAAAGACTCATAATTGGCTTTTGCCATAAGGCTCATTTCATCCTTTGCATTCCTCAGCACCCCAAACCAGGGGAACATCTGCATCAGCTGGAATTCAGCTACCTGATTACCGGATAACAGTTCCATCGGTTTGAGCAGAAACCCCATGTTCAGCTCAGGATCAGAGAGACTGGCTGCCTGCGGCACTTTCCGCAGGGAGGCCTGATATTCAGTAAACTTCTGCTGAACCGTTGGATTGTTCCTTGCCGCTATCTCCAGATACATCATTAAGGAATCGGACTGCTGGGCATACCCCAGTATCGACATGCCTGATAAAAAGGCTAATAATAGTACTTTATACATTTTCATCTTGTTCAGCATTAAGTAGATCCAATTGCTTTTTAGGATGCCTGACAGCCCCTTCCCGCCACATAGCCTGAAAGAGCGGTACCACAAAGATGGTCATCACCTGAATGATCATCCCCCCAAATGTGGGGATGGCCATAGGTACCATGATATCAGCTCCTTTACCCGTAGAGGTAAGGACAGGGAGAAGGGCAATCACTGCTACGGCGGTAGTCATCATGGCTGGGCGTACACGCTTAAGACCAGCAGCCACCACTGCTTCACGCACCTCATGAACCGTTGCAGGATGGCGCTGTTCAAATACCTGGTGGATATAAGTTCCCATGATCACCCCATCGTTGGTAGCAATACCAAAGAGGGCGATGAAACCCACCCAGACAGCTACACTCAGGTTGATGGTATGCATCTGGAACAATTCCCTCAGGTTAGTACCAGCAATGTCGAAATTCATAAACCAGCCCTGTCCGTATAGCCACAGCATGATGAATCCTCCGGCAAAGGCAACAAACACTCCCGAGAAGTGAATCAGGGAAGCGGTGATGGTTTTAAACTGAAAATACAACAGCAGCAATATCAGCAGAAGGCTTATGGGGATAACCAGTGCCAGACGTTTGGTAGCGCGTATCTGGTGCTCATAGTTACCTGCAAACTTATAGGATACCCCTTTGGCCATTTGCAGTTCACCGGATGCAGCTTTTTGTTTAAGCAGTGCAGCCGCTTCATCCACCACATCTACTTCAGCTTTGCCTTCCACCTTATCGAAGATGACATAGCCTACCAAAAAGGTGTTCTCACTTCTGATCATCTGCGCCCCTTTGGTATAATCAATATCGGCCAGCTCACCCAGTGGCACCTGAACGCCATTCATGGCAGGGACCAGTATACGCTTTAGGTCTTCAGGGTTATCCCTTAGCTCACGGGCATAGCGTACCCTTAAGGGAAAACGTTCACGGCCTTCAACAGAATTACTTAAGGCCATACCGCCTACCGCTACCTGCAACACTTCCTGTACATCACTGACAGTCATGCCATAACGGGCCATTGCTTCACGGTTTAGTTTAATCTCCAGGTAAGGAGCCCCCACTGCCCTGTCATAGAAAACAGAACTTGCCTTGACTGAGGGTACTTCCTTCAGTAGTTTCTCAAACTGCATGCCTGCCGCTTCTATGGTTTCCAGATCAGGACCATATACCTTAAGGCCCATGGGGGCCCTCATTCCTGTAGAAAGCATCACAAGGCGTGTTTCTATGGGCTGTAATTTAGGCGCAGAAGTCAACCCTGGGATATTGGTCACTTTAACGATCTCATTCCAGATATCATTGGGCCTTTTGATCTGAGGACGCCACTGTCTGAAATATTCTCCATTGTTATCAGCAACCAGACTATCGGCAGTAAGGGGCCTGTAGCCTTCTTTCTCAGGCTGATAAATCTTTCCGCTGGCAAGGATATAATTATCATCACGATCTGTCTTAAATCGCATCCTATGGCCATTATCATCCAACATATACTCGGAACGGTAATTGATGGTATTCTCAAACATCTGTACCGGCGCGGGATCAAGAGCTGAATTTACGCGCCCCCACTTCCCTACCGCTATTTCAACCTCAGGAATGGCAGAAAGCCTTTTATCGAGGGTTTCAATATAATCAAGGTTCTTTTCGATGCTTGAATGAGGCATGCTGGTAGGCATCAACAAAAAGGAGCCCTCATTAAGTGAAGGCATAAACTCCTTGCCTGTTCCCGGGAAGGTCTTCACTCCCCGTTCCCAGAAAGCAGTCTGCCTGAAGGTTTTCCAACCTGCCTTTTCAAGGCCGCCGGCAGCAAAGCCAAAGACGCCTTCAAGGCCCATCCACGAAAGCAAACCAAAGAGCAGTGTTACAAAAGGAATCATAAGGAATTTCCATTTGTTTTGCAGTGCCCAGCGCATCACAGGCTCATAAAAATGAACCATCGACAGCAGGGCAGCCAGTATAATCGTAACAATCCCTGCCACAAAGAAGAAATTAACAATCAGATTGTTATGTGCTCCCAGCGGCAGCCATTCTTCCGAAAGAAAGAAAACTGCCACAAGTACAGTAATTGCAATATTGATATAGTTGGGATATTCTTTCCTTTCACTGGACCAGCGGTATTCCAAAAGGTTATTGATACCTATGGCTATTAGGGCCAGTGCAGGCCAAAACTGCCATATTACCATGATCAGGATCCCTGCTGCTATCAGGATAACATTCCATACTTTGCGGACCTTTTTAGTGTCTATACGAACATTAAAGAACAAGTATACCAAGGTGGGCAATACCACAATGCCAAGGATAAAGGCAGCGAGCAGGGCAAAAGTCTTGGTAAGGGCCAACGGATGAAAAAGCTTACCTTCAGCAGCTTCCATGGCAAACACGGGAAGGAAGCTCACAATGGTAGTAGCGATAGAGGTAACTACCGCATCACGCACCTCAGTAGTAGCCTGGTAGATCACACTCAACAGCTTTTTCCCACGGATACCCTTATTTTCGGGCATCTCAAGGTGGCGCAGGATGTTCTCCACATCGACAATCCCTATATCAACCATCACCCCGATAGCAATAGCAATACCCGAGAGAGCCACCACATTGGCATCTACCCCAAAGAATCGCATCAGTATAAAAGTCATCAGTACCCCTATGGGAAGCAATCCTGCTACGATGATGGATGCCCTGAGGTTTAGCACCAGAACAATAATAACGATGATGCTGATCAATATTTCATGGGAAAGAGCAGATTCAAGGGTACCAATGGTTTCCTTGATCAATCCGGTGCGGTCATAAAAGGGTACGATGGTCACCTTAGAGACAGTGCCATCGGGCAGCGTCTTTTGAGGCAGACCGGGCTCTATCTCTTTAATCTTTTCCTTGACGTTATTAATCACGTCCATGGGGTTAGAGCCATAGCGAGCGACTACAACAGCGCCCACAGCTTCAGAGCCAGACTTATCCAGTCCCCCGCGCCTTGTTGCCGGGCCAAAAGAAGTACGGGCCACATCTTTAATCCTTACGGGTACATTGTTGCGCACAGCAACGACAGAGCTTTCCAGGTCTTCAAGGTTTTTGACATAGCCCAGTCCCCTGATGATGTATTCCACATTGTTCAGCTCTATGGTTTCTGCTCCAATATCGAGGTTGCTTTTCTTTACGGCATTCATCACATCCATTACCGAGACCCCAAAAGCTTTCAATGCTTCAGGATTAAGGTCTACCTGGTATTCTTTGACAAATCCACCCACGGAGGCTACTTCGGAGACTCCTTCAGCAGTGGCAAGGCCATATTTCACATAGAAGTCCTGAATGGTGCGCAATTCCTGTGGATTCCAGCCCCCGTTAGGCTTTCCTGTTTCAGGGTTACGCCCTTCAAGGGTATACCAGTAGATTTGCCCCAGGGCTGTTGCATCTGGCCCTAATGCGGGCTGAACACCTTCGGGCAAGGTGCCGGAGGGCAAAGAGTTGAGCTTTTCAAGGATACGTGAACGACTCCAGTAGAATTCAACATCATCTTTAAAAATAATATAGATGAATGACATTCCCAGCATGGAGGTGCTTCGTATGGTCTGAACACCCGGGATGCCCAAAAGGGCTGTTGTTAAAGGATAAGTTACCTGATCCTGCATATCCTTGGGCGAGCGTCCCATCCATTCAGTAGCTACAATTTGCTGGTTATCTCCAATATCAGGGATAGCATCCACCGGCACAGGGTCGCGCGGTAAAAAGCCTAAATGCTGGCTAAAAGGCATGGTCACCATTCCGTACACTATAAAAGTGATCAGGAAGATAAAGGTAATCAGCCTGTTTTCAAGAAAATATTTGACAAGTCGATTAAACATGATAGTTGTGTAAGACTGTTAGAAAATGAGACAATAAAATGATTTATGCAGAGGATGTTAAGCACACAGCCTTGTAAGCTATTGACTACTGGCTACTGGCAAAAAGCGCTGACTCACCTCCATGCGACGCTAGAAGGTAGCCAGACGCTGGTTGCCAGGCGCCTGAGTTGTCACTCTGCAGGTCTATTTACATTATCTGTACTGGCAGCATCCCGGCAAAGCGTTGAAAGCTTTGTCGTCGGCTTTGGCCTTAGCATTGTCATAACCAGCGGCGGCGATCTTCTTTCCTACCTGATCCACAGTTGTTTTTGCAGAATCATAGGTCAACGAGAGATTCTTTGTCTTGACATCCCACACCGCTTTGGTTACACCATCCACTTTGGCAGCTTTCTCAATGGTGGCCTTACACATGTTACAGTTCCCTGATACTTTCAGGGTTTCAGTTTTTACACTTGTCGTTTTTGAAGTTTCTTTGGTCTGGGCATAAGAATTGGAACCCAGAACGATTGTCATGATGACTACTATGATGATTTTTACAGTTTTCATTTGAATGATAATTTGATAAATATGTAACTTAAGAATAATTTTGAAGGACTGAAGGATTGATATCCGATATGACAGTCCTTATGGTTACATAAAAATCAAATGCGGAAAACGCATATTTTGGGCAGGCTTACCTCGTTAACAATTATATTGGCTTGGGTACCAACATCTGTAAAAGCCTGTACGTCAGGTTCTGTTGAATAAAGCGATTGAATTAAAGGAAGAAAAAACAATACAGTCAAAGGCTGGGTTACTTCTTTTATCTGAAATGAAGAGGCACCAAAATAATCATCCACAGAAAGCTTTGTGATTTCATTTCTGCAGCAGTCGGAAGTTGCTTTTTCATGTGTAGCGCAGGCAGAAGCATCAGCTTCCATACCGCAGGCCGCTACTGCCTCTGTAAAGGATATATTTACATCGGCAAGCTTTCCACCACAGAAATGGCGGGCAACAGAGAGATGCATTCCTGAAATAAGAATGAATGAAGCTAATACTATGGTAAGAATGTTCTTCATTTTATCTATTGAACATGAGCCTGCAACAAATGGTTACCTTTATTAGAACAACAAAAATACTTTTATTCTTTTATTTAAAAAGTATATTAAAAAATATTAACAATTCGAATCGATTATGTACCTTCGGTTGCAGGTATTTTTGTTAAAATAAATCCATACATTTAATTAATTCCGCATTACTCATGAAGCCTAAGATATTGTTTTGCATCTCATTGCTGATATTTTCATTCATACAAGCATTTTCCCAGCAGGACACTGTTAAGTTACAAGTCGGGCAACAGGTACCTGAATTTGAATTTGAGATTGCCCCGGGTGTCATTCAAAACATCACTGACCTGAAAGGCAAACTTGTGATGATCACCTTTTTTGCCACCTGGTGTGGCCCTTGCAGGCAGGAATTGCCTCATATACAAGAGGAGGTCTATAATAAATTTAAAAATGACAATGACTTTAAACTGCTTATCTTTGGAAGGGAACACAAATGGGAAGAAGTAAACAAATTTCAGGCTGACAATAAATACACCATGCCATTCTATCCGGATCCCAAAAGGGTTATCTATTCTAAATTCGCTGATCAGTTTATTCCACGAACATTTCTCATCTCACCGGAAGGAAAAGTATTGTATAGCTCAATAGGCTTTGTTGAGAAAGATTTCGATGCCCTAAAACAGCTTATCAAAGAACAGCTAAGGAAGATGCCGGTGAAGTAGCTTCAAGTTTAAAGTTCAAAGTTTAAAGTTTCAAGATGGGAAGTGCTTAGGTAATCACAAAGACCTTAGGTCTCCAAAGTCCCTATTCTCGCTAAAAGTTAAACTGAATTATAATGCCCAATAATGCCTCTCCGAAGCTTAACTTGAAACTTGAAACTTTAGACTACCTTGCCGCTATGGTCTCGATCTCCACCAGCACTCCCAAAGGAAGCTCTTTTACGGCATATGCCGCACGCGCAGGAGCGTTTTCAGGGTAATAGCGGGCATATACCTCATTCATACCTTTAAAGTTCGCCATATCGCTTAATAGGCAGGTAGATTTAACCACGTCGGCATAAGAATACCCGGCTTCCTTTAAAATGGCCCCAATATTATTTAGCACCTGTTCGGTCTGCTCTGCTATACCACCCTCCACTATTTTCATCGTCTGCGGATTCAGGGGTATCTGCCCTGAGATAAAAAGCATACCTCCTGCTTCGACAGCCTGGCTGTATGGACCAATAGCTGCAGGGGCTTCGTTTGTTTGAATGATTCGTTTCATAGAAATAGTTTCAAGTTTAAAGTTTCAAATTTAAAGTTCCAAGTTCCAGGTTTCAAGTCAGGGAGTCCGGTGTCCTCAGAGTTATTAAGGTCCTTAAGGTCTTTAAAGTCCGGCAACCGCCTTGTTCAGAGCATCAACTTGGAACTTGAAACTTGGAACTTGGAACTCTTTTTATCCGTGTAGCTCTGACAGATATCTTTCTGCATCAATGGCTGCCATACAACCTGATCCGGCAGCTGTTACTGCCTGACGATAGATAGAATCCTGTACATCTCCGCAGGCAAAAACACCCGGCACGTTGGTCCTTGAAGTGCCTGGAATGGTCTTGATGTATCCCACTTCATCGGTATCTATAAAGTCCTTTACAAAGCCTGAATTGGGTGTATGGCCAATGGCAAGAAAGAATCCGTCAATCTTGATGTTCACTTCCCGCTCTTCAGGGGTTCCTTTTTTGTGCCATAGGATAGCGCCTTCCACTCCAAAATCACCGTATAGGCCTTTGGTTTGATGTTCCCACAGAATCTCAATATTCTTAACTTTAAGTACCCTGTCCTGCATTACTTTTGAGGCTCTCAGTTCATGCCTCCTGACAACCAGATACACCTTATTGGCGAGCCCTGCCAAATAGATTGCTTCTTCAACGGCAGTATCTCCACCTCCAACAACAGCTACATCTTTCCCCCGATAGAAGAAACCGTCACAGGTAGCACAGGCTGAAACACCGCTTCCCGCATACTTTTTCTCATCTTCCAGTCCAAGGTATTTTGCCGTAGCCCCGGTGGCGATAATCACTGCATCTGCTTCAACAAGATGAATATCATCAATCCACACCTTATGAACCGGACCAGTAAAATCAACCTTTGTGGCGTAACCTGCCCTTACATCAGTACCAAAACGCTGTGCCTGGACTTTTAACTCTTCCATCATCAATGGACCTGTAATTCCCTGAGGGTATCCAGGGAAGTTCTCTACCTCTGTTGTAGTTGTTAATTGTCCTCCAGGCTCAAGCCCCTCATACATTACAGGATGAAGGTTTGCCCTTGCCGCATAAATGGCCGCGGTAAAACCTGCCGGCCCGGAACCTATGATCAGGCATTTGACTCTTTCTCTACTTTTGATTTCCGGAGAACTATTGCTTGTACTACCCCCGGTATTGAATGGTGTAAACATGGATTTTTTTTAATAATTTTGATTCAAAGGTACGAAACAACCAATTATCTGCAACATTCACAATATCAATAATTGTTATTCCGTTATAGATAAAACCAAAGACCAGCGCATCGTTATTTATTTAAACGATTAGCATCCAATCACCCTATCCTTATTGTTTACTTCAAATGGATAACATATGTTTTTCATTTGAAGTCGATTATCATTGTTTTTTTATAAATTTTAACATTTAAAGGGAAACCTTTATCATGTTTTAATGTATTAGATAGTGTGTTTAAATGTAACAAATTGCGTTTTAAATGTAACAATTGAAGAAAATGTATATAAAAGACATCAACATGAGAAACAGGGAAAGGAGCTTTGAAAACCGGGAACGCTTTAATCAGAGTGTCCCGCGGGAGAGCTTATGGTATTATAGCGAGGATCCCATCGATCCAACTTCCAAATATTCTGAAGAATTAGAAAAGGAGGAAGCCACGCGCAAATATAAACAACTGGTTCAGGAAAGAAACAATCAGTTGATCTCAAAAGCAGCACTAAGAAATACATTTAAACGTAAATTCGTAGTGGACTGGGAAATGAGTGATATTTTATAATGCTTATGTGGTGAAATCTTCATGGAGTGAATCTGATCCTGTATAAATACTTTAGTTCTCTAATAACTGGTTCAATACGTTCTCTTAAAAATAGGAATGTATTGAACCAGTTTCATTTACAGCTGTTAATAGCTGCCTTATTTTAAGCATTTACAGGATTTTTTTCTTAACTTTATTCATACATAAATTACCCACTAATATTTTATACCCAAATCAATAAAAATGAGAAGTATTTGCCTGTGTTTTAGGGTTCATCATCCTTTCCACTTTCAGCAGTTTAACATTTCAGACGTAGGCAGTGGAAAAACCTATTACGATGATCTTAGGATAGAAAAAGAAATTCATGAAGCGTGCACCAACTACTATCAGCCTTCCAACGATTTTATTTTAAGTCTTATCCATCAGCATAAAGATCAATTCAAGGTAGCCTTTTATATATCCAGTACGGCAAGCGACCAATTCCTCATGTTTCATCCTGAAGTATTAACCGGACTTCGGCAACTGGCTGATACAGGCATGGTTGATTTCCTGGGAAGTACTTATTCTCACTCCCTGGTGACCCTTACCAACCATAAAAAAGAACTTACCCACCAGATAAAAGACCACCAGGCAAAAACCAAATACCTGTTCGGGGTAAAACCACAGGTCTTTGTCAACTCTGATTTGATGTATTCCGATTTAATGGGAAAAGATCTTGCAGATACAGGTTATCGCGCCACAATTACCAATGGAGCCCGTAAAACCCTGGAATGGCGAAGCCCTAATTTTGTCTATTCCAATTATTACTCGCCTAAACTGAATGTCTATTTTCGCAATGAGACCATCAGTGATATGATTTCCCAGCAGTTGCAAAACCTGTCTTCGGAAAGGGATATTGATGACCGTTCGGTTTTTTCAGCCATCACCAATATTTCAAGTGAAGAGCCACTGACGATCATATACCTCGATTACCATGTGCTGGGAGGCATTAACATGGATTTAAAACACCGATTTATAGAAGAACTGATCAACCATATTATCCGTACCCCGCAAATGAGATTTATCTTCCCTTCTGAAATAGCCGAACATTATGGGCCTGTTGCTCCGATTGCAGCCACTGAACCTATTTGCTGGGTAAAAAACTTTCATCCCGATTATTACCCCGGTAACGAATTACAGGTAGAAGCGATCAAGCAATTGTACATGTTGCTTCCCCTGGCCAATCAAATTGAAGATCTGAACCTGCATAAAGACTGGCAATACATCCAGACCAGCGACCATATTCATTTAATGGACGATCAGCATCCTTATTACAATGATGAAACCAATCCTAACAGAATCTTCAGAACTAAATATGATGCGTTCGCCAACTTCATGAATATACTGGATGATTTTAGATTGAAAACACACAGACATACAGTCAGGAAAAACAGAAGACAGCCTCGTGTTGATCTCAGAAAAGGAGAAACAGGCACTGATCGCTTAAATGAGGCCAGGAAGATGCATATTCATCACTAACGTAAGTTTGATTGATGGATTTTGGTTGTAAAATAAAAGAATAGTAAATATCCAATATTCAATAACCAATATCGAATAAGGAACAAGGAATAAGAAAGTAAAAAGCAGCTCTTTTTATTCCTTATTCCTTATTTTTTGTTTCTTATTTCTTATTTTGTTTTTAATCGAACTCAATTAAT
>DATGYU010000091.1:0-14927 GCA_035297625.1 Prolixibacteraceae bacterium
CAGAAAAATAGCAATCAGTTCATTATTCTCCTTAATAATATCGTTTAACCTTTCAGGCTTTAACATGGGTTTCTTCTGAATGATCTTTAGACAGATTCTACTTTCTCTTATCTCTTTGAGAATAATTTTCAATTTATGAATAAAGTCATTGGTTGACTCTGCCGATTGGGCTTCTCCATAATTTAAGGCAGGAGCAGAACCACACCTGGTTAATTGATTGCCAATATGGTTGCCAAGTTTTGTGTTTGGCAGGGATTCGACAACTTCGTCTATTCTTAGAGTAAAGTCAATCAACCGATCCTCTAAATTAAATCGTCTTTCTTCCATGTTTTTTTATATAAATATCGAATAAAAAACCAGTAAGAAGAAGTACAATTTGACTTTTATAATGCTATTTAGTTAATTATTTACTTTAATAATATGAAACAAGAAACTTAAAATATTTACAGTTACTCAATCAAAGCTTACTTCCTTATTTCTTATTCCTTGTTTCTTATTCCTTATTCTCTTATCCCAATTTATTATTACCACTAGGGTATCCTTTGGTGCTCGTACTTCCAATCCTTGATCTCTACAAACTTACGCATACCTTCGGCTACCGAAGGATGCTGAAGCACTGATTCAACAGAGACCTCTGGAAGGTACTCATCGGCAATTCCATTTCTGACAAAGATGAAATTAAAGCCAAGCTCATTGGCTCCTACCAGACGATAGCCTTTCTGACGGGCCAGTTTGGTCATCGCTATTGGTGAAGCGCCATGATAGATGGGATGTTTTCCCGGGTAGAAATAGTTGGGGTCATAAGGCACCACGATGTCTTCAAAGCCAAACTCATTATGGGTTTCTATAATTACCACCTGGGGCTGCACCACCGTTATGGCATCCCACACCCAGTAATCGTTGCCGTCAATATCAATGGAAAGTAATCCTATTTCTCCCGAGAGGCCAGCCTCACTAATGATCTGGTTGATATTTTCACGCTTGACCATGCTGCAGGTAAATTTAGGCTGGTAGAACCATGGATGGGGATACTTGCCGTAGAATTTGCGCCCCCGGTTAATGCTGCGCTGATTGCCATCCACAAAAAGGCCATGCCATCCAAAGTTAAAGACCAGGTTGGCGCTGTTGCTGTTAATGCCATCGTCAGAGCCTATTTCCACAAAGGTTTTATGAGTCATTCCTATGACCGAAAAGATAAAAAGCAGCTTGCCATCTTCTTCAAATTGCGAGAAAACCCTAAAGCCCGTATCACTTACCCCGGGAAGGGTATTGTTCCTTTTGCAATCCTGGTAGTAATGGTACAGCTGACGCTGGCCAATCTGGGTAGAGGGATTGAAACGATTCCTTATTTTATAGATCAGAAAATGGTCTTTCAGGAAACTTTTGATTTTACTTTTCATTAGCAGGTCAATTACTGTAAGGTTCTTAGTTTTTGTATGAAAAAAAACCGGATAGTTGATGCCCGGTTTCTTTGTATTGGTTTGATCAGGCGGATTCATTCTCTGCCGCCTTCATTGATTAATCATCCGTACTTATTTGTCCCTAAAGAGATGGAAGAAGCCTGTGGCTTGCTGTTTTTTGTCATCCCTGCCTGTGCCCTCAGCCACATAATAGTAAACCCCCGGGGTTGCCAGTTTCCCGCCTACTTTACCATCCCAGACGGATTGCGGGGTTGATTCAACAGTAGGACCAAAACCTCTTACATCTTTGCTCTCCCAAACATGCACCACCTTTCCCCAACGGTTAAAGATGGATATCTTTACAGATTTCATGGAGAAGAACCTTACCACAAAGCGGTCGTTGACCTGGTCGTTATTTCCCGGAGTAAAGAAATTGGGCGCTTCAATAAAAGAAGTATCTATTTTAATGAGCTGGTCAATATAAACCGTATCATAACAAGTGTTTGAAGGGGACGTTTTTTGAGAAACCAGCTTCACGTTATAGGTCCCGGGCCTTTCAAAAACATAGGTAGGGCTTTCCACGTATAGACGTTGCATGATACTATCGATGGGAGCATCGGGTGATGCTGCCCCTTCTCTGGCCAGTACAGCGGCATCTTTATAAATAAACCATTGAAATTTATCTTTATCTCCGTTTTCAGATGTATTTTTAAATGTTACAGCCAAGGGAGCTTCCGTTTTTGAAGGGTGGCTTTTTTTCTGATCTTCAGGCTCGGCGGTAAAGGAAGCCTTGGTAACAATGGAAGTATACCGGACTTCTGCTTGGGCAGAGCAGCCAAACCGATCGCTCACTGTCAAGGTATAATCCGTGTCTTTTGTAGGCGGGCTAAAAACCTGGTAGGTGAGGAACTGCCCAACTGTTTCAGCGCCGGTCGTCCAACGCACCTTTGTGTCTTTTGCGAGTGTTTTGGTCTGCCGGTTGGTAAGATCGTAATATACCAGGGCAGGCGTATCAGAGGTGCCGGTAAGGGTAAATGAATTACAATCGGAATCGATAATGGTGGCCGTGGTTTCAATGTAGTTATTAAAAACCCAGGCGGTATAGGTTTGTACGCCGGCCGTGGTGGTAATGTTTACCCTGTAGGCACCATCCGCAAGGTTTGAAATTACAGAGGTAGTGGCTCCTGACGCATCACTCAGGTAAGGGTTAAAATTTCCGGTAGCGGCATCATATTTGAGCCATTCAAAAGTGGCCGGCAACCCATTGGAATTAGTGGCTGTTAATGCGGCATTGGTTTGGCCCTTCAGACCACAAAAAACATGGATGTTATCCTGTGTACCACTTGCGTATTCAGTAGGTATTACAGAACTCGCAGCGGATGTAATTTGGGAAAAACCTACTGCAGGCGCTATTGTAAAAAGTATAAATACAATCAGTCCGCCAACTAAACTTTGAATTTTCATTCTTCTATTTACTTTAAGAATTTACAATATTAACGCTAAAATTTGGTTTATCTTTTGTTGACTGTAAAATTTTCATTTTGGGATGTTTCATATGGATGCAAGCCTTCTTGGTTTATAATCAATCATAAAAATCCGTTGTCTTGAATTTTGGGCTGATGGGTCAATAAAAGTCGGTTTGTAGCTAACAAGATGCGAGTAATGGATGAGGCAAAAATTGTCACACCTGTCTTTTCAGCCTTCCGCTGCCACCAACGCTATTTCAAGGCTTTCTGAAATTTTCAAAAACATGGCCTTGATATAGAGTCGGTGCCAAATAGATGTTTGCTAACAGTTAAAACACAGGGTTAATTAATGAGAATGGAAGGTATAAGGCGGTTAACCAAGAGAGCGTAAAAACCAAAAGTCAATTGAATGCTTTTTCACCCCCTTTTGCAGTTGATATGGTGGATTGCCTCGATCAAAGGTCATTGAAGATCATTGCAGAATGCTTTGCTCCTCAATTAATCGGGACCTGTTACCAGCTGCAAACAGCTTGCATCAATTAGAAATTTCTATTCAAATTTTACACTGGAAGGTATGGTATTAGAAAACTACTTATCTTTCGGGCTTTAAAAGATTGGAAAAACAATACTAATTTTGAATTTAATCAGGATAGCATAACGTGCATAATTATTTAGATGAATTAAATGAGCCTCAGCGCCTTGCGGTGGAAAACTATAATGGAGCATCGCTGATTATTGCAGGAGCAGGATCCGGGAAGACCAGGGTACTGACCTACCGTATTACTCATTTGCTGAAAAACGGGGTTAAACCAGGATCTGTTCTGGCCCTTACCTTTACCAACAAGGCGGCCAAGGAAATGAAAAAACGTATTTCGGATTCTGTTGGGCCTGCTGTGGCAAGGCACCTGTGGATGGGAACTTTCCATTCAATCTTTGCACGTATCCTGAGATCAGAATCTGAGGTACTGGGTTATCCTTCCAATTTTACCATTTATGATTCTTCAGATTCAAAGAGCCTTTTGAAGAGTATCATCAAGGATTTTAAACTGGACGAGAAGACCTATAAGCCTGGGGTGATTGCCGGCAGGATTTCGGCAGCCAAGAATAACCTAGTCTCAGCCGAGATGTACGCAACCATGTCTGAGACCACTGAGTATGACCAGAGCATTAAAATGCCCCTTATCGGTGCCATTTACAAGGAATACAGCAAGCGTTGCTTTTTGGCGGGAGCGATGGATTTTGACGACCTATTGATGAAGACCAACATCCTGTTCCGAAATCACCCGGAGATACTGGCCAAATACCAGCGCATTTTTAATTACATACTGGTGGATGAGTACCAGGATACCAACCATTCGCAGTACATGATCATCAAAAAGCTGGCCGAGGCGCATCAAAACATCTGCGTGGTGGGTGATGATGCCCAGAGTATTTACTCTTTCCGCGGGGCGCGTATTGAGAACATTTTGAACTTTCAGAAAGACTATCCCGAACACAAGATTTATAAACTGGAACAGAATTACCGTTCCACACAGACCATTGTTGATGCCGCCAACAGTATCATTGCCAGGAATAAACGTCAGATTCAAAAAAATGTATTCTCGGAAAAAGAGGTAGGTACCCTGATAAAGGTCATCAGCGCCATTACCGATAATGAGGAAGGATATCTGGTCTCCAATGAGATTATCGATACACGTATGCGCAATCATTATATGTATTCGGATTACGCCATATTATATCGTACCAATGCCCAGTCTCGTATTTTTGAAGAATCGCTGCGCAAACGAAACATCCCTTATAAGATCTATGGCGGCCTTTCCTTCTACCAAAGAAAGGAAGTAAAGGATCTGCTCAGCTATTTCCGTTTGGTCATCAATCCCAAAGACAACGAAGCTTTTAAAAGGATCATCAATTATCCGGCAAGGGGCATCGGGCAGACTACATTAACCAGGCTGGAACAATATGCTGCAGGAAATGACATTTGTATCTGGGATTTTGCCACTGATATTGAAAAGCTGACCCTTGAGTTCAACAAGGGGACTGTATCCAAGATTCATGAATTTACCAGCCTGATTGACTTATTCAGGGAAAAGCTGGAAACGCTCGAAGCCTTTGAACTGGCCAGTGAAATAGCTTCCCGCTCAGAGGTGATGAAAGATCTGTACAAAGACCAGTCGCCCGAAGGGGTTAGCCGCTTTGAGAACATCCAGGAACTGCTCAACGGTATCCAGGAATTCAGCATCTCGGCACGTGAGGAAGGAACGCCCAACAGGTTGAACAACTATATGGAAGATGTTGCCCTTTTGACTGATCAGGACACGGAAAAGCCGGATGATAACGACCGGGTAACCCTGATGACCATCCATTCGGCCAAAGGACTCGAGTTTAAAAATGTATTTATCGTAGGCGTTGAAGAAAACCTGTTCCCTTCAGCTCAGAATGGACAAAAGACCCTGGAAGAGTTTGAAGAAGAACGCCGTCTGTTTTACGTGGCCCTTACCCGTGCTGAAGAAAATGCCTATATCACCTATGCCCGTCAGCGTTACAAATGGGGAAAACTGGAGTTTTGCAACAAAAGCCGTTTTATTGACGAGATCGATGCCCGTTACCTGAATCAACCTCTGGATAAGGATACGGCCTTTTACCAGGAAAATACGGAAATGCAGTTCTCACCTCCCAAGCCACGCATCCAGCAGAGAAGCGTCATCCCGGGTCTTAAACCTACAGCCAGTCAGCCGGATTTGTACCAGAAATTAAACAAGCTGCGTGAAACAAAAAAGGAAGCTGACTTGTTTGAGTATAGCAACCCTGAAGAAATTCAGGCGGGCATGATCGTGGAACATCAACGTTTTGGCCGCGGGAAAGTGTTGCTCATGGAAGGTAAAATGCCCGATATGCAGGCAACAGTGTTCTTTCAGAATGCCGGGAAGAA
This sequence comes from Prolixibacteraceae bacterium, assembly GCA_035297625.1. GTDB lineage: Bacteria > Bacteroidota > Bacteroidia > Bacteroidales > Prolixibacteraceae > Aquipluma. The sequence continues at coordinate 5,799 of DATGYU010000091.1, forward strand.
ACAACTTTTACTCAAATACGCTAAATTGCGAATAATTGGTTAGCTTTGCAGTAGGAATCAAAGCACTTTAGTTTTATAGATATTTTGTTATAAAAACTATTTACTTTAACTTTGTATTAATTACATCTTCATCCTGATTATCTCTACCGATTACCATTTTAAGATAACAGCCTGATTTTTTTTAAGAAACAACATTATTTATTTACATGGATTACAATTCTGATCGCAGTAAGTTGCCCTTACCTGAGTATGGGAGAAACTTACAAAACATGGTGAATCATATTATGACCATTGAAGATCGCAACGAAAGGAACAGAGCTGCACGAACCATTATTGATATAATGGGAAATATGTACCCATATTTACGCGATATCAATGATTTTAAGCATAAGCTTTGGGACCATCTGGCCATCATGACCAACTTTAAGCTGGATATTGATTATCCGTACACTCCCCCTGTTCCTGAGCTTTTTAATACAGCACCAGAAAAGATACCCTACAGCGTCAATAAAATCAAATACCGCCATTACGGTAAAACCATTGAGTTTTTATTGGACAAGGCAGCCGTTCACGAGGATGAAAAGGAACGCGAACTGCTCATCAAGTTAATTGCCAACCACATGAAAAAAAGCTATATCATGTGGAATAAAGACTCGGTTACCGACGATAAGATCCTCGAAGATATTGAAGAGCTTTCCAATGGTAAAATCAAATGTTCTGAGATGCAACTTGCCGACACCAAGGACATTCTTTTCAGAAATAAGAAGAAACCGCAGCCGGTTCCGGATAACCAGCAAAGAAGAAAATTCCAGAAACCAGAAGACCGCAATAAACAGCAGCGGTAAAATTCGGATAATTCATTTTTATTGTTGACTTTTGACTTGAACTACATTTATTGAAATGGCTACATTTAAGATCGAAGGTGGAAGACAATTGCAAGGTGATTTGTTCCCTCAGGGAGCAAAAAACGAAGCGCTTCAGGTAATCTGTGCGGTTTTACTTACCCCGGAAAAAGTACATATTACCAACATTCCTGAAATAAGCGATGTCATCAAGCTAATTGAAATCCTTACCGAGCTGGGTGTTAAAACAGAACGTATTGCCAAAGGCGCATACAATTTTCAGGCGGACCAGGTCAAGCTGGACTACCTGAAAACAGACATTTTTGCCAAACAGGCAGCCCGTCTTCGCGGATCCATCATGATTGTAGGCCCCCTGCTGGCACGCTTTGGCATAGGATATATCCCCCAACCCGGTGGCGATAAAATAGGCAGACGAAGGCTTGATACCCACTTTACGGGGCTTCAGAATCTGGGAGCTACCTTCAATTATAATCCTGATGAGTTATTCTACAGCGTAGAGGCCAAAAAGCTTACAGGCTCCTACATGCTTCTGGATGAAGCATCGGTAACAGGAACGGCCAATATCATCATGGCAGCCTGCATGGCAGAAGGAACCACTACTATTTACAATGCTGCCTGTGAACCCTACATTCAGCAGCTGTGCAAAATGCTGGTATCCATGGGTGCTTCCATCCAGGGAATCGGCTCTAACCTGCTGACCATTCAAGGGGTCACCTCCCTAAAAGGATGCTCCCATGAAATACTTCCCGATATGATCGAGGTGGGCAGTTTCATTGGACTGGCAGCTATGACACGCTCAGAGATCACCATTCGCAATGCAGGAATTCCCCACCTTGGCATTATCCCTGAGATGTTTAAAAGAATGGGAATACTGGTCATGGAACGCAATGACGATTTGTACATCCCTGCCCAGGAACACTACGAGATTGAGACCTTTATCGACGGCTCAATTATGAATATTGCCGATGCTCCATGGCCGGGTTTAACCCCTGACCTTTTGAGCATATTCCTTGTGATTGCCACTCAGGCCAAGGGGAGCGTGCTCATTCACCAAAAAATGTTTGAAAGCCGTCTGTTCTTTGTCGATAAGCTGATTGACATGGGAGCCAAGATCATTCTATGTGATCCTCACAGGGCTACGGTCATTGGTTTGGACCATCAATACATGCTGAGGGCTACCCATATGAGCTCACCCGATATCCGGGCAGGTGTTGCCCTTTTAATTGCGGCCCTTTCTGCACAGGGAACCAGCAAAATATCCAACATTGAACAGATTGACCGCGGGTATGAAAATATCGATGAGCGTTTGAACGCCATAGGAGCAGGAATAACAAGAGTAGAATAAGCTTTTGCCGTGTTAATGTTTGGTAATAGCATCCCTAAATTGTAAAATCATTGTCCTAATTTGTTATTTTTGTGTACAAAGTAATATTTTAACAAAATCTTCACTCTTATGAAAATGAAATTCGTATTGGTGTTAGCCGTACTTTTTACAATGGCAAATATGGCCAATGCCGCTAGCCTTGAGAAAAAAACAGATAAAAAAGAGAACGAAATTGGTGTAAATATTGGAAACAAAGCGCCTGAGATCATTGAAAAATCAGTTGATGGCAAAGAACTTAAGCTCTCATCTCTAAAAGGGAAAGTAGTCCTGATTGACTTTTGGGCATCCTGGTGTGGCCCTTGCCGACGTGAAAACCCTACAGTGGTAGCCACCTATGACAAATACAAAGATGCCAAATTCACCAGTGGAAAAGGATTTACAGTCTTTAGTGTTTCTTTGGACAAAGACGGCGAAGCATGGAAGCAGGCCATTGCTAAAGATAAACTGATCTGGGAAAACCACGTAAGTGATTTAAAAGGCTGGGATGCCAAATATGCCACTGTTTATGGAGTTCGCAGCATACCGGCCAACTTCCTTATCGATGGAGATGGAATCATCATAGACAAAGGTCTTCGTGGCCCTGCACTTGAAGAGGCAATTAAGAAACTATTAAAATAATTGATAATTGCTGTGTAAAAAAGGCAGTCCTGGGCCAGGAGCTGCCTTTTTTTATGACTGATAACAGCAATGGCAGTTTCTCAATTATTTAAAATGCCAATTTGTCGTTTATAACATCATTGGCAGTATATTTGCACACCGAAAACAAATTCTAAAATACAGCTACAATGACAGAAGATAAAGATAAAGTTAATGACCAACTTGAAAATGAATCTCCGGAGCCAGCAGAGCCACAACAGCAACCTGAAGACCACAAAAAAGACCACAGAAAGGGTCATAAAAAGTCCCATGCTGAAGAACAACTGGAAAAAGCTGAATTGGATTTGCTTGAACTAAAGGACCGGCATATTAGGCTCCAGGCAGAATTTGACAATTACCGCAAACGTACCTTAAAGGAACGTATCGACTTGATGAAAACTGCCAATGAAAGCCTGTTAATTAGCCTTCTTCCGGTGATTGATGATTTTGACAGGGCCCTTCAAACGCTTGATACGGTAGAAGAAGAAAGCCCGGTAAAAGAAGGGGTAAAATTGATCTACAACAAGTTCCAGGAGTTCCTGAAACAAAACGGGGTAAAAGAAATTGAAGCCAAAGGTCAGGACTTTGACACTGACCTGCATGAGGCGATTACCAAAATCCCTGCACCTTCAGAAGATCTGAAGGGAAAAATTGTGGATGTAGTACAAAAGGGGTACTATCTGAATGATAAAGTGATACGTTTCGCAAAAGTAGTTATAGGTGAGTAAGCCTGATTATAGGATAGAAGATGACAAAACGCGATTATTATGAAGTTCTTGGTGTCAGCAAAACAGCGACTGCTGATGAAATAAAAAAGGCCTACAGGCAAAAGGCCATTCAGTTTCATCCTGACAAGAATCCGGGAAATAAGGAAGCCGAGGAGAAGTTTAAAGAAGCCGCAGAAGCTTACGAGATTCTGAGCAGTGCTGAAAAACGCCAGCGATATGATCAGTTTGGTCATAAAGGCATGGGTGGTAATGCCGGATTTGGTGGTCACGACATGTCGATGGATGATATATTCTCCATGTTCGGCGATATATTTGGCGGGGGTGGTTTTGGCGGATTTGGCGGATTCGGAGGCGGAGGACGCAGCCGTGGACCACGCCAGCACCGCGGATCTGATCTTCGTGTAAAGGTAACCCTCAACTTAAATGAGGTACTCAATGGCGTAGAGAAAAAAATCAAGGTAAAGAAATATGTACCCTGTACCCATTGTAACGGTTCAGGGGCCCAGGGAGGGTCTTCCCATTCTACCTGCCAGACCTGTCATGGAAGCGGCCATGTAACCCGCATCCAGAACACCATGTTGGGACAGATGCAGACGACCTCCACCTGCCCGATCTGTAATGGCGAAGGACAGATCATCACCAATAAATGTATCCATTGTCAGGGTGAAGGAGTGGTACGCGATGAGGAAGTAATCTCCATTAAAATACCTGCCGGTGTTGGTGAAGGCATGCAATTGAATGTGGCAGGCAAAGGAAATGCCGGACGGCGCAATGGAGTCAATGGTGATCTTTTTGTGGTCATCCAGGAAGAAGACCATGAAGAACTGATCAGGGATGGAAATAACCTTATCTATAATCTTTTTGTCACCTTCCCTGAAATCACATTGGGAACTACCAAGGAAATCCCAACCGTTGACAGCAAGGTAAAAGTAAAGATTGAAGCCGGTACCCAGCCTGAAAAAACCCTGCGCCTTCGTGGTAAAGGATTGCCCGATGTAAATGGTTACGGCAAAGGGGACCTACTGGTACGTGTGCATGTATGGATCCCAAAGAAAGTGAATTCTGAAGAAAGAAAGATGCTCGAAAAGCTGCAGTCATCGCCTAACTTTACCGACGGCCCCGACCAAAGCGATCGCAACTTCTTTGATAAGATGAGAGATATGTTTGAATAAAAAGTTACAAAGTAACAGAGTTACAAAGTGCCAAAGTAAGTATCAAAAGAACTGCTTTGGCACTTTGTTGCTTTATGACTTTGGCTCTCAGGCACTTCTTTCTTTACTGAAAGATTTCCAACGAATCCAACGATGCCTTATACTTCCTTGCATTTTCCAGATGACCTGCCAGGGTGGTAGAGAAATTGTGGTAACCCGACAGGTCGCCCTTGGCACACATATAGATATAAGGAGTCTTGGCTGCATGAAGTACCGCTTCGATACTTGACACCTCAGGGAAATTAATGGGGCCCGGAGGCAAACCCGGATACTTGTAAGTATTGTATGGAGAATCAACCGCAAGGTGTGTCTTCAACACTCGCTTGATTCTAAAGTTACCCAATGCAAATTTTACGGTTGGGTCAGCCTGTAAAGGAATACCCCGCTTGATACGGTTTAGGTACAGCCCGGCAATGATAGGCTTTTCATCTCTTTTATTGCTCTCTTCCTGGACAATGGATGCCACTGTCATTACTTCCTCGGGCGTTAATCCCAGCTCTTTTGCCTTATTGGTGCGCTCTTCATTCCAAAACTTCTTGTACTCCATGTACATTCTTTCCAAAAACTGATCGGCAGTGGTTGTCCAATAAAACTCATAACTGTTGGGAATAAACATGCAATGGAAGGTGTTTTTATTGAAACCGTATTTCTCATAGACTGCCGGATCATTAAACTTGGTAATCAGTTCCAGAGAGTCAGGTTCAATGTACTTGGCCACATCTCCTGCCAGTTCTTCGATAAAACGAAGGTTATTGAAAGTGACCATCACCGGATGCTGGTTCCCTGAACGCAGCATATTGATGATCTGGTTGGTGGTCAGCCCCTTGTCCAGTAAATATTTACCCGGTTTAACGTTCTCGGGGTATTTCTTGCGCTTGGCCACCCAGTTAAAGGCTTTGTAGTTGACAATGATCTGGTGCTTTTTCAAGCTGTCGATCACCTGGTCATAGGTAGCATTCAAGGGAATGATAATACTGCCGGGTGTATAAATGTTGGGCTCCGAAATATATTTATAAAGCTGATATCCACGCAATCCAATGGCGGACAAAGCAACAAAGAACAGGATGACTATCCATTTGTTCAACCTGGGGAACAACATAATACGGCCTTTATTCACAATCTCCATATCTCTCGGTTTTTGTCGATAAAAATAATCATTTCAACTAAAGAACCTACGCTAATTTAAAGTTCGTATGTTTAGAATCTGCCTAAATGCCTGAACAATTGCTTGTAATATTTATCTTAAATTCTCAGTGAAAGAAATTTTTCGCACCTTACTTTATCGTAATTTGAGTAATTTCGTCATCTGTTAAACTTATAATTAAAAACCATCGCTATGCATCAGGTCAATTTGGCTGAAAACATTTACTATCTCGGATTCAATGATCGCAGAACTCATCTTTTCGAGAATTTATGGCCCATTCCCAATGGTGTATCCTATAATTCATACTTAATTGTTGATGAAAAAGTTGCTTTAATTGATACCGTTGAACATTCATTCACCGATGAGTATCTGAGCCAGATTGAGAAACTCACCAATGGACGCGTGGTTGATTACCTGATTATCAATCATATGGAACCTGATCATTCAGGATCATTAAAGGCTGTAGTTAGCAAATACCCCAACATCACTTTAGTGGGCAATAAGAAAACCTTCGATATGGTAGCCAACTATTATGAGGTTTCAGAAAACACCCTTGAAGTGTATGACGATTACGAATTACCCCTTGGCAAGCATACCCTAAGGTTCACCACCATCCCAATGGTACATTGGCCTGAAACAATGGTTACATTTGAGATTACCAATAAAATTCTTTTCTCGGGCGATGCCTTTGGAAGTTTTGGAACCCTCGACGGCGGCATCTTTGACGATGAGCTTAACCTGGCACGTTATGAAGAAGAATTGATACGTTATTTCTCCAACATTGTAGGCAAATATGCCCCCCATACCCAGCGTGCCCTGAAAAAGATTGAAAGCATCGATGTGAAGATGATTGCCGCTACTCACGGGCCTGTATGGCGCTCCAACCTTGCCTATATCATCGAACGCTATGAGAAATGGAGCACTTATACCACAGAAGCCGGCGCTGTGATTGTTTATGGATCGATGTATGGTAATACGGCTAAAATGGCTGATGTAATTGCTCGTCAATTGGCTGTCCGGGGCATTAAAAACATCCGCGTGTATGATGCTTCCAAAACTCATGCCTCATATATCATCAGCGATATTTTCAAATACAAGGCTTTTATTGTGGGCAGTGCCGCCTATAACAATGAACTTTTCCCGTCAGTTGAGAACTTGATAACAAAGATTGAACACTATGGCATCAAAAACCACCTGCTTGGCATCTTTGGAACCTTCGGCTGGAGTGGCGGCGGGGTGAAGAACCTTCAAAAGTTTGCAGAGGCCATCAAATGGGAAGTGATTGGCAATGCGGTAGAAGAAAAAGGAACCCTAAAGAAAGAAAAATTCGATCATTGTATCGATCTGGCAAATGCCATGGCCGATAAGCTGCTGGGATAAATAATATATCACCTTACTGCACAAAACCGCCCTTGATCAGAAGAGCGGTTTTTTTATTGCTAAAAATCTTGATTATGAAGAATAAACTTTCACTTAATGAAACTGTCTCACATTTTTCATTCCTATTATAGAATTGGTACCCAATTAAATAATAGGAAAATAAGTACTGAAGAAACAATTACTATTATAAATCAGTATAAGTTGTCAGGAGAAGAATGAAGACATGGAAATGGCAATCACTTTTTGAAGTATACATGAAAAATTAGATAGCGGTAACCAAAATTTCAAACTATGACAGCAAAAGATTTTGTAGAAGAGAAACTAAGGTTTTTGATATCCATATTTAAAGGTGTTCATATCAAGTACAAATATATGCCCGTTCAAAGGAGCCATCTGGTCGAAGTCATCCCAGCTGAGTTTATGCAGGGCAATGAGGATTATTTCAAGGAAGAGGCTCAGATCATTGAAGAATTCGATCAGTTGTTTCCTGACGAAAGTATCGATTTTATATCGAACGATTCAGATATTACAATTGATAAAGCCGACCTTGAACTTTACAGCCGGTAATCGTTTAATATTACCTTCTACCTTCCATTTATTTTTTTCAAACTGCATTTTTACACAAAACTATTCGTCATTTTTCACAGAATTGTGACCAGAGAAAATATCTTTGTGATCTAAAAAAATCAAGATATGCAAACCTGGTTCGAAGTAAAAGTAAAATACGTAAAGGTTGATGATGACGGCCGCGAGAAAAAAGTAAGCGAAGTTTACCTGTTGGATGCCGTTACCTTTACAGATGCCGAAACACGCATCATTAAACAATTGGAAACAATGGTTCGTGGCGAATTCATTGTCGACAATATCAAGAAATCCAACATCGTGGAGATATTTCCCAACGAAAATGGGGAATGGTGGTATAAAGCCAAAATTGGCATCGTAACCATCGATGAGGAAAAAGGAAAAGAAAAGAAAATCAACAACTATTTCCTGGTGGCTGCCGATGACCTCAAACAGGCATTACAGCGACTGGAAGAAGGCCTTTCCTATATTTTAGTTCCTTACCAGACTACCTCACTGGCCATCTGTAACATTGTGGATGTATTCCCATATTTTGAAGATTCGGTAAATGCCCCCATCCCAGCCAATTTGAAACCCTTGAAAGAAGTGGTCAAACCACAGGTTTTTGAAGATGAAGATTTGGATGTGGTATACTCGGCAGATGACGAGGAAGAGGAAGAAGAGGTGGAAGAAACTGAAGAAGATTAAATGTTGATTAAAAAATAAGGAATAAGAAACAAGGAATAAGAAATAAGAAAGTATGCATTGACCGAGCATCTGATATAAATTTCTTGTTTCTTGTTTCCTATAAAGTAAATAAATCATACAAATAACATCATAAAAGTCAAATTACACTTCTTTATTTAGGTTTTTTATTCGATATTTATTTAAAAAACATGGATGAAAGACGATTTGATTTAGAGGATCGGTTGATTGACTTTACTCAAAGAATAGACGAAGTTGTCGAATCCCTGCAAACACAAAACTTGGCAACCATATTGGCAATCAATTAACCAGGTGTGGTTCTGCTCCTGCCTTAAATTATGGAGAAGCCCAATCGGCCGAGTCGACCAATGACTTCATTCATAAATTGAAAATTATTCTCAAAGAGATAAGAGAAAGTAGAATCTGTCTAAAGATCATTCAGAAGAAACCCATGTTAAAGCCTGAAAGGTTAAACGATATTATTAAGGAGAATAATGAACTGATTGCTATTTTTCTG
>DATGYU010000092.1:0-5950 GCA_035297625.1 Prolixibacteraceae bacterium
TTTTTTATCCTATGCATTGCCTTCCTATTGCCATTGTCTGATCGGTGTCTGTACTGTTGCTGTACTAACAATATGATAATAGTACAGCAGCAGATTGGTTACCGATCAGACAATGGCAATACATGGCCAAAGCGGAGTTAAAAAACCAGCAGAGGCTTTTTAAAGCAGGAGGAAATGGTCATTCACTTTCATTAAAACAGGTAGTTGGAATAAAAAGTAATAATTGCAGGTTTATGCCTGTGGCAGATGGGCATCTGCAGTTATTTCTTTAACTGTTTAACCCTTGATTCACATTATTCAATAACCAATATCGAATAAGGAACAAGGAATAAGAAAGTAAAAAGCAGCTCTTTTTATTCCTTATTCCTTATTTTTTGTTTCTTATTTCTTATTTTGTTTTTAATCGAACTCAATTAATAAATCCTTCCTCATTCACTGACAGCTCGCTGTGCATTTACCCTACCCTTTCCATACCAAGCAGAGATACCGTTTCCATCAATGGCATCAGCAGTTTTTAATAACTGCGTAGTTACTGTCTGTGGGTTCATACTTCCACCATTTTTGCCTATCAACAACGCGGCCACTCCTGCCACATGAGGAGAGGCCATACTGGTACCCGCAGCCCAGGCAAATCCTTCATTGGTGGTGCTTAATACCATGTCCCAATGCCAGTTAAGCAGTCCCTGATAATCAAAATCACCACCTGGTGCGCCAATGGATATTAATGACTTTCCAAAATTGGTATAACTTGCCGGGATATCCAGGTTAGGATCAGTAACATTGGCTACCAATGAACCATACCAGTAATCAGGTGCTGTGGCTGAAACGGTAATCACATTCTGCAATCCTGCTGGCAGGATAAATAGGTAGGCATCCCCGTCAGCATTATGATATTCATTACCTGCCGAAACAACAATCGTCGCCCCTTTCCTGGATGCGTAATTAACAGCACGCTGCTGGGCCAGGATCATTTGTTGTATATAGACAGCCGGGATCTTTTGTAAAACATCATTCTCGTCAAGATAAAAACCACTTCTGCTGAAAATAGCCCCAAGGCTCATGTTGATAACATCAGCGCCATTATTGGCAGCATAGATAATTCCTTCGTTCACCCAGCTAAAGTCACCCGAGCCTGTAAATTCAGAAAGCACCTTCACAGCCACTATTTCAGCCTGCGGGGCTACTCCGATGACCCCATACTCATTATCGGCAGCTGCAATGATACCGGCCACATGGGTACCATGGCTGAAATCACCTCCGGGAGCGACATTATAACCTTCACCAGGAACAAAGGATGTACAGAGTGAGGTATTCAAATTGGGGGCCAGATCTGGATGTTCAGCATCAATACCACTATCAAGAATAAAAACCCTTGCATTTTTACCTTTATAACCTGCATTCCAGGCTTCAGGTGCATTAATAGCATCCATCCCCCACTGGTAAAAGAAATAAGGCTCATTACTGCCAATACTTGGCGGATTAGACTGCTTATTAAATTTCTTTGAGGTAAGGATATAATTGGATGGTTCAATCCATTTAAACTTCAGATCAGGCACTACAGCCAGCACTCCTTCAAGTTTGGACACCTTCAATTCAAAATCCGCAGTTGAGGGTTTTACAACCGCCATGCCGATTTCAGGCAAGGTTTTTACCACCCTGCCGTAAGCCGTCAGCTGTTTTTCAAAACCTGCAGGTAAGGTTTCTGAAGCAGTAAGAACAATGTAGTTCGTAATACTGGCACTTTTAAGTGCAGAATTACCCGGGACATTTGCTGTTTCTGGTTCAGGAACCTCTTTCTGACATCCACTCATCCATCCAGCAATCAGCAGCACCCATAAAATACGATAGAACGATTTAAAGGAAAAGTGATTTCTCATGACTTTGATGTTTTGGTTATTTATACCAGTAAGTTACGAAATAATCTTTTGCTTTTCAATCATTTATAATTAATTATTATTACTGATAACAGAACATTTTTTGCTTAATATATGCTAATGCATCCCTGGATAATGCAAATAAAAAGTAAGTATTTTCTCTGTCTGACAAAAATTCTTAACACGACAACTATTCTCTCTAATATTTTCATTAACAATTACATAATCCATGAATACAAGCCATATCCGTATTCTTTCATGAAAAATTTACCACTTTAATAGCTTCGCCATCTATGTTTTTTGAGGAAAAAGTATTACTTTCGCACTCGTTATAAAGTTCGGGGTGTAGCGCAGCCTGGTAGCGTATCCGTCTGGGGGGCGGGGGGTCGCAAGTTCAAATCTTGTCACCCCGACTAAAAACAAAACCCTGATAATCAATGAGAAATCAACGGTTATCAGGGTTTTTTATTGACTTATAATGGATCAAGCGGGAATGTTGTTTACAGCATTGCTCAACCTATATTTTGGATCAAGCGAAAAACCTGTGGAGAGAGGTAAGCTTTTAGTTTAAAAGTCCAATTTACAAAAACTGAAGGATTGATGGATTGATGGATTGGCCACTGAACACTGACCACTGGCTTCCGGTCTCCCTGCCCCGTGCTCCTTACTCCTTGCCTTTTCCTCCACAACAATCCGGATTGATCCTATTTTTTAAATTGATCCCTCATAAGCCCTGTAGCGATGATCTTTGTGAATTTGCCATCGGCATAGCTCATAGCCTTGATTTCATCTTTAAGCCTTTCTTTATTGCTGTGTGAATCGTTTTGCCAGCATGAGTCCTCTATCTTCTTTATTCATCTATCCGTTTTTTATAACAACATTTATTGGTCTGCCAGAAAAGGCCATACAAATTTTAGTTTACAAATATTTATTTATCAACATTTATTGTCCTGTAAATATTCTTTTTTATATTTGAACATGTAAAGTATTATGAAATAGAGTTTACACTATCGAGTTCTTACTATTAAACCAATTACCCATGAAACTAAAAGTATCCCTTGTCCTGGTTGTAATGATCAATGCGATGGCAGCATTTTCACAAATGAACAAAGTAGTATTGCTTGATTTTGAAAGTAAGGATATACTAACCGCACCGGGTGATCCCACTTTTTATGACTTCTCAATAGGACTCAAAACGATCAACCATGATGCTGACAAACAGGCTACAGCGGGTTCCACAGCGTTCCTCAATTATTATTGTGAGGAAGATTATGTAGGGATTCATTTAATTACCGACCTGTTTGATCCGAACAAAACCGGGCATGCCGATTGGAGCAAGTTCAGTAAGAATGCTTATCTGACTTTTAGGGTAAATACCAACAATGGCGGTCCTGTCAGTACTTCCATCGGATGGGACAACGCTACTTATAGTGCAAAATACTGGGCCTCACGGAATTTCATCATTGACACGCAGGGTGAATGGAAAAGATACAGTATTAAGCTGTCGGATGTCGTATGGAGGGATAGTTGGGGAAAAGGAGAAGTCACTTATCCTGATTTGAGTGTTGCACCTAAAAACTTCACCCTAACATTTGATGATCCGGATGAGGAAATAGTAGCAACGCCCCATGTGAATGTGAGCATTGATGATGTTGAAATTTGGGATGAACCATTAGATGCTCCCCTGAAAGCAGAGGCTGGGAATGATGTACAAGCTGTTTGTGGCTCGAGGGTTCAGTTAGGGGTTCAAACCAATTACCCAAGCTCGAAAATAATCTCATATCTGTGGTCCCCTTCTGAAGGGTTAAGCGAGGTGAATATACCAAATCCAACAGCGACGGTTTCTTCAAATTCTAAATACAAAGTCACGGTAACTTTACCCGATGGAAGTTCTGCAACAGATTCTGTAAACGTAAATATACTTCCATTGCGTATGTCATTAAATGTTCCTGTTGCTGCATGCGGTAATTCAACACAAATTACATTAAATACCAACTATACGGGCACCAAAGCCTTGAAATATAAATGGACTCCCGCTGAAGGTCTTAGCTGCGACACCATTCCGAATCCATTGGTTACACTGAGTGCACCCATCAAATATTCGGTTCAGGTTACAACACCTGTTGGCTGTACTGCTGACAGTAGTTTTATGTTGACACCTTCAATGATTGCGGTACAGCCATCAATTTGTATGGTTACAGTAGATGAAGATGATAAAAACGTGATTGTCTGTCAAAGGGACCAAACTGCTGCAATTGAATCATTCTATATTTTTCGGGAATCTATTCTCCTAACCAACCAATATGACTTGATTGGGGTCATATCTAATTTGGATACCAATGAATTTAAAGATTTAACTTCCAATGCCCGTGTGCAATCCAATAAATATAAGATTGCAATTAAAGATGTTTGTGGATTTATGACAACTCAAAGCCCGGAGCATAAAACAATGCATCTGATGGCTAGCAAGGGCGCAGGCAATAACTGGAATCTTATGTGGGAACCCTATCTTGGCGCTCCGGTATCTAATTATAAAATATTCAGGGGTACCTCTAAATCAGATTTAATCCAAATTGGTACTACATCAGGCAGTAACATATCCTATACCGATGAAACGGCCCCCGCAGGAGATGTATATTACCAGGTTGCAGTAGAAGTAAATCAATCGTGTACCGGACTTAAATCAGCCGGTAATAATTATATCCGTTCTAACATATTTAGTTCTAAAGAGTTGTCAACCAACACCGGTACAATACCGGAAATGGAGGCATTAACTTTTCCAAATCCTGCCTCTGATGTATTACATGTTAAAACTTCAGGTTCGCCAAATGTAGTTCTCTTACTATTTGACTTATATGGCAGACAATTCCCATGCAAGCCAATCGATACGCAAACGATTGATATTTCTAATCTTTCAAGTGGAATATACACTTTAAAAATTATTGATTCAGGGGCTATTAACTTCAGCAAATTTGTAAAGAAATAACCCAATTCAACAAATCATACTTACGCTGCAAGCCTACGTAAATTTATAAACAAACGCTTTCAGAATACTCTTCCCCATTCTCTGATGCCATCCATAAAAACACATGGGTGGCATTCTGAGGTTTGGAAGGCAGGGAAAAGCTACCCCCCTGATCACTTCTTTTAAGCCCTGTGACAATGATCTTAGAGAATTTACCATCGGCATAGCTTATGGCCCAAAGCTGATCCTTGAGCCTTTCCGGGCTGCTATGCAAATCGTTTTGCCAGCTGACCTCAATAGTACTGTCATCACCGGGAACTCTTTTGGCTTCCAGGTTTTGAGGCAGAGGCAGTTTGCCATCCGACACCTTGATCAGTTTAGGGTCGATCAGCGTACCATCCATTGCAAAAGCCGGCATGTTGGCTTTCATGAACCAGGCATAGCCGTTCATCAGCTCGGCAGCCGAGTTCCAAATCTTCGAGGTCTCTTCCGATTTTAATGATCTCCACAAGGCGCTGGCCTTACTGAGCCTTTGCCGGTAAAGCACCTGTTCTTCGGTGTACGATTCCCTTTTCTTTGGAGCGGCCCTTACATAGCTTTTGCCGTAACGCTGGTAAAACACTACATTCAACAGTCTACCTGAGACTTGCTCCCCTGGATTTTGTTTCATCTTTGCCATAACCTGTATGTATTAAAGAGGTACCAACTTTGGTTATTAAATACTATTTATATACTATTCATATACAAAGATAATAATTTTAGTATAAGAATAGTATATAAATAGTATTTAATATCAAGATGTGGTGGCAACCATATTACTGTTGGATGTCCGTCAGATAAATCTGACGGCAAAGGATATTGCTTTGAATTTACAGTATCGTTTAATCAAAGCAGTATCCTTTGCCGTTGGCTTTAGCCAATGGAACAGATAAATCTGACAGCAAAGGATACTGCCATGAATATTCAATATCCTATAATCGAAGCAATATCCTTTGCCGTTGGCTTTAGCCAACGGACAACAGAGGACAAAGAATTCTGCCCCTTGCTTCTCTCCTTCTTTACTGGTACAAAAATTTATCTCTGCTGATTTCTACCAAAAACCTGCTGGGAT
>DATGYU010000093.1:0-3728 GCA_035297625.1 Prolixibacteraceae bacterium
CTTTTTATCCGTTCAATCCGTTCAATCCGCTAGATCCGCGTTCCCATTTTTTCTTACTCCTTTTTGATCCGCCAAACCCGCGTTCCTATTCTTTTTATAGGGTAAAATTCTTTGAACTGATATTCTTTGTATTTTTGCAGCATATTAAAAGATCACTTTTCATGAGAGAAGAAGAATTGAACAGTATTGTCTATTCAAAAAATGTTATTGAATTTATTACCGTCGCCAACGAATTCTGCAGTTTTCTGGAACGATCTGATGATTTTGAAAGTACTGATTTCCTTGGACGATTACAAAAAATACTCCCTCTTTTGTATTTAAAAGCAAGCTTGTTGCCTGTCTTTGAACTGGAGGCAGAAGATGACCTTGAGAAATTCGTTACTGAAGCAGATTACAACGAAATAAGGGAGAAAGTACTTCAGCAAACCGGGGGTGATGATGAATACCAGGAGGTATTTGTTGCCGGAATGCAATTCAGCGAAACAGCCCTGCCTGCCAGTATCTCGGAAAATATAGCCGATATTTACCAGGAATTGAAAGACCTGATCATGTCGTTCAGGACCATGAACGATGAGGTCATGGAACAGGCCATCTGGGAGTGCGGCAATAACTTTTCTCATTTGTGGGGACAAACCCTTGTCAATTGTCTGAGGGCTGTCCACAATGTGATCTATGCAGAAAATAAGGAAGATGATCCTAATACTGCAAAAAAAGATTTAAAAATGGATTCTAATAAGAAGAACCGGAAACCTGATTGGTTAAACGACCGGTTTTCATTTCAGGGGGAAGAATAAGAATGTATAAAGAAACTATAGATAATGATGAACTGGCTATCTTGCCACTTATTCAGTTTGAAGGGGAGATAAAGTTAGTGGAGTCAAAGGAAGATTATCAGGATTCAGTCGATTATCTTTCCAGACAAAAAATGCTGGGGTTTGATACCGAAACCAAACCTGCCTTTAAAAAGGGCGTGGTTTATGAAGTGGCCCTGTTGCAGCTGGCTACCAAGGAAAGGGCTTTTCTGTTCAGGTTGAATAAAATTGGATTGCCCAACGGACTGAAAGGGATACTTGAAAATCCGGATATTAAAAAGATAGGGGTGGCTATCCGCGATGATATCAAAGGATTGCAGAAACTCAATAAATTCACTCCCGGTGGTTTTGTAGAACTGCAGGAAAGGGTGAAAGACTATGGAATACAGGATTTCAGCCTTAAAAAACTCTCGGCAATCGTGCTGGGTTACCGTATCTCCAAGGCACAGCGCGTTACCAATTGGGAAGCTCCTGAACTTACGGAAGCTCAGCAGATCTACGCTGCTACCGATGCCTGGATCTCTCACCGCATTTATGAATCTCTTAATCAGAAGTAATGACCAAAACATATAGCCGGGTAATCTTGAAATCCGGAAAAGAACAATCTTTACAGCGTTTTCATCCCTGGGTGTTCTCAGGCGCCATCAATGAAATTCAGGGCAGGGTAGAAGAAGGCGATGTAGTGGAAGTTGTTTCCGCAAAGAATGAATTTCTGGCTATGGGCCATTGCCAAATAGGCTCTATTGCCGTAAGGATCTTTTCCTTTGAAAAAGTCGATCCTGATTTTACCTTCTGGAAAAATAAACTGGCCAAGGCTTTTGAGGTACGCAAGAAATTAGGGCTTGCCGATAATCCGCAAACCAACGTGTACCGTTTGGTGCATGGGGAAGGGGATGGCATGCCCGGTCTTATCGTGGATTTCTATAACGGTACAGCCGTGATGCAGGCCCATTCTGCCGGCATGTTTGTCATCCGCGAAACCATTGCCAAAGCGCTAAAAGAAGTACTGGGCGATCGGCTGGATGCAGTCTATGACAAGAGTGAAAAAACGGTTCCTTTCAAGGCTGACCTTGAGGCAAAAGACCAATATTTGCTTGGCGAATCGAAAAATTTCGAAGTCCTGGAAAATGGAAACCGCTTTAATGTCGATTGGGTAGAAGGCCAAAAGACTGGCTTCTTTGTCGATCAGCGCGAAAACCGGAAGCTGGTACAGGACTATTCCAAAGACCGCAAGGTGCTGAACATGTTCTGCTATTCGGGCGGCTTTTCCTTTTATGCCATGCGAGGTGGCGCCCAGATGGTCCATTCGGTCGATTCATCGGCCAAAGCCATCGATCTTACCAATGAAAACGTAAAGCTTAATTTTCCCGATGATACCCGTCACGAAGCCTTTGTGGCCGACTGCTTTGAATACATGGACCAAAACAAGGGCAAATATGACCTGATCATTCTGGACCCTCCAGCCTTTGCCAAACACCGCGGTGCATTGGTACAGGCCCTGAAAGGTTACAAGCGACTGAACCTGAAAGCTTTTCAGCAAATCGCTCCCGGGGGAATCATGTTTACTTTCAGCTGTTCGCAGGTAGTGCCAAAAGACAAATTCCGTGAGGCCGTATTTTCGGCCGCTGCCATATCGGGCCGAAAGGTACGAATCCTCAATCAGCTGGTTCAGCCGGCAGATCATCCCGTGGATATGTATCATCCCGAAGGCGAATACCTGAAAGGGCTCGTACTGTACGTGGAATAGCCAAAAACCTTCACATAAATTTATATTGCAGGCTGTCATTAAAATGACAGCCTTTATTTTTTTGCGATTTGTTCAAAATTGAAACAAGACATTGCTATTCTGCTATCATTTATGCATTTATTTTCATTTTAACCAAAGCGTCGAATCAATGTTGAATTGATGTTCTTTTTATGAAGATTATGCATCATTATTATTCAATTATTTGCTATATTTGAAGACCTTACACACTTTTATATGATTCATTAATTATATAAAAGTGATAAGAAGGTGGTTCAATAATTATTCGTTTTTACTCGAACCATCTTCGAACCATCTTCGAATCACCTTCGAACGAACCATGGATGCATTAGGATTGTTTTGAGCCTCCGGAATGGCGACGCAGGCTAATTTTCTGCAGGGATAGATCAATAATGAAATCAGTAGGGTAAGTTGATAATTGATTTTTATACATTTTAGACCTTAGTAATTTAGATAGCCCCTTAGTCTTTTCATCTTATTTACCTTCTATGTTGAAAAAGAATCAATATAGAAGATAGATAAGATTAGCTACTGAGAGGCGATGCCTGATTACTAAGATTTAAATGGTAAAGGAAGATTTTTTTTAATGGATTGTTGAGCTATCTTGTCTATAAGAATGGATTATGATTCTATTGCTACTTCTCCTGGCTTTTCAGAATATTACGAATTACCTGATGATATACATCCCTTCGGATCATTTCATGACACTTTACATTGAATTATTGCAAAGGCGGAGAAATACTGAACTTTTATTAAAATATTTTAGGATCCCAGTGTATTAATTGTTAATATTTTAACATACTTCCGATCAATAATTGTTTGTTTTGCACAGAATTATTTGCGTCCATTTGTTATCTGCTGCGTCTACATATAGGAAACCAAAAATTGCACATGCTCCTTTCAGTAAAAGATAAGTTTAAAAGTATAGCCCTTCCGGGTGCCGGTTCAATGATGCATCAGATGATTGCACTCGCCTTGCCGGTTATTGGTTCATCCTTTATGACCATGGCCTACAATTTTATCAACATGATTTTTGTTGGAAATCTGGGTAGTGATGCTGTCGCTGCGGTTGGTTCTGCAGGTTTTTTCATGAACCTCAGCTGGGGGTTGTCAGCATTGATTGCCGTTGGGGCTGGTATCCGGGTATCTCA
>DATGYU010000094.1:0-7313 GCA_035297625.1 Prolixibacteraceae bacterium
AAACTGATAGGCATCTTTACCCATGCTGCCGATGCCCCCTTCGCCGGGAAGGGAACTGAGGTGTAACAAAATACCGCTGCTTCTTTCCATATTAATATTGTGCAATATTTATTGTTGTATCTATATTATTAAAATGAAGGATTGTTTATCCGCTTTGGCGGAAAGGATTGAAGGATTGAATTCAGTGATCAGTATTCAATAAACATTGCATTTGGGTTGCCAGAGGTAGTTTTACTGGCAACTGATCACTGAATACTGATCACTGCCCTCATTTTCCATTCTCCTTGCTCCCTGCTCCTTGCTCCCTGCTTTTCCTGTAAATCTGTAAATAATAAGCCGTTTCCCTGACGATCCTTTGAACAGAAAGGCCATGGTGGATGTCCGGAACAAAAGCCTTGTCATCGTTACCGGAGACAAACAGGTAGTGGGCATGAACCATGGAGCGTAACCATCCGGGGGGCACATGTCCTGAAGGGAAACTGCTCAGGGGGGCGTAATTGCTGCCTACTACCTGCCGGGTCCACTGACCGGTCTCCTCGAGGTAATATTCATAGAAATCCACCGAATGGGAGGAATAGCGCAACATGCCCTTTTCAGCATATATTTCCAGTGAAACCAAATCCCCGGTTCCTGAGCTGATACGGCTGGCAGACAGGGTACCGGCAGCCAGGGTATCAGGATCGACCAACGATAGGGAACTGAATAAATCAGAGTCGTTGGGCACATCATCGAAGCGGCCAGCCTGCAAAGCGGAGGTAATTTTAAGGTTTTCACCCAGGAAGGCCATCAGCAGGCTGATGCCATGAGAGCCCAGGTCGGCCATAGCGCCCCCGTCGGGTGCCGGCGTTAAACGGGTAACCCGCTTGTCGCGGTACGACTTCTGCAGATAATCGCCATGGTAATACTTGAGGTCGAAATGGATGGGGTCGCCTAATTTACCGCTGTGCCAGAAGGCCAGGGCTTCACGTACAGAGGCAGTCTGCAGGTATTGAAACCCCACCTGGATCTGTTTGTCAGTTTTGGCGGCCAGCTGGGCCATCTCTGCTTCTTCCTCCTCGTTGGAGCAGACCGGCTTTTCCAAATAGATGCGCCTGACGGAAGGCATCTCCAGGGCCATTTTAAAATGCTCAAAATGGACATTGTTAGGGCCCAGTATCAATACCGCGTCGATCCGCGTGTCTGCCTTAAACTCTTCAATGGAAAGGGATTTCTTAAAGCCGTATTTTTCAGCAAAGGCATCCCGGCTTTGCTGATGGGCTGAACAGACTGCTTCGAATTCAATACCGGGCACTTCGTTATAGAAATATTTCAAAGCGCTCAGGGCATAAGCATGGGCCCGGGCAATACCACCTGCTCCTATGAAACCAACCCTTATTTTTTCTGAAGACATGACGTATATTTACAATTAGACGATTTACAATTTACAATTTCGGCTATGACGATCGGTATAGCCATTCCTATTGCTCCCCCTGCTCTTTTAACATTCTGCATCCGTTGGCTAAAGCCGAACAGCAAAGGATATTGCTTCGGAGAGGGATATTCAATCCTTCAATCCTTCAATCCTTCTGCATCCGTTGGCTAAAGCCGAACAGCCTGTCCCGATAAAAATCGGGAGCAAAGGATATTGCCCTGTAGAGGGATATTCAATCCTTCAATCCTTCAATCCTTCAATCTTTTAATCCTTCAATCCTTCAATCTTTCCAAATCTCCCATGCCTTGATGGCCTGCAGGTGCAGCATCTCCAGGCCATTTTTAGTTTTAGCGCCCTGTGCCTTTGCCTTTTTCAAGAACATCGTCTCTTCAGGGTTGTATACCAGATCAAAGCATACATGATCAGGCGTAATATATTCATAAGGAATAGCAGGGCATTGGTCTACATTGGGAAAGGTACCAATGGGGGTGGCATGAATCACAATCAGCCTTTCCTTTAACAGTTGTTCATTGATGGCATCGTACCGTATTTCCTTGTCAAACAGCTGCTCTTCAATGGAAGCAGAGACATAGTCAATGTTCAGCTTATCCAGGATATGCTTGATGGCTTTGGAAGCTCCTCCCGTACCAAGGATCAGTGCCTTTTGATGTTTGTACTCCAACATAGGCCTGAGCGAATGTTCAAAACCATAGATATCAGTATTAAAGCCTTTCAGATAGCGCTGCCCGTCCTTTTGAGTGATTTTAACCGTATTGACGGCTCCTACCTGCATGGCTTCAGCATCTATCTCATCGAGATACTGCATGATTTGCTGCTTGTAGGGAATCGTGCAATTCAATCCGCAAATGTCCTTTCCCTGGGTAAAGATACCCGGAAACTCCTCAATGCTGTCCAGTTCAAAATTTACATATTCATGTTCGGCAAGATGTTCTTGCTGAAACTTATCGGTAAAGAATTTACGGGAGAAGGAATATCCAAGACGGTGTCCTATAAGGCCAAATGTTTTCATAGGGTGAAGGGTTTCAAGTTTAAAGTTTAAAGTTTATAGTTCCAAGTTCCAAGTTTCAAGTGATGGTATGCATACTTTGTGAGCTTTTTGTTTTCATCTATGTGTTCTTTGTGTTTAAATTTTTTCTTTACCACAAAGTTCACTAAGAGGTTACACAAAGACCGCAAAGCAAAAATTGTCCCCGAGTCCTCAGGGTAAATCGTCTAATTGTAAATAACTTAACCACTGTTTACTATTTACTGATTACTGACCACTGCTCACTTTCCTCCGCTATCCTATTTCGCTCAGTTCCAGCCATCGCATTTCTTTTTCTTCAAGCAACTCAGTGATCAGCGTATAGCGCACCGACTTTTCCTGAAGTTCTGTACTGGTCAATGTTCCTGAATTCAGGGCATCATTGATTTCCGCCTTTTCATTTTCAAGGGCTTCAATATCTTTTTCAAGCAGTTCCAGCTCCTTTTTCTCATTGAAAGTTAGTTTCCGCTCTTTTACTTTAGCCGGCTTAACAGGCTCTTTGGAAGCGGTAATTTTCAGCTTTTTCTTCTCTTCCTCTTCCTCCTCCAGTTGTTTGTTGCGCCAGATGGTATAGCTTCCCGGGAAGTCCTTAATGGTGCCATCTCCATTGAATACAAAAAGATGATCAACGATCTTGTCCATGAAATAGCGGTCGTGTGAGACTATAATGGCGCAGCCCTGGAAAACACGCAGGTATTCTTCCAGCACGGCCAGGGTGACAATGTCAAGGTCGTTGGTTGGCTCATCCAGGATCAGGAAGTTAGGATTGGTCATTAAAATCGTGCAAAGATACAGGCGCCGTTTTTCTCCACCTGAAAGCTTTTCCACAAATGAATACTGCGTATCCGGGGGAAACAAGAAGGTAGTAAGCAATTGTGAAGCGGTCAATTTTCTTCCATCCTCAAAATTGATGACCTCGGCTATTTTCTGCACCACGTCGATCACTTTATCTCCCGGGTTAAATTCTATGCCCGATTGTTTGTAATAGCCAAAACGAATGGTTTGCCCCACTTCAATGGTTCCGCTGTCGGCCTCAATATTTCCGGTGATGATATTCAAAAAGGTAGACTTACCTGTTCCGTTCTTGCCAACAATACCCACCTTTTCAAAGCGCTGAAACTTATACGAGAAATCAGTGATCAGTTTCAGCGAGTCGTATGATTTGCTGACATGGTACATATCCAGGATCTTATTTCCGATCCTCGATGAGTTCATGCTCAGTTCGATGTTGGTTTCATTCAGGTTCTGGGAAGCTTTTACCTTTAAATCTTCGACACGCTCCATGCGGTATTTTGATTTATGACCGCGGGCCTGGGGCATCCGTCTCGACCATTCCAATTCAGTGCGAAGCAGGTTTTTGGCCCTTTCCACCACCGCGGCAGCGGAGTCCATCCTATCCTGACGTTTCTCCAGGAAATAGGAATAATTGCCCCGGTAGCGATAAATGGTATTGCCTTCCATTTCCAGGATCTCATTGCATACCCTGTCCAGGAAATAGCGGTCGTGGGTAACCATGAACAGGGTGATCTTTGTCTTTTCAAGGTAGTTTTCCAGCCATTCAATCATTTCCAGGTCCAGGTGGTTGGTCGGCTCATCGAGCATCAGCAAGTCGGGCTCATTGATCAGCACATTGGCCAGTGCCACCCTTTTCTTTTGGCCTCCTGAAAGTTCCGATATACGCTGGTCATAATCGTTGATCTTCAACTCGGTAAGTATCTGTTTCACTTTTACCTCATAATCCCAGGCATGGTGCCGGTCCATCAACTCGGTATACCGGGTAATGTCGTCCTTATGATTCAGGCGAAGCGCCTCTTCAAAGTTCCTGATGGTTTCCACCATTTCGTTTTCTGAGTGGAATACAGCCTCAAAGACGGTATTGTCTTCATTAAGGTCAGGGATCTGCTTCAGGTAACCGATGCGAATATCTCCGGTTCTGGTAATTTGTCCGGATTCCGGAGTATCATTGCCGGCCAGCATCTCCATAAGGGTGGTCTTTCCGGTGCCATTCCTGGCAATCAGGGCTACTTTCTGATGTTCAAAGATGGTGAAGGAAATATTCTCGAAGAGCAACTGTTCACCAAAGCGCTTCGATAAATTTTCGGCCTGTATATAGGGAATCATACTTTTTTCTGCAAAAATAAGAAATTAAGCCCACGAAAGCGAGATTGTACACAGCGGCAGGCTGTAAAAATTGTTGGAAGGGTTGGCAATGTTGAAGGACTGAAGGATTGAAGGACTGAAGGATTGAACATCCCTCTACAGCGCAATATCCTTTGCTGCCGATATAATCGCATAGGCGTTAACTTCCTTTGCCTTTGCAAAAAAAAGCCTTCCCCCGAAACAGGAGAAGGCGTAAAAAAACTTCAACCAACCAATTAAATAAGTCAACAGCTTATTAAAATGAATGATAAAAGATTTAGTTTTATTTGATACCTATCGTCGCTTCTTAATTTGGGCATTGGATAACGATATTCGAAAGGGTTCCCTTTTTAGAAGCATCATTCACCTTGAAATCAGTCCATACATTGGAATTGTTGGAATGGCCTGAACAATCTGGAGTTAAAGTAACTGTCCACGAAACGGGTTCACAGGCGGTAAAACTCATCATTTTCTGACGGGTGGCACCATTGGTTGACCAACTTTCATCCAGTCCTGTTACCACGGTTCCCTGGGCAAAGGTAAATACGACCAGTTGATCCGTTAGGTCTTCTGCCGGAGTATAGGTGAAGGTGTAGGAGTTGGCCCCGTTATCGGTATAGGTAAAGCTTTCATCACAACCGGGACACAATTCCCTGAGGAAATAGTCGAAGGATTGAACATTTGTTTTTCCTATTCCTCCCGAAACGCCTCGTAATTCAACCGTTACGGTCAGTTTGTCGCATGCTTTCCATCCTTCTGCCAATGGCGCCTGCCACGAATAAGTAGTCATTCCGGCTTGGGTGACCGCAAGGGTTCCATTTACCCTAACTTCATCGAAAGTTCCGCTGGTCCTGTATACACGGTAATAAACATTGCTTCCGTCGTTGTAGGTGTCGAGATAGGTGTTGGATACGACCAATACGGTATTGTTCCATTTTACCCACCCTGATGCCGTGGCCTTGGAATCCATCCAATTGGCCACGCATTGGGAACAGTCGATACTTGCACTTTTTAAGGTCAGGCCTTGCCCTTCTTCACTGGTTGCTTCTTCCTTTTGACAGGAGAAAATCAATGCTACACCCAATATAAGCGTAGCAAATACAAAAATTAAACGGTTTTTTTTCATGATAGTTGTGTTTGATTTTTTACAATAATTGACACTGTAATTCAATGCTAAATCTTTATGAAAGGATTTGTTGTTTTTTATTAAAAAGAAAAGCAGGACAGTTAATGCCACCGCCCTGCCTTTCTATCTCATTGTTCTAATTTCACCTTCTTTCGTTAAATAGCACCTTGCCTACCTGGGTTTTGCCATCCAGTGTCAGGTGATAGAACACCACCTGGCTGCTTACCATGCGTGGCAGGTATTCGAAGTTGTAAAGCTGACCACCGGTTACCGGTCCATCATACAGCGTTTGCAGCTTAGCGCCTGTAACACTGTAAATTTCCAGCTTACCCCTGGTGTCGGTAGCATAGCTAAACTCGATGTTCAACTTTTCAGTAAACGGATTGGGATAGACTTTTAGAGAAGCTTCAAAGGCATTGGCTGAAGGCTCTGGAGTGATTTCAGCAGCCTTGGTCTTTACTTCATGGATTACAATGGAACCTCCACCCAAAGAAGTGGTTGGTACATCATTTTCATCCTTACCCATGTTGTTGTCGTAAATTACCCGATTAGCATCCCAAATCTTGATCCTGAATTTATCAGTTCCACCTCCACCTGTAACATCTCCATCAACAGCCGATACCATAAAAGCATAGTTGCCACTGCCATTGATGGTACCAACTCCTTTATAGGTAGCCTTTGAACCTGCAATGACCAATGAACCTACATTATAGGTTGAACTACTGAAATTGAGGTTACCCGTCTGGAATTGGAATTCTGTATTTCCGGTTGGAGTAGTTTTTCCCTTTTCGTATTTGGAGTTAAATCCAAAGTTGGCTTTACCTGTTAAGGCTGTATTAGCAGAATAAGCTCCTGCAGGAGAGTTAATCCAACCGCCACCGGTGACAAAACCACCGGTAGGATCATAAATAGCAAGGTAAGCAATTGAAGATGCTGACGAAGTACAACCTTCACCGACCGTTGCAGTTACCATTAAAACATCTGTTTTTGATGTAAGGTTACTTAAAGGAATGCTCGCAATACCTAAAGTAGAACTAACATTTCCAGTATTAACAGGACCATAAGTGGTTTTCACTCCATTTCCATCCTCAACAGTAAATTTCACAGATACCCCTGACAAAAGCGTTGAACCATCTAACACTTTGGCACTTAACGTCAGAACAGATGTATTGATCATAACAGGAGTACTGCTTGCGCTTGCATCAACTGTTACACCTTTAATTGTGAAAATAGCTTTTACATAGGAAATCTTGTAGTTAGCATTGCGGACATCTCCTATACCGATTTCATATGTACCCACACATTCTCCATTTGCGCGCTTAAGATTGCCTTCAAAGCCGATTACTTGTCCATTAGGAAGAATAGTTCCAACAGAAGGTACAGATACAAAAGTTAAGGCAGGGTCGCTTTGTCCAATGTACTTGCTCTTGGCGTCAGCCGTGATGGTAATAGGCCGTTGATCGATCACAAGGTTGGCCTCAACAAAGCTCTCATCGTAGTTGCTGCCATAGGTAAAGGTTGATTTGCTGATTAAGTAAGAACCCACGTTTTCACCTGTTGCCCTTGAAAGGGTTCCTGTTGGTGCATCCGTT
>DATGYU010000095.1:0-11758 GCA_035297625.1 Prolixibacteraceae bacterium
AAAGTGATTTGTAGTTGTGGGGGTCATTGGGGAAAAGCCCGGACATCATCAAAAGGGTGTTTAATCCTTCGGCCTGTGCCCACCAGTTTTTGTTGTCATCAATGATGGTAACCGTATCCTGTCCTTTGAAATAATAGCCTGCCTCGTAAAAACCTCCGACTTTGTTGTCCCAGCCATTGGCTATGGAATGATCGACCATCTTTTTGGCAATGCTTAAAGTGAGCGTATCGTCTTTTAACCCGGCAACTTCAGAGGCTTCGAGCATCAAAAAGGCAGTTTCCACATCATGACCAAAAGAGATATTGTCCAATATCCATCGTTTTGCCCTTACTTTTTCTGAGGAGTCGCGCAAGGAAAAAGGGGTAAGATCTTTATAAACGTATAGTTGGAGATAACCTTTGGGCTGGACGATCTTATCGCGGATCAGACGGAGCATCATCAGCAGCCGCTCCTTTACAAGCGGATCGGGCCATACCCGGTACAGTTCGGTAAAAGCTTCCAAAAGGTGAATCGAGCTGTTCTGATCCTTCGGCGGGGTGCCCTGAAAGCCTTCTTTTAGTGGAGTGCCATCCGCTTCCATAAATTGGAAATAACCACCGTACTGTGGATCATAGCTGTGCTTATCGAGCCACAAAAAAGCTTTTTTAGCCAAAGCCAGCGCCGCGGTATCATTGGTTTGCCTTGCATAGGCCGACAGTCCGTAAATGGCAAAAGCATTGCCATAGGCATCTTTCATGATGCGGCCCGACTTGCCTGAAGGGATCACGTTGCCCTGTTGATTGACAAGATTGAAAAAGCCTCCCAGCTTGTGGTCCCACATCTTATCTTTGAGAAACCCGACGCCATGACGGGCAATTTTAAGGTAGTAGTCTTTCTTTTCAGGATAGAATTCGGCGACTGAGGAGCAGGTCCATACATGACGGCTTTGGGTGACAATCATCTTGTTCTGCGGGCCTTTCATGTCCCATTTATAGTCGAAATCACTGATAAAGCCTCCGTAGACGCTGTCTATGGTACGCGGATACCACAGGTTGATTTGTTCCTTGTTGAAGGATTCGGACAGCTGGTTGTAGATCTTGTCTTTCGTAGGATCTGTCTGTTTGCCCTTTGCAGTGCAGGATATCATTGCAAGTGACATACAGAGGAGGTATAGTAAAAGTTTAGTGGTCATAGTTGTTTAGGGTTCAAGTAGAGGCAAAGGTAAAAACAATATATTTACTAATTTAAAAAACCACTTGTAATCCATTATGTTTTAAATAAACCGATGATATAGTAAAATTGAGAAGTATGCATGTAATACTTAGGATTACAGAAAATAAAATCTAATTTATTTGTTGATGATTTCATTAAGATCATCTTTAAGTTTTGGCAGGTCAGTGTTAATGATTTGCCAAACAATATCTACATTGATTCCAAAATAATGATGAGCTAGGATATTACGTAAAGAATAGATCTTTTCCCAATTAATTTCATTATTTCTTGATTTCAAATCTTCACTTAACTTTCCTATTTGTTCGCCGATTACAATAAAGTTCATCATTGATGCATCAAAGTCTCGATCGTTTTGATAAAGTTAATCAGCAGAATGATAATTAGCAGTATATCTAATTATTTTTTCTATGGTTTCCAGAATGGAAAGTATTATATAATAATCCTTGTTAA
Source organism: Prolixibacteraceae bacterium (assembly GCA_035297625.1). Taxonomy (GTDB): domain Bacteria; phylum Bacteroidota; class Bacteroidia; order Bacteroidales; family Prolixibacteraceae; genus Aquipluma. The sequence goes on from DATGYU010000095.1 coordinate 1,663, forward strand.
GCATAGATCGCCTCTTTTAATACCATAGGCTTAAAAATAGGTTTGATCCATTTCCTGGAGCATATATCAACTTTTCTTTTAAAATGCTTTTCAAGGTATTGTTTTAATTCACTTTCAACATCATATAAATTGGGAGTATCAGGTTCAAAGACAACCAGGATGTCTATGTCGCTTTCGCTGGTTTGTTCGTTACGTGCAAATGAACCGAATAGTCCAATTTCAGAACAATGAAAATGTTGTCGAATAAAAGGTTTATGCCTTTTAAGAAACTGAATTATTTCATTTGACGAAAGCATATTTCTTTAATGTTGAATAGAAAGTAAAAGTAATAAAATTTAGTATTGAATGGATCGAAAATAAAAAACCAAGATGGGCTAAGTGCTGTTATTCCACAATCCTTCTATCTTTTTTAAAAGTCCAAACGATAAAGAACCGTCGTGCTGATCAGGTTGTTAAACTGGTTGGTAGCCCAATAGTTTAACTCCGATATTGTCTGATTACTGATAGGCAACACGGAATAGGCGCCACGAAGGTCAACCGATAGCCGGTTGGTTAGCTGGAAGCGGAATCCAAGCATTCCCTGGATATCAAATTCCTTGAATGACGGTTCCGTTTGAAAGGATCCAAAGTTAATATCTACCGATGAATGGACAAGATAGCCCGCGGATAAGCCACCCAATACAGCCGTTTTTTCACCCGTATGAATGCCAAGGTAGACAGGTAGGTCGATGTAATTCAAACGAATGACGGATCTGTCCTGGTCGCCGGTTTTGTAGTTGGGATTCTTACGGCTGCCCTTCTGGGCATATTTGATTTCCATGCCGGCGAATAAACGCTCAGAGAAGTTGTTGATCACGTAAGCCCCTGCCACAATTCCCGGCTTGTTGTAGCCACTGTAGGTATCGCCATCCACCTGAGAGGCGTTGAGACCACCCAATAATCCACCTTCAAAGCGTTGGGAAAAAGCGTTAGTTGCTGTTACAATTGTCAGCAGGATAAGTAAGTACAGGTATTTCATATGTTTTTTGTTAGTAGTTCTTTTAAAAGTTCAACGCCTTTGCTGGCCTTTTCCTGGATAAAGGTCACATTACGGATAAAGGCCGATGGGCGTTCAGGATCGATCACATAGATGGGAGTGCCGCTTTTGGTATAATTGACAAGCCCGGCTGCAGGATATACGTTCAGCGAAGTGCCTATCACTACCAGTATATCCGCTTTTTCGACAATTGGGATGGCCTGTTCCATGGCGGGCACCGCTTCTCCGAACCAGACCACATGGGGCCTTAGCTGACTCCCGCGGGCACACAGCTGCCCGAATTTCAATTCCCAGCCATCAATGTCATAAATCAGGGACTCATCCACCGAACTGCGCGCTTTCTTTAGTTCCCCATGCAAATGCAGCACCCGGGAACTTCCTGCCCGCTCGTGCAGATCATCAATATTTTGGGTGATGATATCCACATCAAAGTATTTCTCCAGTTCTGCTAGGCCTGTATGCCCTGCGTTGGGCTGGCATTCATAGAGCTGTTTGCGCCTGTCGTTGTAAAACTTCATCACCAGTTCAGGATTCCTATGCCAGGCCTCGGGGGTAGCCACTTCCATCACATCATATTCTTCCCATAATCCGCCCATATCGCGGAAGGTGCGGATACCGCTCTCCTGGCTCATGCCTGCGCCTGACAGAATAACAAGATGTTTTTTCATATGGTGTAGTTTCAAGTTCAAAGTTTCAATTGCTTTTTAGCAGGTTACTGCTCTTTGGATATTGATTATTGATTATTGGATATTCATGCCTTATTGAATTTCTGATCCGAGGCTCTTCTGTAGCCATCAATGGCAAGGCTTCCATCGGGATAAATGCCGGCAATCATATAGCTGTTGTTTTCAGGGCCATTGTTGTCCACCACGGCCATCATTGAATAGTAGTGGATGTTGTTGATCAGGCTGTACCTTTCCTCATGTACATGTCCCTGGAACACGCAAATTACCTTGCCCGACTGTTCGAGAACCTGTCTTACTTCAGCTGCATTGTGGACGCTTTGTTCCTTGCTTTTTGAATCATCCAGCATCTGGTGAATAAAAACAATGGCAGGAAGCTCATTGGCTTTCAGGTCTTCCTTTAGCCAGTTTAGCTCTGCTTCAGGAATCCGGGTATTGTCCCAGGTAAAGTTACCATGATCGTAGGCAATGCCTTCCCGGGTAAAGTTGCCGTCAAGTACCACAAAATGCAACCCCTTCAGGTTGAAGGAATAATAACTTTCAGTAGCCGGGATGCCGGTGTTTACCACCCTTGATAAAAACTGCTCTTTGGAGATTCCGTCCATATCATGGTTGCCAAGCACATGGTAGGTGGGCCCGTTAAACTGATGGAACACATTTTCTATGTCGGACAGATACTTCAGGGTGTTTGCCTCATTGGGCACAGGATCCTGGTCTTTAAAATCGCCCAGCTCAATGACAAAGTCTACCTTTTCGCGGTTCATCAAATCGATGCACTCCTTTACTTTTTCCAGCGACTGGCGATAATAGCGCGGGGGAGCCGCTTCACGGCCGGCATAATGGATATCGGAAAGCATTCCAAAACGGATCAGCGGGGAGGCATCCGGGGCGGCATTTATTCCCAAGGGAAGCATTAATGCCGCGGTGGCAGTACCGCTCAGCACAAGAAACTGTCTTCTGGAGATAATCGTTGGCTTCATATTAGGGGCGATTAATTAGGTGATCAAATATAGGAATTTAGTGAATACATGTAAAACCATACTTTATACGAGGAAAAATGATTTTATATGTTTATATTTAAGTAATTAATGCAAGTTGGTAGTTATAAGAAACTGGTACTTTTAATAGGAATAATGAATGAGAAAAGGTGCTGCCGGCTACTAGCTAACAGGCAAGAAATGCTTCGTTCTAAAATAACGGATGATGATGGCAGATTGGTTTTGCCAGAAGCCAATAGCTAGCAACTTGAATTACATATAAAACAGGATTCTATTAAATCATTATTATGCCAATCCTTATGACATGATCCCTTTAACCCCAGGTAACAGCTTTCATATATTTAATCATGCCAATGGGTTTGAGAATGTATTCTGCAATGCAGAGAATTTCCGTTATTTTCTTGAAAAGTACTGGCTGTACATTTATCCGGTAGCAGAGACCTATGCCTATTGCCTGATGCCCAATCATTTTCATGTGGTAGTTAGAATAAGAAAGCGGCAAGTAATCGAAGCGCTTATTCGAAATAAAAACTCGTCGATGAACTATCTCGATTTAAACTTTGGAAAAGTTAAAAGCGTAATAAGTAATAGAAATACAGACGATGTAAACTTTTCCAAAGTTAAAATTAGCGACAGCCAGGTAGAGAAATATATTTCCAGGCAATTTGCCAATCTGTTTAGCTGCTATACACAGTCTTTCAATAAGGTGTATCACCGAAGGGGTTCACTTTTTATCAAGAACTTTAAGCGTGAGCCAATCAATGACAAACAGCACTTTCTCAATGTCGTTGTATATACCCATCGTAACCCCATCCATCATGGATTCTGCAAAGAATACAATGAATGGGATTTCAGCTCTTACAATGAAATTGTTGAAGGAAATGACAATCCGGTAGAAATGATCAAATTATTGAAAATGACTGGTGGTATAAAGCTTTTTATGGATATTCACCGCTTGGCACTTAGAACTGTTGAAAACTTTCCGGAATTTGATATTCCATAGAGTTGGCCTTTATCGAATTGCTGATATGCGATTTTTATTAAAAACTGAAGTTCTTAATTTAGATTCATCGTAAAGGTTATGGTAGTAATATTACCGGTTTTAGGGATTAGAGCTTATTGCGGGGAAACACTAGTTAATCTTTTTTAATCGTATACAGGGAGGCCGTCCGATGAACTGTCTTAATGATGATTATCATTTAAGGGGTATGGGTTAAAACGTTTAAATTATTATTCCGTAGACTTTAAAAATGCATGAATGTAATAAGTTGTTTATATACTTTTTGGGAAGGTAGTTTAAAAAAGGATAAGTGAGAGGGATTTACCTTTTATATTTATAACACATAGCGTTGTATATGAAATTACTTTTATTGATGATCCTTCTTCTGGGGCTCGTTGCAGTTGGAAAAAGCCAGGTAGTGATCAACGAGTTTATGGCTTCGAACACCGGTACCATTCAGGATCCTGATTATGGAGCCTCAGCCGATTGGATAGAGCTTTTTAATACGGGAAACAATGCCATTAACCTGAACGGATATGCCATAAGTGACAATATCTCGGAGCCTCAGAAATGGGTGATCACTTCCGATATCCAGTTGCCGGCCAAGGGATATGTGCTGATTTGGGCCGATGGCATGAGCAGCGGGCTGCATACCAGTTTTAAGCTCTCTGCTGATTTTGAGGAAATTGCCCTTGCAGACCCTTCGGGAAAGATCATTGATTCATTGTCCTACGGATTGCAGGAGGCCAATATTTCTATGGGCCGAACCTCTGATGGGGCTTCCCAGTGGGGCTTTTTCAATAACCCTACCCCCGGCAGTTCCAACACATCGGGAAGCTTCGAGGGCATTGTTAAAAACCTGCCTGACTTTTCTCCCCTGGGAGGAATATTCACCCAGCCGGTAAGCGTTACCATCAACAACACTTTTGGCGGTACAGTGCGTTATACCCTGGATGGCTCTGAGCCCAATGAAGCTTCCCCGGTCTATGAAAACCCAATACCCATTTCCAAACATACGGTAATACGCGCCCGTATTTACCAGGATAATAAGATGCCCGGCGATGTTATTACCAATTCCTATTTTATCAATACCGACGGCTCTATTGGCTCATTGCCGGTTGTTTCCATTGCTACGGCTCCGGAAAACTTCTGGGATCCGGTAAAAGGAATTTATGTGCAGCGTTTTAAGCCTGACTGGGAGGTGCCCATCAACATCGAGCTGTTTGAAAATGATGGCAGCGACCGTGCCGGCTTTAACCTGCCTGCAGGCACAAAGATCAACGGGCTATATTCCTGGCAGCTGCCTCAGAAGATGCTGGGCATCTATTTTCGTAAAGCCTACGGGGCCAGCAAATTGGAATATCCTCTTTTCTTTGATAAAAAGGTAAGGGTTTTCAATTCTTTTGCTCTCAGGGCATCGGGCAATGACTGGTCCAATACCCTTTTCAGGGACGGGATGATTCAAAATTCCACACAGCCGGGCATGGATATCGAGATACAGGGCTTCAGGGCCTGCGTGGTATATGTCAACGGGCAGTACATGGGCATTCATAACATACGTTCAAAGGTGGATGAAGCGTATGTGGTGGAATCCAATGAACTGGGTGATGCCAAAATTGATATGATTGCCTATGAAGATACTGTAGAGGCAGGCGACATGCAGCAATATGCGGTATTTAAAACCCTTTATAAAAAAGACTTATCCATTCAGGCAAATTATGATGTGGTAGCCCAGATGATGGATATTGACAACTTTACCGACTTTATGATTGCCGAGATCTATTGTGCCAATACTTCAGTCGATCACAATGTGATGGCATGGAAACCCAAAGAGTTTGGCCAATGGCGCTGGCTGCTGGCCGATCTCGATCGGAGCTTTGGAAGCCCCGAGGCCACCCTGATCTCCTATTACCAGTACCGCACGATGTACCCCTTTAGCAATCTTTTGCGTAATCCCGGCTATACCAAAGCATTTGCTTACCGATTGGCAGATCTTCTGTTTACCAACTTCAATCCCCAAAGGATGAATCAGCTGATCGATGGTTTTGCAAAAAATATTGAAGCCGAGCTGCCCCGGCACATTGCCCGTTGGAAGGGCACCTCGTCCTCTTATGGCAATCCTATTCCTTCGGTGGAATACTGGAAAAAAGAGGTGCAGAAGCTGAAGACATTTGCCGCTGCGCGTCCTGCCGTATTGCTTGACAACCTCACTTCCTATGGTATGCAGCCGGCTAAGAATCTGTACGTTTCGGTGATGCCTGCAGAATCAGGTAAAATTACCTTTAACGGGCTGACAGTGCAGGCCGACAATTGTAAGGGCAAATATCCGGCAGGTGGGCAGATTGTCCTTCAGGCCCAGGCCCTTGACGGGTATGCTTTTAAAGGATGGGCCCTGGCCCCTTTTGAAACTTTAATCGTTGGTGAGGACTTTTGGAAATACAATGACAAAGGAGCGGATCTTGGTTCCGCATGGAAGGAAATTACCTATGATGACAGCTCCTGGGCCGAGGGGCAGGCAGAACTTGGTTATGGCGACGGAAATGAGAAGACAAGGGTAAGTTATAGCGGCACTTCAACAAGGAGAAACATTACTACCTATTTCAGGAAGAAATTTACGGTAACCAATGCATCTGTTCTTTCTGACCTTATCGGCAGTCTTAAATATGATGATGGAGCCATCGTGTATCTTAATGGGCAGGAAGTGATCAGGGCCAACATGCCCCAGGGGGATATCGCTTATTCAACCCTTGCCAGCAGCTCAGTAAACGGAGTCAAAGAATCCACCTTTACGGACTTTCCTGTGGATGCCTCTTTGCTTAAAGAAGGAGAGAACTACCTTGCGGTAGAGCTTCACCAGGAGGCCCCCAATAGCACGGACATTAGTTTTGACTTTAAGCTCTCGGCCAGTAAAACAGGGGAGGCGGTCATCCTTTCAATAGATCCTGCCTACCGGTTTACCTTGAACGAAGCTACCCACCTGGTGGCCTTCTTTGAACGCGACAGCCATTGCATGGTGCCTTCCCTCATTGCAGAAAACCTGACCCTTGACAAGAGTTGTTCTCCTTATCTGGCCAAAGGCGATATCATCATTCAACCCGGGGCTACCTTAACCATTGAGCCGGGAGTGGAAATATGGATGCCTGAGGGTGCCAGCATGTATGTAAAAGGAGCACTTACGACTCATGGCACTGCCCAGGAACCGGTAAAGCTGATGGCCAATCCCAACAGCAGTACCAAAAAATGGGGCGCTGTTTTAATCGACTATGGCTCTGCGGCTACTTCTCTCAATTATACTGTCATTGAAGGTGCCTCTCAGGGGCCCAACCCCACAAGAAACGTGGCAGCCATATCGTTGTTCCATTCCATAGCCAATATAGATCACCTGAAAATAGAGAATGTTTGGAGCAATCCGGTGGCAGCCCGTTATTCCGATGTGTCGGTAACCAATAGCTATTTGCATTCAACAGTTACCGGCGATCTTATCAATTTCAAATATGGTAAAGGATTGGTGGAGAACTCTGAATTTGTGGGAAACGATCAGCCTGATACCGATGGCATTGATTATGATGACATTGAAAATGGCATTATCCGCAATTGCCTGATCAGGGATTTGCATGGATCCAACAGTGATGCCATAGATCTTGGAGAAAAGGGACGCAATATCCTGATAGATGGGGTCATGGTTTACAATATTACCGACAAGGGGGTATCTGTTGGACAGCAGACTACCGCCACCATCCGAAACTCTATCTTTGTCAATTGTAATCTTGGGGCCGGGTTAAAAGACTCCTGCAAGGCAGTGATTGATCATTGTACCTATTATGGCTGTGCTACCCCTGTTGCCACGTATGAGAAAAACGCCGGCAGTGCAGGAGGCAATGTAAGGGTCATAAACAGCATCCTTTCCAACTCCTATGAGAGCAGCTTTATCTGTGATGACAAATCGACCATTGCCTTTTCCAATACCTTATCGGATAACGATTTTCTGCCCCCGGGCAATAACAATGTCTATGGCAACCCGCAGTTCAGCGATCCCGGAGCTTTTGATTTTACCTTGAAGAGCAACTCCCCGGCCCTGAATGCCGGTACTACCGGTAATATGGGAGCGGATCCCACTACCCGGCAAATACCTGCTATGGTAGAGTTCTCGGCCATTGGATACAATGCCGACGGGGTGGCCGATGCTGAATTTGTTGTCATTCAAAATCCCGGTAGCCAACCTGTTGACCTTTCAGGCTTCCAGCTTTCCAAAGGGGTGACTTTCACCTTTCCCATAGGAACAGTCATTGAGCCTTATGGCAAGGTAATCGTTACCAAAAATACCCAGGCCCCGGAATGGGCAAAAAGTAAAGTGCCCCTATTCCAATGGGAAGCCGGGCAACTGGCCGATGAAGGGGAGACCATTCAGTTGCTCAACGAATCGGGCATCATCTTTGACCAGCTAAAATACCTGCCAGGCAATCCATGGCCGCTGCTCTTGGTGCCCGGGCAAATCATTGTGCTTCGCGATCCCAGGCTGGACAATCATTTTGGTGAAAACTGGAAGCAGGGGTCTGTCAATGATGTTATTATCCCGGAAAATCCTGTGGAAGAAGGCCTTGTCAGCATTTATCCCAACCCGGCCTCTGAATATGTGATTGTAGAAGGGTTGGATACTAACACAGACCGAGTGCAGCTCTTTAACCTTGCCGGTAAAGAGATGGAGGAATATCCTTGTTATGGAGCCAGTCAGTTACAGATCAATGTTCAGCATCTGGTCAGGGGCATTTATGTGCTAAAATGCGGCAGTAAGTCATTAAAGCTGGTTAAGAAGTGACTGCGGCTTAAAGATTATTCCTTTTACCGGCAAATGTTGATTAACAAAAAAGTTTAACGCCTTTGATTCCTAAAGGGATACCATCAGTAATGTGCCCTTTAAGTAGTGGTCATCCCAAGACTGCCCGTTTTAAGTAAGGCATCTTTTTTAAGTGAATGTGTGCTTAAATGCTCAAATTGTTTTCATAGATTAGGGATAATAATTACCTTGCCTGGCTGTTTTATACAGCTAACTAAAATAAACCTAAACTTACCTGGTATTATGAATTATTTCAGGCAAAAACTGCTTCTTGCACTTGTTTTAATCTCCTGTATCCTTCTTTCTGCTTCTGCTGGTGCACAGGGAAAAAAAGATACCCTAAAGGTTCTTTTTGTAGGGAACAGCTACACGTATGTGGAAAACCTTCCTCAATTGGTATCTCTCCTATCTGAGGGCACGAAGACCAAGCTGGTAACCAGAAAATCAACTGTCGGGGGCGCTTACCTTAGCGAACACTGGAAAAGTGAAAGGGGGCTTAAAACCCGTGAGCTGATCAGTAAAGGCAAATTCGATATGGTGGTATTGCAGGATAACAGCATGGCTACCATCCAACAGCCCGACAGCACCGCAAAATATGCCCGTCTGTTGTGCCAGCTTATCAGGCAGTCGGGTGCAAAACCTTATTTTTATATGACCTGGGCCAGGGAGCGCGTTCCACAATACCAGCAGGAAATAACAGCCATCTATTCAAAAATTGCCAAAGACAACAATGCCACTTTGGTACCCGTAGGACAAGCCTGGGAACTGGCCCGTCAGCTTAGACCTGCCATCAGTTTGTTTAACCCCGACGGCAGTCATCCATCCGCCCTTGGAGCCATCCTGTCGGCTTATGTCTTTACATGTGTCCTAACAGGAGAGGTGCCTTCCTCCATACCCGGAGAGTTTTGGATCAAGGATGCCGATGGTGAATCGGTACAGCTAAACGGTATTGACAATCTGGATGCTGTCTTTTTTCAAAAAGTGACCGAACAGATCCTGAAGGATAAGAATAACCTACCCACAGAACCTATCACCAGAACCAATAAAGAAAATAAAAACATCCATCAATGAAAAACAGAATTTGGCCTTGTATGGGCTTGCTTATTGCAATGGGACTTTTGCCCTTTATGCACTGCTCTGCCCAGCACACTGTCAAAATACAATTTGACAGTCAAAAAGAAGTATCGGGAAAGAAGTTTGCCATCCGGGATATTACCCCGGGCCTTCCCACCAACTGGGACGGCTATAACTACGTGGTATTGGAATACAAGATATCCACCCCTCAGCGTTTTCATGTGGGCTTTACCACCGAGAGCGGCTACAATGAACTGCGCGTGATGAGCTATACGCCCAACGGCTGGAACAAGCTGGCCATCCCCTTAAAGTTTTACAGGGCCCTGCCTGATGCGGCCAACGATCTGGCAGCTACGTTTAACCAGCCTCGCTACACAGGGTGGATCAACCTTGGCGGTAACCGTGTTCCCTTAAAGGGGGTGGATTCCATCGGCATCCGTATGCAGGCTCCTATCAATAATCCAACCCTTG
>DATGYU010000096.1:0-2795 GCA_035297625.1 Prolixibacteraceae bacterium
TACAACTGGGGTAATCAAATAGTACTTTTTAAAAGCCGTCTCATTTAGGTATGGGACGGCTTTTTTATTTCTGGCACTTTAGATCTGACAGGTTTTGCAAAACCTGTCAGATCTAAAGGATAAAAACAGCAGATACAAAAAGTAGTAAGTATCCCTCTCCCCCATTAATTAGGTTCTGCCAAAATATTTCCCTGGCATTGCCACTGTCAGATCGGTCATTGATCGGTTGCTGTACTATTATCATATTGTTAGTACAGCATCAGTACAGACACCGATCAGACAGTGGCAATAGGAAGGCAATGCCTGGACAAAGTTTAGAACCAGGTTGCAGGTTAAGATGAATGACATAGGAAGCACCCCGCTTCCTGATGGAAGATTTTATTTATGAACCTATTACGTTATTATTCGTAGAGTTGAGGGAATCTCTTTAAAATACATTACTATGAAAATTCTACGTTTAATAACAATGGTGGCACTGGTTACATTCTTGTTTTCCCAGTGCGAAACAATCATTCCTGATGATGGAGCTTCCAAAGGTAATTATATCGTTACAGTAGAAAATATTTCTACCAACTATTTATTTTTTGAATCCGGGGTAAAAACCATACAGGAAGGGAGCACTGCGGCGGGGCCTGCCCTGCCGGGAGGATCGTTTAAATTCTCATTTCATGCAGGGCCCAACCATAAATTGAGCTTTGCAACCATGTATGGTTTCTCCAACGATGGTTTTTATGCACCCGAAGGAACGGGTATCAGTCTTTACAGTGACCCTGCCACTCCGGTAACGGGGGATATCACTTCACAGATCATGTTATGGGATGCCGGAACCGAAATGAACCAGATGCCCGGGGCCGACAACAAGCACGATGGAGCCGATGAAAGTAATGTCGTTCAGTTGATGTCGGCGGTAGGTGATGGATATGATTACGGGACGGTGGCCACCAACCTTAAAGTCACCCTGGATTATGAAGGCAACAGCCTGTTTACGGTAACCGTTGAAAACCTGGCAGGCAGTACCACGGCCATTTCCCCGTTAGCCTGGGTGGTTCACACCATGCCCAATCCACTTTTTGAAGCCGGCAAGAACGACTACGAAAAAGGACTGGAAGAAATTGCAGAATCAGGCAATACCGGTCCTTTGGGCCAGTATCTTTCCCAGAACAGCGGTTATGTATCCCCGATAGCTCCCGTTTTGTGGGTCTTACACGATAAAAAGGACAAACCCATTTTTACATTAAATACCCCGGATTATGGCAAGGGGCTGGAAACATTGGCAGAAATGGGCAATCCGGAACCTTTGCACCAGTCGTTAGTGGCTGATGGCTATACCGCGGGAGTTCAGGCAAAAAGTGTAGCAGGAGAAACCGGACCGATTTTACCCGGACAGATGTACAGGTTTTCAATCGATGCAAAAGGGGGACAAACCTTGAGCCTGGCCTGCATGCTGGGTGCTTCCAATGATATCTTCTTCTCTACGGGAGAGGATGGCATCAACATTTCAAAGGCGGCAGCACAAAAAGACATTACTTCCTATATCAAGTTGTATGATGCCGGAACCGAAGTAAATGAATACCCGGGAGCACAAACCCAGGCCAACACGGTGGAAGGTGGAAATGTTCGCCTGCTGAATGACACATTACCCTGGCCCAAAGCCGATCAGGTGATTAAAGTGACCATCAGTAAGAACTAGGCTTACAGGATTATCTTCCCTGAAATTATCAGGGATGGTCAATATTAATTTTGCCACAAAAACACGAAAACACCAAATGCCAACAATAACAGCATTTGGTGTTTTCGTATTTTTGTGATCTTCTTAAACAATAGTCACCTGCTTAGTATCTTTCATTACCTTTGAGAAGCGCAAAATAGACAGGAGCCAGCATTCATATGAACACAACAGAGCTAAACAATCGCAAGTACGCCCTAATTGCTGAAATTACTCATATTGAAAGTGAGGAGGTTATCAAAAAGATAGAAAAGCTGATTGACAGGGAAACCCATCATCAAAAGAGCCTGTTAAAAAAATCTCCCCTGGCATTTACTGCTGAAGAACTTAAATTGGAAATAGCGGAAGCTGAAAAAGAAACAAATGCTTATATTCAGGACGAAGTGAAAGGCGTGATGTGGAAAAAGTAAAGGTATCAACTTAATCAAATACATTTCTCCCTTATTCATTCTCAAGAATGCTATAATAATTAAATTATGAAAGTTGATATTGCATATCAACATAAAAATGTTTTACTTTATTGTTGAATTAAACAACTATTTATCAATGAATCTAAGACATAAGGAAATAATTATCGATGATTCCAAACCATTTTCCAATTGCAAATTAGAAAGAGAACCTTACGCACTAGTACTTACTGACATAGTAAAAAATAATTCAGATGGTTTTGTATTAGCCATTAATAATGAATGGGGTACAGGTAAAACAACGTTTGTAAAAATGTGGGAAAAGCATTTAAATATTCAACAAATTAAAACACTTTATTTTAATGCTTGGGAGAATGATTTTGAGAATGATGTCCTGATTACATTAATTTCTGAATTAAAAGAATTAAAAGAGCGGAAAACAGAAAATATTTTTAAGAAGGTCATTCAAAAAGCGGCCCCTTTAGCAAAAAGTTTAGCACTTGGATTAATTGAAACCCAAATAAAAAATCATGTTGGAAATGATTTTGCAAAAGAGGCTTTAAACTTGACTTCTGAATCCGTAATTGAAGGATTGGAAGAAAAAATTAAAATATATACTGACCGTAAAAATAGTATTAAAGCTTTCAAGGAAAATCTTGAGA
>DATGYU010000097.1:0-16858 GCA_035297625.1 Prolixibacteraceae bacterium
TTCCTGCCTGCCTCTTTTACAAAGCGGGCTGCAAAGGTAAGCGAAGTTTTTTAACTTCCAAATGTTTTTTTTAGTATTTTAAAACATCCCTCATCTCGCTCACTGCCAACCATTTAAAGAACCCTTGACCCTAACCCAAACCCCATACAGGCGTTTTTCGTTAAAGCGGTTGCAAAGATACGCCCCTTTTTATATTCTCCAAATAAAAACGAATAAAAAACGAGATAAAAATGCAGCAATATCCCTTACTTTTTAAGTTACAGGGAGTTAGAATTACATATTTTTTGAGGTATTCTGGTTACGGCTTGCTATATCCAAAAAAAAAGGCAGCCAATAGGCTGCCTTTTCAGTATACAGATATATAAATCTTATTATTGCATCTCGTATTTATACATACCAAGATCACTTAATTCAGATGAACGCACAAATTCAGCATTAGCCTTAACCTGGGCTTTGGCGAAATTGATGTAGTTTTTAGTCGATTTAAGGAAGGATGGCTCTCTATTGGTATCAAGCAACAGCAGATAACTCATAATGATGTGACCGGCCATTTCCACAAGTCTGCGGGCATGGAAATCAATAAACTCATTATCTTCTTTGCTTACCACCTTTTTAACTGCCTGCTCATAGTCGTCGGTTAAAATAATCAAGGTCCTTCTGAAATATTCCAATTCTGGAGATACTTTGATTGCTTCATAAGCCCTGATCTGATTTAAGTAGGCTCCGGTGGTAACACCCCTTATAGCCGCAACCACCTGTAATTGGGTAGTTCCTTCATAAATGGAAGTTATACGGGCATCGCGGTAAATTCGTTCTACCGGATAGTCTTTCATGAAACCGGATCCCCCATGAATCTGAATGGCATCATAGGCCAACTGATTGCTATACTCACTTGCCATACCTTTTACAAGAGGAGTATAGATATCAGCTAATTTCTGATACATTTTCATTTCATCTCTTTCCTCTTTTTCCAATTTCCGTTCTTCAGAAATATGCATGTATGTTTTATACATGTCAACAAAGCGGGCAGTTTCATACAAAAGCGTACGGGATGCATCCAGCTTTGCTTTCATGGTAGATAACATTTCATATACGGCAGGGAATTTGATAATAGCTTTCCCAAACTGCATGCGTTCTTTGGCATATCCCAACGCTTCACGATAAGCAGCTTCACAAACTCCTACTGATTGGGCAGCGATACCAAGACGTGCACCATTCATCAAAGCCATTACATATTTAACCAACCCCATTTTGCGGTCACCTACCAATTCCCCGGGAGCATTTTTAAATACCAGTTCACAAGTTGGAGAACCGATAATACCCATTTTATGCTCTATACGACGAACAGTTACTCCCCCATTGCGCTTATCGTAAATAAACATTGACAGTCCACGGCCATCTTTTGTACCGGCTTCAGAACGTGCCAAAACCAGGGAAATGTCACCATCACCATTGGTAATAAAACGTTTTACACCATTCAGCAGCCATACCTGTTGCTTTTCATCCCAGGTGGCTTTTAATTGTACTGCCTGTAAGTCAGATCCAGCATCCGGTTCGGTCAAGTCCATTGCCATGGTATCTCCGTTGCAAACGCGAGGTAAATATTTTGCCTTTTGTTCCTCCGATGCAAACTCATTAATTGTTTCGGCGCAATCCTGAAGGCCCCAAATATTTACGAATCCTGCGTCAGCACGCGAAACAATGTCAGCTGCCATGATATAAGGTACGATCGGAAAATTCAATCCCTCATATTTACGGGGCAGAGACATTCCCATCAGGCCGGCATTACGCAAAGCCTGGATATTCACTTCAGTACCGCGTGCATAAACCACACGACCATCCACTACTGAAGGGCCTTCTGCATCGATACTCTCAGCGTTTGGGGCAATGATATCACCGCAAATCTCTCCTACTACCTCCAATACTTTGTCAAAGCTGTCAAAAGCATCTTCATAATCCATAGGAGCATAATCATACTTCGCCTTTTCAGTAAAATTCCTTTCCTTCAAACGAACGATTTTCTCCATTAATGGATGTTGAAGGTGAAATTTCAGGTCTTTATTATCGTTATAAAAATTTGCCATTATTCAATAAGTTTAATTATTCAAGGATTACTTGGAGTTCTTTTTATAAAACTTGATCATCTTGGGAATGATTTCCGAGACATCACCATTGATCACATAATCAGCCACCATATTTATTGGTGCCTCAGGATCTGTATTAATGGCAATAATCTGGGCTGATTCTTCCATACCTGCCCGGTGCTGAATTTGACCCGAGATACCGCAGGCAATATAAAGTTTAGGACGAACGGTTACCCCGGTCTGACCAATTTGTCTTTCATGTTCAACATACCCGGCATCAACAGCGGCACGGGAAGCTCCCACTTCACCTCCAAGTACTTCTGCCAATTCATAAAGTAAACGGAAATTTTCCTTGGAGCCCATTCCATATCCACCTGCTACGATGATACCTGCGCCCTTAATGTTTACTTTACTTTTTTCCATATGACGCTCAATAATGTCAACAACAAAATCAGCATCGCTTACATAGTTGGCAACATCAAGTTTTACAATTTGCCCCTGGTATTCCGGATCAAGAATTTCCTTTTTCATCACCCCTTCACGAACAGTGGCCATCTGTGGACGGCAGTCAGGGTTAATGATCGTTGCTATGATATTTCCACCAAAAGCCGGACGGATCTGGTATAAAAGATCTTCATAAACCTTACCTTGTTTCTTATCTTCATGATTTCCGATTACCAAACTTGTGCAATCGGCAGTTAAACCGCTATGAAGGGCTGAAGAAACCCTTGGGCCCAAATCGCGGCCGATGGAAGATGCTCCCATCAAAGCAATCTGAGGTTTCTGTTCTTCAAATAATTTTACAACAATTGAAGTATGAGGTAAGGTAGTATAAGGTGCCAGACGTTTATCATCAGCAATATATAATACATCTACTCCGTAAGGGAATACATTTTTTTCAATTCCATCAAGCTGATACCCGATAGCAATAGCTTCAAGGTTACATTTCAGTTCATTGGCCAGATTTCTTCCCTTGGTCAGCAATTCCTGGCTAACTTCTGCGATCTGCCCGTCTTCTATTTCACAATAAACAAAAACACTATTCATAATTTACACCTTTTAATGTTAACCAATCGTATGACTACCAATTAAATCTTTGATCAATTCTTCAATATCATCATCCGAAGACGAGATGACCTTTGCTCCTTTTGACTGCAAAACAACATTTTCAATTGTCTTTACTTTGGTAGGAGAACCAGTCAAGCCTAATTGCTCGGGATCGGATTCGATATCACTAACAGTCCATTCCTGAATATTCAAGTAAGGTCTGTCATTATAAAGATGTAAATAGTCTTCGTTTGAATTCTGAAGTTCTGATACAGTTTTGGCATGTTTGTATTTCATGATTAATTTGGCATTACGAGCCCGGCAATCAGGTGCCGATCCGTTTACAGTAATCACCAAAGGCATTGGGCATTTTACAACTTCCACCCCACGTTCCAAACGACGTTTAACAGTAATCATGCCATTATCTATTGATTGAATTTCTTCAACGTAGGTAACCTGTGGTAAGCCCAGTTTCTCGGCTACCTGTGGTCCTACCTGAGCGGTATCTCCATCGATGGCCTGTCTTCCAGCTACAATGATATCAAAATCATTGATTTTCTTTAATGTCTGACCAAGTGCATAGGAGGTTGCCAGGGTATCAGAACCAGCAAAAGCACGATCAGTAAGCAATATTCCACCATCTGCTCCACGGAACATCCCTTCACGAATAATCTCGGCAGCACGTCCTGGTCCCATGGTCAAAATGGTAATGCTTGATCCGGGGAACTGATCTTTGATCCTGAGTGCCTGCTCCAAAGCATTCAAATCCTCCGGATTGAAAATAGCAGCAAGGGCAGCCCGATTGACAGTCCCATCAGCTTTCATTGCATCTTTGCCTACATTTCTGGTATCAGGTACCTGTTTGGCAAGTACGATAATTTTGTAACCTTTCATTCCTAACTATTTGAGTTAATTAATTTAATATTCTGGTTGTTATTCTACCCGACTCCTTCTTCCTTACTCATGATCGATAAGGCTTGATTTTTAAAAGGTAGCAAATATAGATATTCGCACCTTAGAAATCAAGCTACTATGAGGTTCAAAAAACACATTTATGCAGGATTTTTCAACAATAAGAAAATATGTGTAAAAATTGCTGGAATCCGCATCCCAAAAGGGCTGAGATCAAAGAGTTTAAAACAATCAACTTAAATTTTCAAATAATCACACCCGACAAAACCTTCCTCAATTTAAAATGATTTTAATTAAAAAAACAACTAAAATAAGTGCTTACCTAATACCTTATGAAAGATATGTTAAGACAAGTTGTAATTATGAAATGCTCTTATTTTTTAGTATATGGTATTTAGCAATAGATCCCTGAAAACTAATCACGTCACCACAGGATAAATCCAGGCTTTGTCTTTTCTTTCTTATGTCACTTACCAATGTTATATGGTTAATCATCTACTCTATGTGCACCCACTATTCATGTCCATTTTCTGATACCTTTTTGATACCTTTCTGATACCTTTCTGTAACCTGAGGTTACAGAAAGGTATCAGAAAGGTATCAAATGAGTATCTAATAATGGCGAAGAAATACCAATGGATTTTATAACAATACCATTTCTTCAATTTTTTATATTGATCCGATAATCCTTCTTAAAATTCAGGCAAAAAAAAGAGGGTATCAAAATGATACCCTCTGAAATATTCTGTTTAAACCTAATTATGCAATGGGCGTTGGACCCCCAAAAGCCATAGGTGGAAGCATCGGATCATGCCCTCTTACATTTTTAATGGCTCCATTGACGCTTTCAAATTTTTGAATATTGTCCTGTAAGGCCATCAACAAACGTTTTGCATGTTCAGGAGTCAGGATAATTCTTGATTTTACATTCGCTTTTGGAATACCAGGCATTACCCGAATAAAATCAAGAACAAATTCAGAACTTGAGTGTGTAATAACCGCAAGGTTTGAATAAATACCCTGTGCCACGTCTTCGGTTAATTCAATCTGTAATTGATTATTATTTTTTGAGTCTTCCATAATTAATCTCTGGAATTTCTATCCGATTCTTTTAATTCAGTCATTTTATCGTATTCGTCCTTTGATCCAACGATCAGGTTACGGTATTCTTTCAAACCAGTACCTGCAGGGATCAAATGGCCGCAAATTACGTTTTCTTTCAATCCATCCAGGTAATCCACTTTTCCGTGAATTGCAGCTTCATTCAGAACCTTTGTAGTTTCCTGGAATGATGCGGCCGACAACCAGCTTCTGGTTTGCAGTGAAGCCCTGGTAATACCCTGAAGTATCTGGCTGGATGTTGCAGGAATGGCATCTCTTCCTTCCACCAAACGTTTGTCACGACGGCGAAGTGTAGAGTTTTCATCCCTTAAGCGACGGGAAGTAATAATCTGTCCAGGTTTCAGGCTGTCTGAATCACCGGCTTCCACTACTACTTTCTTGTTGTAAATCCAGTCATTTTCATGAAGGAACTCGTGTTTATCCACGATTTGTTTTTCGAGGAACCTGGTATCTCCCGGATCATCAATTTCCACCTTGCGCATCATCTGGCGGATGATTACTTCATAGTGTTTGTCATTGATTTTTACCCCCTGCATACGATATACGTCCTGTACCTCATTCAGGATATATTCCTGAACAGCTGTTGGACCTTTGATGGCAAGGATATCCGAAGGTGTGATAGCACCATCCGATAATGGAATTCCAGCACGGATATAGTCATTTTCCTGTACAAGGATCTGACGTGACAGTGGTACCAGGTAGCGTTTTACTTCTCCTGTTTTAGAAGTAACCACGATTTCACGGTTACCACGTTTAATTTTACCAAGAGAGATCTCACCATCGATTTCAGAAACAATAGCCGGGTTTGAAGGATTTCTGGCTTCGAACAACTCAGTTACTCGAGGTAAACCTCCGGTGATATCACCAGCTTTACCAGCGGCACGAGGAATTTTCACCAGAACAGCCCCTGCTTCAACAATCTGTCCATCTTCAACAGCCATGTGGCCTCCCACCGGTAAGTTGTAAGTACGGATTGTGTCGCCTGATTCATCCAAAATCCTAAGAGATGGGTTTTTGGTTTTATCCCTTGTTTCGATGATTACTTTTTCCTTGTAACCCGTTTGCTCATCAGATTCTTCACGGTAAGTGATACCATCGATTACCTGTTCAAAGGAAACTTTTCCTTTAAACTCAGTAATGATAACACCGTTATAAGGGTCCCATTCACAAATTCGCATTCCTTTTTTCACTTCCTGGCCATTCTCGATGAACAGTTTGGAACCATAAGGAATGTTGTGTGTTGAAAGAGGGATTCTGGTATTTTTATCAATGATTCTAAGTTCAGAAAGACGGCTTACAACGATGTCGGTTTTAACACCATTTTCATTGTAACTGCCTACTACGCGCAGTTCGTCAATTTCGGCAATACCATCATATTTAGATTCTACAGCCGACTGGGTAGAAATGTTACCTGCGATACCTCCCACATGGAATGTACGCAAAGTAAGCTGTGTTCCAGGTTCACCGATTGACTGAGCAGCGATTACACCGACAGCCTCCCCTCTTTGAACCATCGTGCTACCTGCCAGGTTTAATCCGTAACATTTCGCACAAACACCCACTTTTGATTCACAGGTTAAAACTGAACGAATTTCAACTGATTCAATTGGGGATTCTTCAATTTTACGGGCAATATCATCAGTAACAATCTCACCTGAGCCAACAATCAGCTCACCGGTCAGCGGGTTGAAAATATCGTGAACAGTGGTACGTCCGATAATTCTTTCTACCAAAGAAGCCACGATTTCTTCGTTATTCTTAATGGCAGTAGCAATCAATCCGCGCAGGGTTCCGCAATCTTCTTCCTGAATGATCACATCCTGGGCAACGTCTACAAGCCTACGGGTCAAATAACCAGCATCAGCAGTTTTAAGAGCGGTATCGGCCAAACCTTTACGGGCACCGTGGGTTGAAATAAAGTATTCCAAAACCGACAGACCTTCTTTAAAGTTGGCAAGGATAGGGTTCTCGATAATCTGTGAACCAGTAGATCCAGATTTCTGAGGTTTAGCCATCAAACCACGCATTCCGCAAAGCTGACGAATCTGTTCCTTGGAACCACGGGCTCCTGAGTCCAACATCATGTATACGGAATTGAATCCTTGACGGTCGGTACTCAATGTTTTCATTACCGAATTGGTAAGTTTGGCATTGGCATGTGTCCAGATATCAATTACCTGGTTGTAACGTTCGTTGTTGGTAATGAACCCCATGTTATAGTTGGACATTACTTCTTCAACTTCATTATAACCGGCCTCAACAATTTCTTTTTTATCTTCAGGAATAACAACATCGCTAAGGTTGAATGACAGACCACCGCGGTAAGCCATTGAATATCCAAGATCTTTGATGTCATCAAGGAATTTAACGGTAACAGCATTACCTGTTTTCTTATAAATATCAGAGATGATGGTACGAAGAGATTTCTTGGTCAGCAATTCATTGAGGTAACCTGCCTGCTTTGGAACGCACTGATTAAAAATAATTCGTCCAACAGTAGTTTCAATGATATGCTTGAACATCTCACCGTTTTCATCAATATCTTCCACTTTCACCTTTACAATGGCGTGCAGTTCCACTACTCCTTCGTTGTAAGCGATAATCACTTCTTCAGTAGAATAGAAAGTCATACCTTCACCTTTTGCTCCAGGTCTTGGCTTGGTCATATAATAAAGACCAAGAACCATGTCCTGTGAAGGAACAGTGATTGGAGCGCCATTGGCAGGGTTCAACAAGTTGTGCGATGCCAGCATTAACATCTGCGCTTCCAGAACGGCGGCATTACCCAGTGGTACGTGAACGGCCATCTGGTCACCGTCGAAGTCAGCGTTAAATCCAGTACATGAAAGTGGGTGCAACTGAATAGCTTTACCTTCCACCATTACTGGCTGAAATGCCTGAATTGATAAACGGTGAAGTGTGGGCGCACGGTTCAGTAAAACAGGATGTCCTTTCAATACGTTTTCAAGAATATCCCAAACAACCGGGTCTTTGCGATCCACGATTTTCTTGGCAGATTTAACCGTCTTTACGATTCCGCGCTCAATAAGCTTACGGATGATAAAAGGTTTGAAAAGCTCGGCAGCCATGTCTTTAGGCAATCCGCATTCATGGAGTTTCAGTTTTGGCCCGATAACAATTACCGAACGAGCTGAATAATCCACACGTTTACCTAATAAGTTCTGGCGGAAACGACCTTGTTTACCTTTTAAGCTATCAGACAATGATTTTAAAGCACGGTTATTTTCAGTCTTTACAGCGTTTGATTTTCTTGAGTTATCAAACAATGAATCCACTGCTTCCTGAAGCATACGTTTTTCATTACGTAAGATCACTTCAGGCGCTTTAATCTCGATTAATCTTTTTAAACGGTTATTTCTGATGATTACCCTGCGGTATAAATCATTTAAGTCAGAAGTAGCAAACCTTCCACCATCCAGCGGAACCAGAGGTCTAAGATCAGGTGGGATAACGGGTACTACTTTTACAATCATCCATTCAGGGCGATTGATATTTTTGCTGGCACGGAAAGCTTCAACAACCTGAAGGCGCTTAAGCGCTTCGTTTTTACGTTGCTGAGAGGTTTCAGTATTTGCTTTATGACGAAGATCAAATGACATTTCATCCAATTCAAGACGTTGCAATAAAGTATACAACGCTTCAGCACCCATGCGGGCGATGAATTTGTTTGGATCGCTGTCATCCAGGTATTGGTTTTCTTTGGGCAGAGAGTCCAAAATATCAAGATATTCTTCTTCAGAGAGGAAATCAAGATATTTAACCCCGTCCTGGCCTTTTATACCCGGTTGAATAACAACATATCTTTCGTAATAAATAATTACATCAAGTTTTTTGGTTGGCAAACCCAAAAGGTAACCTATTTTATTAGGTAACGATTTAAAATACCAAATGTGAGCAACAGGAACCACAAGGGAGATATGTCCCATACGTTCGCGGCGCACTTTCTTTTCAGTAACTTCTACCCCACAGCGGTCACAGACGATTCCTTTGTAGCGAATACGTTTGTATTTACCGCAATGGCACTCATAATCCTTCACTGGTCCGAAGATTCGTTCGCAGAACAAACCATCACGTTCAGGTTTATAAGTCCGGTAATTTATCGTTTCAGGTTTCAATACCTCACCATGGGACCTTTCAAGGATTTCCTCAGGTGAAGCAAGACTGATACCAATTTTGGTAAAGCTACTTTTAACTTTATTGTCTTTTCTGAATGCCATATATCGATGGTTATTTTTTCAAGTTTATATCAGGGAAATCATTACTGATTTCCCGTAAATTAATCCAGATTTACACTCAAACCAAGTCCTCGAAGTTCATGAAGCAATACGTTCAAGGATTCCGGTATACCTGGTGCAGGCATTGGTTCACCTTTTACAATAGCTTCATAAGCTTTAGCCCTACCTAAAACATCATCGGATTTAACAGTGAGGATTTCCTGAAGGATATTGGATGCACCGAAGGCTTCCAGTGCCCAAACTTCCATTTCCCCAAACCTTTGACCTCCAAATTGTGCTTTACCTCCTAAAGGCTGCTGTGTGATTAAAGAATATGGTCCAATAGAACGAGCATGCATCTTGTCTTCAACCATGTGTCCTAATTTTAACATATATATCACACCCACTGTAGCAGGCTGGTCGAAAGGTTCACCTGTACCACCGTCACTTAAATAGGTCTTGCCATATCTTGGAACACCGGCTTTATCGGTAAACTCTGTAACTTCTTCTAAGGTTGCACCATCAAAAATAGGAGTTGCAAATTTTAACCCTAATTCTTTTCCTGCCCAACCAAGAACAGTTTCGTAAATCTGTCCAAGGTTCATACGGGAAGGTACACCTAATGGATTCAGTACTATATCAACAACGGTTCCGTCAGACAGGAATGGCATATCTTCATCTCTTACGATACGAGAGACAATACCCTTATTTCCATGTCGACCTGCCATTTTATCACCAATCTGAAGTTTACGCTTTTTAGCAACATAAACCTTGGCAAGCTGAATAATTCCGGCTGGAAGTTCATCCCCGATCGTCACATTGTAGCGTTTACGACGAGATACCGCTTCCAGTTCCTTATACTTCATGTTGTAATTGTTAATAAGAGCGAAAATTAAATCGTTCTTATCCTTATCTGTCGTCCATTTTCCTGGATTGATGGTCAGATAATCAATTTCCTGAAGTTGTTTTAAGGTAAATTTATTCCCTTTGCCAATAATATCACCACCATAGTAATCTTTCACACCCTGGCTGGTTTTACCATTCACAAGCTGGAACAATTTATCCTCCAATTTAGCTCTAAGGCCTGATACCTGGCGATCAAACTCTTCATCGATTGAATCGAGTAAAGGTTTGGTACCTACTTTGCCTTTTTTATCTTTAACAACACGGGAGAATAATTTCTTATCGATGATGGTTCCGTTTAGTGAAGGAGAAGCTTTTAAAGAAGCATCTTTTACATCACCTGCTTTATCACCAAAAATAGCACGAAGCAACTTTTCTTCCGGTGAAGGATCCGACTCCCCTTTTGGGGTAATCTTACCAATAAGGATATCTCCAGGTTTTACAACAGCACCAATACGAATCAGACCATTGTCATCAAGGTTCTTGGTAGCTTCTTCACTAACGTTTGGAATATCAGAAGTAAATTCTTCTACCCCACGTTTGGTATCTCTAACTTCCAGTGAATATTCATCCACATGGATAGAGGTGAAGATGTCTTCCCTAACCACACGTTCCGAAATAACAATAGCATCCTCATAGTTATATCCCTGCCATGGCATGAAAGCAACTTTTAAGTTACGGCCTAAAGCAAGTTCACCACCCTGAGTAGCATATCCTTCCGTAAGAACCTGTCCTTTGCGAACGCGCTCTCCTTTTTGAACAATAGGCTTAAGGTCAACAACAGTTCCCTGGTTGGTCTTTTGGAATTTGGCAATTTTATAGGTAACGATTTCAGGATCGAAGCTTACAAAACGTTCTTCTTCCGTCTTATCGTATTTAATTAAAATTTCATCAGCATCCACATACTCGATGACACCATTATCTTCTGCAATTACAAGAACTCTTGAATCGACAGCAGCTCTTTCTTCCAACCCTGTTCCCACAATTGGAGCTTCAGGACGAAGAAGCGGCACTGCCTGCCTCATCATGTTGGATCCCATCAATGCACGGTTGGCATCATCATGTTCAAGGAAGGTAATCAAAGAAGCAGCTACGGAGGCGATCTGGTTTGGTCCCACGTCCATTAAGTTTACCTCTTCTTTAGGTACGATCGGATAATCACCGTCTAACCTGGCCTTAACTTTTGTATTGATGAATCTTCCTTCGTTATCAATCGGAGCATTTGCCTGAGCAATGATTTTTGCCTCTTCTTCCTCTGCGGTTAGGTAAATAACACCTGTTTCCGATAAATCCACCACTCCATTATCAACCTTACGGTAAGGAGTAGAAATAAATCCAAGGTCAGTAACTTTAGCAAATACACAAAGAGATGAAATCAATCCGATGTTTGGTCCTTCAGGTGTTTCAATAGGACACAGGCGGCCATAGTGAGTATAATGAACGTCACGTACTTCGAAACCGGCTCTTTCACGCGACAGACCACCCGGGCCTAAAGCAGACATACGTCTTTTGTGCGTCATTTCAGCCAATGGATTGGTTTGATCCATAAACTGTGACAGGGCATTGGTTCCAAAGAAGGAATTGATAACCGATGATAATGTTTTAGAATTAATCAGGTCAATTGGCGTGAATACCTCATTATCGCGCACGTTCATTCTTTCACGAATGGTACGGGCCATACGGGCTAATCCTACTCCAAACTGATTATACATTTGCTCACCAACCGTTCTTACACGGCGGTTGCTTAAGTGGTCAATATCGTCAACATCCGTTTTTGAGTTAACAAGCTTGATCAGATATTTGATGATTTCTATAATATCTTCCTTCGTTAAAACCTGAACATTCATTTCAATATTCAGATTCAACTTTTTGTTGATTCTATAGCGTCCTACTTCACCCAGGTCATATCTTTTCTCAGAGAAGAATAATTTATCAATTACATCTCTTGCTGTTGCATCATCTGGTGGTTCAGCATTACGCAACTGACGGTAGATATGTAGAACAGCTTCTTTTTCAGAGTTACAAGGGTCTTTTTGTAACGTGTTATATATAATGGCATAATCCTGAAGATTCCGATCTTCCTTGTGCAGCAAAATAGTCTTGGCCCCGGCATCAATGATTTCATCAATGTGATCATTGTCGATAATGATTTCACGGTCAATGACCACTTCATTACGTTCGATGGATACCACTTCACCGGTATCTTCATCTACGAAATCTTCTACCCAGGTTTTCAACACACGGGCAGCTAATTTACGACCGACAACTTTCTTTAAACCTGACCTTGATACCTTAATCTCGTCTGCTAAATCGAAAATCTCAAGAATATCTTTATCACTTTCAAATCCGATTGCACGAAGCAATGTTGTAACAGGTAATTTTTTCTTACGATCGATATAAGCATACATCACACTATTAATGTCTGTCGCAAATTCGATCCAGGAACCTTTAAAAGGAATGACCCTGGCAGAATACAGTTTGGTACCATTGGCATGCATACTTTGGCCAAAGAATACTCCCGGGGAACGGTGTAGCTGAGAAACGACAACACGTTCAGCACCGTTAATAACAAAAGTACCTCTGGGCGTCATATAGGGAACCGTACCCAGATATACATCCTGAACTACTGTATCAAAATCCTCATGTTCGGGATCGGTACAGTAAAGTTTTAATTTAGCTTTTAATGGAACGCTAAAAGTTAAACCTCTTTCGATACATTCATCGATGGAGTAACGAGGTGGGTCAACTAAATAGTCAACAAATTCAAGTACGAAATTATTTCTGGTATCACTTATAGGGAAATTTTCCTCAAAAACTTTCCATAATCTTTCAACCTTACGTTGATCGGGTGTAGTACCAAGTTGAAAAAATTCAATAAAGGATTTAACTTGGACTTCCAGGAAATCAGGATAGTCAAATACAGTTTTTGTGGAAGAAAAGCTTATCCTCTGATTTTCAATATTTTCTGACATCGATGTATATTAATTGATTGAACTTAAAAGATAAATATACAAAAAGGTATAGAACCCCACGTATGTGAGGTTCTAAACCGCATCAACCTAAAATTAAGGTCGTAAGACTTTTATTTAAGTTCAACTTCAGCTCCAGCTTCTTCTAATTGAGATTTCAAACCTTCAGCCTCGTCTTTAGAAACTTTTTCTTTAATTGCTTTTGGAGCAGCATCAACTACTTCTTTAGCTTCTTTCAAGCCTAGACCAGTTAATTCTTTTACTAATTTAACAACAGCTAATTTTGATTGACCAGCTGATTTCAGAATAACATCGAACTGAGTTTGAACAGCAGCTTCAGCTTCTTCTGCTGGAGCACTAGATGCAGCTACAGCAACAGCAGCAGCAGCAGGTTCAATACCATATTCCGATTTTAAAATTCCGGCTAATTCATTTACTTCTTTTACAGTTAAGTTTACTAACTCTTCCGCAAGTGCCTTTAAATCTGCCATTTCGATAATAATTTTAAATATAATTATAAACTAACTTATTACTTTTCACTTAATGTCTTTAAAACGCCATGGATGGTATTTCCACCTGATTGTAATGCTCCCAGTACATTCTTAACTGGCGACTGCAACAGACCGATAACATCTCCAAGCAATTCTTTCTTAGACTTAATAGATACTAATGTATCCAATTGGTTTTCACCAACATATACTGACTCTTGAACATACGCACCTTTTAACAAAGGTTTCTTATGTTTTTTGCTGAAATCCTTAATCAATTTTGCTGGAACATTTGCGTTCTCGCAAAACATCACTGAGGTATTGCCTTTAAGCACACCATACAGCTCCTGAGCTTCTTTATCAGAGGCTTCAATCGCTTTACGTAATAAGGTATTTTTTACAACAACAAGCTTTACTTGCTGTTTGTTGCATAAACGCCTTAAGTCGCTGGTGCTTGCAGCATCCATGCTCTCAATATCTGTCAGATAAAAATGAGAGGATGCATTGATCTGCTCTGTAAGGCTACCGATAATATTACTTTTTTCTGATTTTTTCATACTAATACGTTTACTTTTCAGAGACAGACTTAGGCTCAATTTGAATTCCAGGGCTCATAGTAGTAGAAAGGTAGATACTTTTTACATATGTTCCTTTAGCTGCAGATGGCTTGAGTTTGATCAATGTATTTACAAACTCAGTTGCATTGTCAACAATCTTATCGCTGTTGAATGAAACTTTACCAATTGAAGTATGAACAATACCGAATTTATCTACTTTAAAGTCAATTTTACCTGCTTTAACTTCTGCTACTGCTTTACCAATTTCCATAGTTACAGTACCACTTTTAGGGTTAGGCATCAAACCGCGAGGACCTAAAATACGTCCCAAGGCTCCCACTTTACCCATTACCGGTGGCATAGTAATAATCACATCAACATCAGTCCATCCTCCTTTGATTTTGTCAACGAAGTCATCCAGACCAACATAATCAGCTCCAGCATCTTTAGCTTCCTGCTCTTTGTCAGGAGTAACCAGGGCTAATACGCGCACTTCTTTACCAGTACCATGAGGTAAAGTAACTACGCCTCTCACCATCTGATTAGCTTTTCTTGGATCCACACCAAGGCGAACATCTATATCTACAGATGCATCAAATTTGGTAAAAGTAATTTCCTTTACCAGTTCAGATGCTTCTTTTAGCGTATAGAATTTGCCTTTTTCCAGTTTCTCCAGAGCAAGCTTTTTATTCTTTGTAATTCTGCCCATTTTAATAATTTTAATTAGTTTTTAGCAGGGCGTTCGCCTTCAATAGTGATACCCATACTTCTGGCAGTACCAGCCACCATGCTCATAGCTCCATCCAAGGTGAAACAGTTAAGATCTTCCATTTTGATTTCTGCAATCGTCTTAACTTGATCCCAGTTCACACTGCCCACTTTTACCATATGAGGTTGTGCGGAACCTTTTTTCACTTTTGCAGCTTCTATAAGTTGCACAGCGACAGGGGGTTGTTTAATTACAAAATCAAATGACTTGTCCGCGTAAACAGTAATAATAACAGGAAGAACTTTACCAGCAAGTTCTTGAGTCCTACCATTAAACTGTTTGCAAAACTGCATGATATTTACCCCTTTGGAACCTAATGCTGGGCCGATCGGAGGTGAAGGGTTAGCAGCACCCCCCTTTACTTGCAATTTAATTAATCCAGCAATTTCTTTAGCCATAATAAAATCGATAAGTGATTTATTACTCCTTTTCTACTTGCATGAAGCTAAGCTCCAAAGGAGTTTTTCGTCCAAAAATTTTGACCATTACCTGAAGCTTTTTCTTTTCCTCATTGATATTTTCAATGATTCCATTAAAGCCATTAAACGGCCCATCAATAACTTTCACAGTTTCTCCAACCACATAAGGAATGTTCATCTCTTCACCAGAAGCTGCCATTTCATCTACACGACCTAAAATCCTGTAGACTTCCGACTGCCGCATTGGAACAGGTTCTCCACCCTTGGTGTCACCCAGGAAGCCAATAATATTGGGGACATTGCGTAACATGTGGGGAATCTCTCCAACCAGACATGCTTCAACTAAAACATATCCGGGGAAAAAATTTCTTTCCTTGCTGATCTTTTTACCGTTTCGAATTTGATAAACCTTTTCGGTAGGTATCAAAACCTGTGAAATAAACTCCTGGAGACCAGCATTTGCAATCTCGTTTTCAATATATTCTTTGACTTTTTTTTCTTTTCCACCAATAGCCCTAAGAACATACCATTTTTTTACGTTTTCGCTCATGTTGTCCTCCTAAAAATAATTAATAAAATAATCTGTACACAAAGCTCATAATGGAATCAAAAGAGAAATCCATTACAAAGACTATAAGTGCTATGATAAGGGAAGCAACCATTACTATGAAAGCACTATTCTGCAATTCTTTAAATGTAGGCCAGGAAACTTTATGAACAAGCTCATTATAAGCTTCTTCGAAATAGATCTTAAGTTTCATCTTTATATAAATAAATTTGTACGGATGGTAAGACTCGAACTTACATTGTCACACATTATGAAAAAACAAAACTCCCAACGAGTATCATCCGTAAAGAGTCCCGAAGAATTTCGGGACTCTTTATCAGACATATTTTGTTGGTCGAATTTATGATACAATTTCTGTAACCTGTCCTGCACCTACAGTACGACCTCCTTCGCGGATTGCGAAACGAAGACCAATGTTAAGAGCCACTGGATAGATCAATTGTACTTCAATTGAAACGTTATCTCCTGGAAGAACCATTTCACGTCCTTCTGGTAAGTGAATTTCTCCGGTAACGTCCAAGGTACGTAAATAGAACTGAGGACGGTATCTGTTATGGAATGGAGTATGACGTCCACCTTCTTCTTTTTTCAGGATATAAACCTCAGCTTTGAATGTAGTGTGAGGAGTGATTGAACCTGGTTTAGCAAGAATCTGTCCACGTTTGATTTCTTTTTTGTCAACACCACGTAACAACAAACCTACGTTGTCACCAGCCTGTCCATCATCCAAAATCTTACGGAACATTTCAACACCGGTACATACTGTCTTACGACCTTCAGCACCC
>DATGYU010000098.1:0-1795 GCA_035297625.1 Prolixibacteraceae bacterium
TAAGAGGAGTCGGTTTGATCGTTTACTCTCAGAGAGATCCAGTATAAATTCTTATCAACATCTTTTATTATCCGCTCTGCCTGCCAGATATTATTTTTATCCCCAATTAAAGGGGTCATCATGATGGAGTCAACCAGTTCACCCTCCTGATTCTCAACGATTAACATGGCTGAAACATCATGTTTGTTTGGATTCTCAATTGTAGCAGTCGCTTTAATGGTATCGTTTTCAGAAAAGAAAAATGGTGGATTTAAAACAAGGCTGTGCCCGTAGGTGAGGTTGTTGATCCACTGCCTGGCCTTTTCGACAATCGGGTCAATACCTTTGGCCACGTCATCTTTGTTAAACCAAACAGGATAGTCAATGGGGAATTCTTTTAGGTTAAGGTAGTTCCCTGGATCATTGGTATAGTACATGTCCAGGTAGGGGTAATAAAGAGACCAATTTTGAAAATTATCAATTGATAAACCACCTCCCAATGAACCATTTGAACTTGCACCAAAAAACCTCACCATAGGATGATACTTTAACCGATGGGCGATAATTTCTCCCATCCCCCAACAGGATGGACCAAGCAAAACTGCAATAGGTCTGTCATAATAATCCGGATTTTTCCCATTAATCTGGTATTGCGTACCGCTTCCATATTGGCACAGATCAAAAGTAGTGTAGTCACAGCGATAAACAGTGGCAAGTGTTTTTTGATATTCATTGAACAGCACATTAAAAGCATTTTCAAAAGTCGCATTACCGTCTCCATTCCAGCGCATATCGATGATTAATGCATCTGTGTTTTTTAGCGAATCAACGGCCTCAAAGAATTGTTGGTCTGCATAACTTTCCTCAGTGGCAAGAAAGATGTATCCGATGTTGGTATTTTCCATTATACCATAGGTCACCGCCGTAGCAGGAGTAGTATACCCTGCATTTGGAAAAGGAATGTTCTTAACAGGCATCTGCTCATTGCTTGGTGTTTGCGGAAGGTTAAGGGTTACCATTGGCTCCAGTGATAAATGGACCGTATCATTCCCTGCATATTTTAGTATATCAATGGTATTAAATAAATGCCAGTTTAATCCGGCTCCGGATAGGTATTGGTAAGTATCCGCTGATTTGCATCCACCGGTAAGTGTAGCACACCAGGGTATTCCTGAGTCGATTAATTCCCTGACGAGATTCTTCCATGGAACGCCCTCATATCCCAGTATGATATCCCCTGGTTCAAGATGTAAGGGGTGATTTGGAACAGCACGCAGCACCAGTGTCGTACTGTCGGGCAGTACCGTTGTAACAATCCCGGAGTGTTCAGTAGGACAATAGGTTCCGGTAAATAAGTAAGGTAAACCGGGATAAAAATCAGGTACCCCTGGATTTTGTTCAGTTCCCAGTACTGTCAGATCAAGGGCTGTAGCATGAGCGTCTTTTAGATAAGCGGCAAAACGGGCCATGATGGAGGCGAACGCACCTTTACTGGTGGAATCATTGATCATGTTGAAATAATGAACATAAAGAGAGTCGTAATTCAGTTTTAGTGTATTGAAGTTGCAGAAATTATCATACACGTCTATTGCAAAGAGATTAAAAATTTCAAGTTTTTCTTCCAGCGAAGCTCCCTCGCCCCAGGTGGTATCAATGATATGTTTCCATTCTGATTTCTGCTGGTAAAATGACTTGTCAGGGAATGCGGCTGACTTTAGAAAGTTGGGGTCATGACTTTTGGGAGAGAAGAAAAAAGGATGTTCCGAATTGTTTTTTCTGTGATTTACCTCCTGTGAATAGGCGATATAATTGCAGC